>JAJQCO010000175.1 GCA_021202655.1 Clostridiales bacterium | reverse complement strand
GGAGATACCGTTACATTTGAGTTTATTTCGGATGAAAGAAAAGGATATTATGGATATTATGCCATTGTTACGGGCGAAGCTTTGATAACAGAAGTATCGGAAGAAGCACAGGCTAATATTGAAACAGAGCAGGAAAGCGCGATCAACCAGGTGCTTTACGAAGCTCAGATGTGTACAGATACGGATCATGGCGGCTACGGATGTATGTCTTACAGTGGCTTCTATTATAACGACACTGATCGAAATTACCTTTACTATCCAAGCGCTTCAGAATCACGAATTGATGTGGTGCAGCCAGCAGCAGAAATTGATGCTGATAAATGGGCATGTAATGTTCCAGACGCAACGACGGATCAATTTTATGAGGCGATTGACCATAATCCTGATTGTTGGGATGTTGAGTTCATTGGCAGTGGCTCAGGACACTGCCTTAGCGGTTCGTCAGTTACCAAAGGCGCAAGCAATTATCTGGATGGATATTGCGATGGTTCAGATTCAGGGTACAAAGTAATATCTAAATCGTCACATAGTTTTACGGTGTATGTTTATGTTGATGTTGATCATGACCATCATGATGGAGAAAAAGATTGTTCATATACCATTTTAAAATACAGGTTTACACATAATTGTAAGGGTACCCATACCGGATATTACTGTGGCGGACACTTGAAACTGGTTGTATATGGATTAGTATATCATATCACAAAAGCAGAGCGGGAGAATAATCATGATTTATACAAAGATAAAGTAGAAAGCATAGGTACTTATTACAAAGCTGCTCTTGATCAAGAAGTTATCAGTGATCGGATTAAAAAAGCAGAAGATCTATTTGATATTGACATGGGGATTATCCATGTAGATAAATCGGTAGCAGATGGATTTGAGGGATGGACATATGACAATATGGATGACGCTGCCACAAAGCTGGAGGATGACTGGGAAGATCTTTATGGAATTCAGGTTAGTTACACGATCGCTGGGATAAACGGAGTGTCAAGCGGAACAGGAACAGTCAATACAGCGTCCATAGCTGCTCATATTAAGGCGGTTATGGATCAGATTCGGGATGAGGATACGAAAAACCTGAGATTGCAAGCATTAGTCAAAGCGTTCACCTATGTCGGTCAAATTGGATATAGCCAAAGCGCTCATGGTAGTCCACTTACTATCGGCGGTTTAAACGATTGTTCTGGATATGCGTCTCGCGTATGGGAAAATGTTTTTTATAGCCGTATTTATACAACAGAAACATTCAAAGATCTGGCAATTGAATACGACGCTTATTATGAATATTCGGACGGCCAAATCCAACCTGGTGATATCCTCCTCCATGGTATGCAGACTTCAGCTACCGATGATAATCATGCCCTGATCTATGTCGGAAATGAAAACGGAACGGTGATGTCTATTGACTGTTCCAGCCCAACAGTTCAATATCGGAGCAGAGGCGAATCTTATTATAACGGTTGCATGTACATTAATATGAACATCTTTATCCGCGCATATCTTTCTGAACACCCGGAAGCTGATGAGGAACCAAGTATCTTATCAGAGACCACTTTGGTCAGTGGTGTTAGTTCGGGCATCAATGTGGATGTATCAAACCTGACTATCCCGAACCTTTCCTTAAATTACGAGGGCGGCTTACCAATTGTCTACTATTCACAGAGTTCCGGATCTCCGTGGGCATCTGTCTTATTTGGAGGAGGTACGATTTCTTCATCTGGATGTTCGGTCACATCACTTGGCATGGTTCTTACATATTTACAGTGTGGGTCAGATGTCAGCGATGCAGATGCTATTATTACACCGGATGAGGTGGTTGCGACTATTGCAGCCCATAACGGTGGAAACTACAATAGATTCTATGTATCAAGCTCTGGACAGAGCTGGGATATTTTCCCAAATGTAGCAAATTATTATGGAATCCATTGCGCACAGATCAATTCGGGCTCTATCATCGCTTCCTTGCAGGCTGGAAGACCGGTCATTATGTCCTGTAAGCCTGGTATCTTTACCTCAGGCGGGCATTTCATTGTTTTAACTGGCTATGATGCTACAACAGGGCTCATCTATGTGAACGATCCGAACGGAAGTCATGCGTCGTATAGCCTGAATGGTTACACACTTTCTACAATCAAATCACAGGGTAAGGGCTGGTGGAGTTTTTGGAACTAACAAGAATGCCAGGGGAGAATTTCTCCTCTGGCAGCTTCTTCGGTTTTATCTAAATTTGTGTTTTTCATAATCAGATCAAATATTGGTTGTTTCAATTAAGGAGGAAAAAACATGAAGAAATTAAAAACGATGGCAACGGCTGTTTGCCTTTCTCTGCTTTGCGGATTCTCTGCGTTTGCAACAGAACCGGCAGAAGGACTAACCGAAGTATCTATTGCATACGAGAATATGCCAGAAATACTTCCGGTTATTTACTATGAACAGGGCTCCGAATCCCCTTGGGCATCCATTCCGTTTGGCAGCGGCACAATTGCTTCATCCGGAAGTTCGGTCACATCTCTTGCTATGGTACTCACGTATCTGCAGTGCGGGCTTGACGAAAATGATGAAGATGGTATTATCACACCGGATGAGGTGGTTAAAACCATTGCGTCAAATAACGATGGAGATTACAACAAATTCTATGTAGCAAACGCAGGACAGAACTGGGATATTTTTCCAAGTGTAGCGAATTATTATGGTGTCAATTGCGAGCAGATTGATTCCGATTCTGTTTTTTCATCGTTACAGGAAGGAAGGCCAGTAATCATGGCTTGCAGACCCGGAATTCTTACATCAGGTGGACATTTTGTCGTTCTGACTGGATATGATGAAGCGAACGATCAGATCTACATGAATGATCCAAATGGAAACCATACTTCTGACAGCCTGGTTGGTTATTCATCCTCTATCATTGAAACTGAAGGCAAAGGCTGGTGGAATTTTTGGAGTTAAAGTCAGGAGGTTAAAATCATGAGACTTTTCAAAGTAGTCGTAACAGTAATATTCCTTTCGATTCTAGGAACTTTCGCTACCTTTGCAAAGGAACAGCCAACCGATCCGTTTACTGGTGAACCGATTGAATGGGATGTGGATGATATTGGCAACGAAGATGAAGCTGGTTTGGAAACGGACTCCAAAGATTACCGGCAGGATTATGTTCCGGAGTTTGAAACGGAGATCGAAGTAGTATCGGAAGCTGAGACAGAGCCGGAAATCATGCAGACCGTTGTAATTCGGCTTGGTGGAACCGGCGGCAGCTTTGATGACCCAGATATCAACATCATCCTGTATCAGGATGGCTATAAAAAGAAGACAGTGATTCTTCGGGCTTCTGACGGATTCTATACGGAAACCGAACTTCCTGTCGGAAAGTATACGCTTGGAAAGGCAGAATCCGATGATGGCAAGGCGTTCGAGTTACAGAACAATACGTTCTACATCACAGAGGATGAACCGGTAAAGCTAGTGCTGCGCGAAAAAACATGGACTGAGGAAGACTTGCTGGAGACCATGGAAACAGCTGAGATTGTCGAGGAGGAAACGACAGATGGCCACTCTGTATTCATAGCAGTTGTAGCGGTGATTGTATCTGTCGCTGTGATTGCAGGAGGCTGGTTTGCTGTAAGTAAAATTCGAAAGTAATGTCAGAAATGGGCGGGTTTTCCGCCCTTTTTCTGTTTCTCCATAATGTAGATATCAGAAAAACTGGAGGAAAATGAAATGTGGAATATCAAAGAGGTGAAACAGGCCGGTCGGGAGGCTTTCCGGCGAAATCGTGGAAAATGTATCTTTGTAGGATTTTTTCTGTCGCTTGCACAGTGTAACTGGTATTATCCCAGAATCCCGCAGGCTCCGCTGTATGAAATGTTCGCGGTTGTGCTGATCACGATACTGATCCTCAATGCGGTAAAGATCGGCTGTGTCCGGTTCTTCCTGACCAATACGGAAAAGCCGGCATCTTTTTCTGAGATGAAGATTGCAGTAAGCAGGAATCTCCTTAATATCATGATGACAACAGTCATATCAGAAGCCATCGTGTTTTTATGGTGCCTGCTGCTTGTCATCCCAGGCATTGTGAAAAGCTATTCCTATCGGATGGTTCCCTATGTTCTGGCGGACAGTCCGAATATGGACTGGAGGGACATCTTAAGGGAATCGGAAAACCTGATGTACGGACACCGGTGGCAGATGTTCCTGTTTGATCTGTCGTTCCTCGGCTGGACCCTTCTTGGCACTATTACCTGCGGCATTGGGAACCTTATATGGACAGCCCCATACTTTTCATGCGCAGAAGCGGAAATATACCGGAAACTCGATCAGAATCCGATGTGGGAAATGGGAGAAGAAGGATGATTTTGTTTTTGATGAAATCCACCATATCCATCATACGAAGGAGGGATTACGATGGCAGTATATGAGAACGGTAAAATGAGGGCGGAATCGCCCGTCAAAGACGCAATTACGCCAGAGAAAAATCTTCAGTATCAGCAGGCGCAGCAGCAGAGAGAGACAAAAGAATATTTGTCCTACAAAGAGAGCATTACCCGTGCTAAAAAGATGATGGCTTCCATGGAGGAGAACTGGAAGATCCCTGTGATTGGGCGGATCATTCAGTTTTTCCAGAAAGGGAAACATGAGGAACTGGGTGCGCTGGCAGACGCAGGCAATCAGAAACTAAAGGATTTGTCTGCATCCATTGCCGCAAGAGGAGAGCGTATGGAAGCCTTGAAGAAGGAGATTCCGCAAAGAGAAATCAATCCGGTCAAAGATCTCAAATCCCTGGCAAAGACGAATCCACAGCGTTTCCAGAAAGAGGTCGTAAACAGGGGAGAAGAGTTCTTACGGGAAAACTACAACGATATCTGGGAGTTTGTGACAGATGCCACAAAAGAAGCCATTACAGAACGGTTCCCGGATTTTGCACGGGATTTCGATACCGCACATGAAGGAAAAGATATTCTGAATGAGATGGCAAAAGAAGGGATGAAGGAGACGGAATCTTTGGAAAAAGAGTTGTCCGGGCGGGAATCTCCCGCCATGGAAGAACGATGAGATTACCCGCGCAATGCGCGGGTTTTTCTGTTCTGGAAAACTTTGTTTCGCAGCTGATCCGCCATACTTAAGACGGAGGCGATGAAAGTGAGAGGGAAGTTACACATTGCAGCCGGCGTATGCGCCGGTGTGGCCGCAGCTGCGGCTATGAATATGGGAACTATTGATTTGGCTGGTACCGGCTTTGCCGGATCGGTGGTCTTCGCCGCCTGTACTGCCGTTGGCACACTATTTCCTGACATTGATATCCCATCATCCATGATCGGGCATGTATTCGGGCCGGTATCAGGGCTGATTCATCATGTGTTCGGTCATCGTGGCTTATTCCATACCCCATTTCTGTATATCCTTTTTTGCATTGGTATGGCAGGTGCCTTTGGCATGTCAGGGATTGTATGGGCCGGGCTGCTGGGGTTTCTGTATGGCGTGTGCATCCATCTGCTGCAGGATATGATGACGGAAGGCGGAATCATGCTGTTTTTTCCATGGAGAAAAAAAATCAGCCTAGTTCATGTCCCGTCCGGACACTGGTCAAACACGGTCAGTACTGCGGTACTGGTACTGATTCTGGCTCGGGGGTGGTGGCTGTGAATTATGAAGAAAAAACAGTGTCTTCCTGGTTTGTCCTGGTGGCAGTCGTACTGGAGATCGGCCTGATTATCATACTGGCTTCGCTTAGCATATCAGGCAAAGAAATTAACAGTGTATGGACATGTATCATATCAGAATCAGTTTTCCTGGTTCCGATCCTGATTACCTTTGCAAGGGGAACCTATCGACCGCATATGCAAAAAATCCGTGTAAGAGACGGCATCCTGTCTGCACTGATCGGAATCTGCCTGATTCCAATTGCGTCGATCCTGTCTATCATGACCCAGCCCTGGTCAGGAGATGCTGTAAGCACATCGCTTGATGCGTTTTACGAGACGCCTGCGGCATGCATACTGTTTTTGTTTGGTATCTTTGGTCCTGCGACAGAAGAACTGTTTTTCCGTGGTCTGGTGTTAAGCCGCTATGAGGAATCGGGTACTGCAAAGGCAATCTTTGCATCTTCCGCATTGTTCGGCATGTTCCATATGAGCCTGAATCAGTTTTCTTATACCTTTGTGATGGGGCTGTGCTTTGCATGGCTTGCAGTCAAATTCCAGAATGTTTTACCTGCTGTGATCGCACATATGGCATTTAACCTAACGGAGGCAACGGTACTGTTATATCCCGGCGTTTCCGATCAGATCCCATACCTGTTTATAGGGGCGTCAGCCGTGCTTTTCATTTTCGTAATGCGAAGCCGGATGAGTTTCGATCTGGCACTCAAAGAAAGCAAAGAACCGATCACGCTGATCAGTGTTCCGTTTGTCGTCTCGTGTGTGCTTCTCAGTATGATTATGGTGTTACAGTTGCTCGCGCAATTCCTCATCTGATCTGATTTTGTTCGTAACGGAGCTTTCCATATTTGTATTAAATATAGAAGAAAGGGGAATCAGACATGGCAGATTTTATGGAACTGGAAGAACACGTTAAGGATAGGTTTCAAGATTACCGGGAAGAGTACGGGATCATGGCATCCAGCACAGCTTATATGGAGAAACACGATCATAAGGAGCCGGAACAGCTTATGGAAGAACGAAAGGAATTGTTTCGGGAACTGACCGCGGCAGTGCGGGAAGGAATGAGAGAAGGGCTTGACCGGAATGAGATCCGAAGACAACTATCCAATCGGGATATTCCAATGGATTATGAACGAAGAGCAGAACGGGTAGCGAACGGACAGAAGATAGAGGAAGAACGGCGGAGAAATATGACAGAAGAGCGCAGAGCTTCTCTTTCAGAAGAAATTATTTACAAACTGGACCGGGAACAGCAGTTTAGGGATGAGTTTTTTTTCCTGCTGATGGAACAGGAACGGATAATGAATGAGGATAAGGTTCGTTCAATGCTGGAATATGGCAGGCACAACGGGCTGACCGATGTAGAACTGATCGCGATTGCGGTTGAGGTAGGCATTCCGCATGACCATGCAGAACATCTGGTGGAGAATACGCTCCAGGACGATGTAGACCGGCAATTCTACCGGGATGAGAGGGAACAGCAGTCAGAATACACAGAGGAACTAGGGCTCGAACGAGGTTTCAACTGATTATTTTAGAAAAAATTTAGAAATTTACGCTTTGTTAATTTTCTGGTTCTGGAAAAAGCAGAGATTTTAAATTTCTGTCATAATGGAAACAGAAATACAAAAACAGTTTACAAGGAGGGATTTTCAAATGGCAGATACAATGTATTCAGAACAGTACATGAATGCAGTGGAAAACGAATTACAGAGAAGAGGGATTCCGTACACCTGGAATATGCTTGGTATCCGGTTCTCAACCGGACTGGATTCATGGGCAGTGGATGTATCCCACATACAGGGTGACGCAACGGTTGTCCCGGTACTGTATCATAAGAACATGTTTAAGTGCAGGTTCGGCAGTATCCCGGATTACCATGTGCAGATGAGAAAGCCAATTTCAGCAAAGAACCTGATCCACTATGCCGTGCATCATAAGGAAAAGTACGGCGTACAGGTGGCTGTGTAAGGAAGGAGATCGTGATGATACTGAAAATTCCTCCATAATAGTACAAAAACGATTTTTGCGGTATTCCCACAAAAACCGCCTTACTCAAAAAATAAGAGAGAGCCGCGAAGCTATGTATCGCGCAAAAAGAAAGGAGAAAAACATAATTATGATCGCTTTTGTCGCTTTTGGTATACTCGTATTTTCTATAGCTTTTATCTGGATGATTGCCCACGTTGAGACAGAAAAGCAGTATATTTCTTTAGCAATTATTCTTATCCTTTGTGCATTATCCGTTGTGTCTGCCCTTATTTGAAAATGCATTTCAGTCAGAAAACCCCCTTCCGACGTAGTCGGTTTGGGATGAAAGGAGATTATGATGGAAAAAGAAAGAAACAAAGCAATCCGGAATGCAGTGCAGAATGCAGTCGAGGCGATGATCTGCATGCACGAGGATGAGGTATGTCATCATTCCCTGTACGCGATATTCTGTCTGATTGGTGAAGCAATCGCATTGATTATTGTAGCTGCATATACGAAGAACTTTGGTATGGTATTCTCGCTCCTGATTCAGGCAGTATTTCTGCATACGGGATCTGTGTTCTACCGTCGGGGGGATTATATCGAGTCTGGAATGTGTATGTTCTGGTTTGTGATATCACAGATTTGGTTTATGGACAACCTGACGTTCTATATATTCGGCGCTGTTATTTTTATACTTGAGATGGCAAATGCCTGTTTTGCACTTTCTACGCTCAGGGAGTATAAACGCCTGGAGCAGATTAAAGCCGGAGGCGATAAGCTGATTAAGCGGATCCAGGACATCGAATTTGGAAATGAGCGGATGTTTGAGTTCACCATCACGGCAAATGATGTCATCACGATCGAATTTCCGGAAGGGACAAAATTCTGAACAGCATCGGAGTAACTGCAATCGCACCTATGTACACCGTAATGGCGAGTTTCATTGATTTGCTGTGAATGAGACGAAAGGAAAAGGCATCCAGCTGGGGTGCCTTTTTCGTTGCATATCATCAATGGCAGCCCATAATTTTTTGTTGCGAATGACATTTCCCATACTTATGATACAATATGATTGGTTGAGATGGGAGGGAGCAAAAGTTGAGCAGATATTGTATAGCAAAGGACGGACCGGCGCTCTATCCGGAATGCACAGAGTGCGAAGATAAGGAATGCGAAGCATTCTTCTGCCTTGTGGCAGGTTCGCGGACGTTTCGGGATTACGATCTGATGCGGCGAAGCCTCGATTACCTGCTTTCTCTGCAGCAGAAAGTTGTCATTGTCTCCGGCGGAGCAAGGGGAGCAGATACACTGGCTGAGCAATATGCAAAGGAACGGGGCTATGACCTTAGGGTCTTTCCTGCGAAATGGAATGAGTACGGGAAGATTGCCGGTATGATACGAAACGAGGAAATGCAGCAGTATATTGCGAAATCAAACAATCGCGGCATTGTCGCATTCTGGGATGGAAAATCGAGAGGCACAGCACAAAATTTCGAACTGGCACAAAAATACAAGAATCCGGTCAGGCTTATCCGGTTTTAGAGTAATGAAATAGCTACACGCAGAACACAGCGGACTTCAGAATATCTGGGGCCGCTGTTTTTTTGGGGCAGTCGATTTCCCATAATGGAAGCAGAGGAGGGTGCGAACCATGAGACGATTTTTGAAAGTGAGCGCGCTGATAAGCGCTATTATCTTTTTGGCCGGAATATCCGGCTGGCTTTATTTTTGTTATTTCAGCGCAGATGCACGGTACGCCAGGGATAATCTGGAATATATGACTGAGCGTATGGATGAATTGGGAATTCATGAGCTCGTGAATGTGCGCGAAATCCGCGCACTTGAATGGCCAATGCCGATTACGGTATACAAAACAGCAGAATTAGCCGATGCGTGGACAAAAGGGTATTTGTCAGGAATCGGAGAAGAGAACCTGGAAAAGAGGGATGGGAAGTTGAATCCGTATGATACACTGGCAAGGTTAATATTGGTTGGAAACAATGAAGATGTGCAGGTGATATATGAGAATATTCAGTTTGATGCCGGCTTCTGCAATCCGGACACGCCGGTTTCCAATGAGGTTCTGAATGAGTGGCTTTCCATGAAGACGGGATACGCACAAGCCACTTATGAAGCATACTGCAATCTGCTATATACCATGTTCTGCCTGTTTTGTACCGGCGGAGTTGGATGGATATTGTTCTGGGTATGCATGATTGTTTTGTATCTGACAGGCCGAAAAGGCAAAATTTCTGTTCTGGAAAATGATGCATCAGAAAAATCTACCATAATAGGAGAGAACAAATTATAAGAAGCAGGAGGAATATTTTTTATGAAGGCTATTGCATGGATATCTGGAAAATTGGCTATCGTATCATCCATTCTGGTTGTGCTAATCTGTGTGATACTGGCTGCGCCATGTCTGATCGGCTTCCGGCCCTACACGGTTCTGTCCGGATCAATGGAACCGGAAATCCACGTCGCCTCTCTCGTGTACATCAACACCAGGGACAAAGAAGCTGAAATCGGAAAGGTGGTCGCATTCCGTATAGCGACGACAGGTGAGGACAGCTTCGTTGTCCATAGGATTGTAGATCAGACAGAAAAAGGCTATGTGACCAAGGGCGATAATAACGACACGGAAGATATGGTGATTCTGAAGCCAGAGAACATCATTGGTGCATATGTGTACAGTATTCCATATGCCGGTTATCTGTTCGCCAACAGAGTAGGAATCCTGTTGCTGGTATTTCTGTGGATTCTGGGATTGAACGGAATCGCTTTTATTACGGATAAGTTTAGTTAATCCACTCGGGCTGGTGTCAGGCGCTCATAAACAATACACAAAACTTTGTGATCGAGAAAATGAAAAACCAGAAAAACGCAAATCACGATTTTCCATAATAAAGTCAGAAGGTTGAGAGCCAACCGATATGCTTATGGAATTTTCGATTTCCATAATGTAATCGAAAGATTTCAACCCTTACTCCTTCCCAAAGGGAAGGAAAAAATTCTATTTCTATATAGGAGGAAGACTGATTATGGCTAACAAAAAAAGAATTGCGGCGTCCGCATCTGCGTGCGCACTGGCAGGACTCATGATGTTTGGCGGAGCCCAGATCCTGGCTTACATGACTGACTCTGAGACCTCAACCAACGTTTTCACGGTCGGTAAGGTGACCGTAGACCTGGAAGAGCCGAATTATCCGGGTAATGATTCCGATGAAGTAAGGGAGCTCGTTTCCAATGAGCCGGTTGACAAGGATCCGCAGGCAGAGAATACCGGCGAGAATACCTCCGTAATCTTCATGAGCTATGACAGCCCTATGGCAGATGTCATCATTGTCGGTAACGACGGCCGCCTGTTCACGGATGGCAACGGCAACTACTACATCAATGCGACTTACAACAGCGCCACTGATTCCTGGGTGGCTACGGCCGGCGTGGCCGAGAAGCTTGGTTCTACCACTTCCGCAGCTGAGATCGTTAGCAGCAGCATTACTGTAACCGAAGTTCTTCCGGCTGACCGTGAGGTTGCTCATCAGGAGATCTTTGGCGTAAGCCATCTGGATGATGGTACATCAGTATCTGGTGCGCGTGACGAGGATGGCGAAAGCTGGGTTCTGGTTAAGACCGTATATGTTGATTCCCTGGGTAACGAGATTGCTGATGTGGATGACGCGACAGATGACGAAGCTGCTTCTGCTGCTGCGGTTCGCAGAGTGTATGCGTACACCTCCCTGCTGGAGAAAGATGAGATCACCGAGACTCTGTTCGATCAGGTTTACCTGAAGAACGTAGTGGAAGGCTCCATTGATTCTTCGATCCAGGAAATGACCGTGAAGGTTTATGCGATCCAGGCCGCTTATCTGAAGGACGCAAGCGGCAACAACATTCTTGACTTTGATGAGGATGATGCGGGCAGTGCTGCTTCGATCACCATTGATGCGGATACAGCTGCTGATATCTTTGATATCTATGTCGGCCAGAATGGTGAAAACATCACCGGTAACAGCGCAGACAACAACAACGCAAAGGATCTGGAAGGCGATACCCGTACCGATGAGGAGATGTACCTGAAGGTGGATCTGACTGTCGATGATACCAAGCTGAATGTTTCTGAGACGGCAACGGCAACAGCCGCAGTGGATACGAACCTTGACAGCGTAGAATATACGTTCTCATCTTCGGATGACAGCATCGCAACGGTGGATGAGAACACCGGCGTGATTACCGCTGTGAAGCCGGGTATCGTAACTATCACGGTAACGGCGCATCAGGCAGACAGCGCGCTTGCAGACGCGACGGCTTCTGTAACAGTCACAGTTGAGAATGAACTGTCTGTTGAGATCACCGGCAGTTCCGATGTCATGAAAGACAGTGAGACGAAGACTCTGACCGCTACCCCGACGACTCAGCCGGATGGCGCAACGGTTACCTATGAGTGGAAGTCCAGCAACGAGTCCGTAGCGACGGTTGATTCGAGCGGTGTCGTGACAGCTCATGACTCCGGTTCCGCTGTAATCACGGTAACGGCTACGATGGAGACGCAGGATGGTACCGGCTCTATGACGGCGACCGATTCCTTTGACATCTACGTTCAGAACTGAAGATAAACGGACGTCAGTCCGATATAAAGGCTAGGCCCGGCAATGCCGGGCTTTCCTTTTGCCCGCAAATATCAAAAAAGTTGCAAAGCAGATTTTCCATAATATAACTGACACCAAAATATACAGGAGGCACTATGTCGAAACTAACTGACCGGCTTTTTGGAAGCCATTCGGAAAACGAAGTAAAAAAAATTGAACCATTATTAAAGCAGATTGAAGGATTTCAGGAGCAGATGCAGGCTCTTACGGATTCCAACCTTCAGGGTAAAACACTGGAGCTGAAAAATCGTCTGGAACAGGGAGAAACACTGGATATGCTTCTTCCGGAAGCATTTGCTGCCATGAGGGAAGCAGATCGAAGGATACTGCATATGGAGCCGTTCCCGGTACAAATCATGGGCGGCATTATTATCCATGAGGGGCGTGTTGCGGAATTAAAGACCGGAGAAGGGAAAACCCTCACCGCCACCATGCCTGTATACTTAAATGCGATCATGGGAAAAGGAGTCTTCGTCGTAACAGTGAATGACTACCTGGCAGAGCGCGATGCAAAGGAGATGGGACCGGCTTATGAATTTATGGGACTTTCCGTCGGCTTTATAAAAAATGGAATGGGAACAGAAGAACGGAAGCGGGCTTATGCCTGTGATGTAACCTATGTTACCAACTCAGAACTGGGCTTCGATTACCTGCGTGACCACATTGCAGGAAAGGCAGAAAACCAGGTACTTCGTAGCCTTTCATTTGCACTGGTAGATGAAGCTGACTCCGTACTGATCGACGAAGCACGCACACCGCTCATTATCTCCGGAGACGGGGAAAAGGATATGGAACTTCTCGTATCCTGTGACCGTTTTGTCCGTTCACTGGAACGAGGCAATGATTTAAAAGACTATACGAAACTGGATCGGATATCCGGGGAGGTAGAAGCGGAGACGGGGGATTTTTCCTTGAACGAAAAGGATAAGGCAATTTCCTTAACTGAGCAGGGCGCAAGAAAAACAGAAGAAGCTTTTAGTGTACCGAACCTGATGGATCCCGAGCAGTTTGCTTTAAACCACCATATCCAGAATGCCCTTCGGGCAAACTACCTGATGAAAAAAGACAAGGACTATATTGTAAAAGACAACGAAGTACAGATTGTCGATGAATTTACCGGGCGTGTTCTCCCCGGCAGACGATTTTCCGATGGTCTACATCAGGCGCTTGAGGTAAAAGAAAATGTGCCGGTTAATCCAGAAAATACAACCCTTGCATCCATTACATACCAGAGCTTCTTTAATCATTTTGAGAAAAAGGCCGGGATGACCGGGACTGGAGTTACGGCAGAATCCGAGTTCCGTGAAGTATACGGAATGGATGTGGTTGCGGTTCCAACCAATAAACCGGTTATTCGAAAAGATATGGACGATGAAGTATATGTTAATAAAGTAGAGAAGGATCCGGCGGTCTCCGCAGAGACCAAGGCTGCTCATGCAGCCGGGCAGCCAGTCTTAATTGGCACCAAAAATGTAGAAGATTCGGAACGTTTGTCTGCGATATTTGATAAGGAAGGAATTCCACATACCGTATTGAATGCAAGGCAGGATGAAGCAGAAGCCACCATTGTTGCAGAAGCAGGGAAGCCCTATGCGGTCACCATTGCAACCAATATGGCAGGGCGAGGTACAGATATTAAGCTGACGCTGGAATCCAAACAGGCCGGCGGTCTCTATGTGATTGGTACAGAACGTTCAGAGTCCAGAAGAATAGATGATCAGTTGATTGGACGCTCCGGCCGTCAGGGAGATCCAGGGAAGTCCAAATTCTTCTTAAGCCTGGAAGACGATCTGTTCCGGCTCTATGCGCCGAAAGGCCAGGTGACTGCCATTCTCTCCGAGAATGCCAGAAAAACAGGAGAGCCACTTTCCCATCCGCTGCTTACCAAGGCTGTGATAAATGCGCAGAGTAATATGGAATCTACCCACGCTGCAGAACGCATGAATACCCTGAAATACGATGAAGTCCTATCCGGCCAACGCGATGCAATCTATGCGGAACGTGACCTTG
Organism: Clostridiales bacterium; assembly: GCA_021202655.1. Lineage (GTDB taxonomy): Bacteria > Bacillota > Clostridia > Lachnospirales > Lachnospiraceae > Brotaphodocola. Next base: position 7,510 of record JAJQCO010000175.1, on the reverse strand, counting down.
CCATTGGCAAGGGAGACGTATCCAAGCATATTGCGGATATGCTGCGGTCAGCAGCAGAAGATATCGTACAGGATAACACAGAGTCCGGAAACAAACGATCGCTTTCCGATCTGTTCGCTTTTCTTCCATATCCGTTATCATTTGGTGAAAAGACGCCGGAAAAGCCGGTCTGGGCCATGCAGAAGGAATGTTTTGTCCAGTATGTGAAAGCGTCGGCAGGCTTTCCGAAAGAATCCGTCCGCGATCTGGAGAAATGGGCGATGTTAACTGCTGTTGACCAGAACTGGAGCCGACATCTGGATTCCCTGGATTCATTAAAAGATTCCACGAGACTGTATTCTTATGCGAATCAGGATCCCCTCGTTCCTTACAAAAAGGAAAGTGTCCGGCTGTTTGATGAGATGTTAAAAAATATTCGGAAAGATATGCTTACCTTACTTATGGGAAGACTTAGAAAGTGGCAGGAAGAGAAAACTGAAGCAGGAAAAATCCCGAAACGGGTGACTGCCATCACACGGGGTTCTGGAACGGAACCGGTCCGAATTCAGATTGCAGAAATCTGATTTTTCTGCAATTCCGATTTTCCATAATAATAGCATAGGCAGCAAATAAAAGCTGTACATTCCACAATGGTGAAAGGAGCAGGAAAATGAAAAAATCCATAAAAAAGAGGCTGGGAGCAGCAGTTCTTACCGCAGTGCTCGTCATGGCACAGGCCGTCACGGCATTTGCGGCTGATACCACAAAAAACAGTGCGGAGACAGCATTTGTCCGAGCCAAACTGACATTGGTTAATGAAGAAGGCTTATCTGATATTTCAGAGGATATGCTCACTTTCTCAACGGATTCCAAGTGGAGCAAATCCGATGACGGATATTATTACTATGAAGATCCGTTAGAAGATGGAACTGAGGTAGTCTTTATCACGGGTGTTCATATTCCGGAAGAGTGGGTAAAGTCAGACGCAGACAAGAAATTTCGTATTGTCGTAACAGCAGAAGCGGCAGAAAACATGGACGGTACTGCCAACTGGGCTGATGGCACAGTAACGACTTCCACAAGTTCTGTTGAGTACCAAACCAGAAAACTGGGTACCAGAATCTATGAAACAACCGATCTGGATGTGGAAATTACAGAGTATGAGCTGGATGCAGACGGAAACCGTGTCGCATATCAGAATGATAAATACGTCCTTCCCGGTGAGGATGTGGATAAGATTGTTGTAATCACGGTTCATATTAACGCAGACAAATCCACATCATCTTCCTCATCACACAGCAGCCGTGATTATGATGACGATGATGACGACGATGACGATTCCATCCGCCGATCCTACAACTCGACAGAGGTAATCCCGCTTGGCGGAAATAATGGCAATAATGTCATTCCAATTGATAACGGAAATGGCCCAGGGAATCCTGGTATCCCGAGTATCTTTACCGGAGATAACTCCATGATGATCCCGCTGGCAGCTGTCGCGGTAGTCGCAATCGTTCTGATTGTTGTGTTGGTACCAAAGAAAAAGAAAGATAAGGATTCGAAAGACGAGTAGTAAAAAAGAAGCCGTCCTTGCAGGAAAACGCAAGGACGGCAATTTTTGTTTCAGAATATACAAAAGGCCCTGCATTCCACAGAGCCCTGTATATATAAACAACAGGGCTATTGTGTACTCCCTGCTGTCTGACGCCTTAGAAAATACCTATCCTTCCGGATGGATGGATACATCCCAAAACGTCTCTGCCCCGTCTTGACCGAGACAGAATTCTTCTCATCTACATGCATAATAACACAAACACTCGTTCACGTCAACACTCTCTGAAAAATTTTGTCTGTGTTTTGTCCCAAAATTTTTCAAAAAGATTTTTAAAAGAACGGGGTTTTCCGAATATTGAAAAGGCGTAAGCTTTCCCAACATGAGTAGCCAGGCGGAGCCGGGATAAGGTAATGCGAAGTTCTGAACTGAATCATGCATTTTGTTTCTAAAAGGATTCCCCATAATAGTGATAGACGAAGAAGGGAGGCAAAACGCCATGGATAGAATCGACGACGCGATTAAAATGGATACAGCCGGAAGAGATTTTGAGGCGGCGATGGAGGATGGCGAAACGAGAGGAAACCGGTATCTGGAAGCGGCTGATTTACGGAAGGAAATTGCGGAAATTGATCTTCAGCTCCACCAAAATGGCATCTATATCCGGAAAGAAAAAGATCCGGAAACCGGGGAGCCTGTGGAAACCAAATACGACGCAGCTCAAGCAGAACGGTTAAAGAATAAGCTGACACTGGAAGCAGAACGTATGGAAGGGTATCCCTGGTCCGAGCGTAGCCATAAAGGATTGATGGCGATCATTGCACAGGTGGTGCGGGCAGTGAAATATATGCTTGATCCGGTTTATCGCGATCAGATACAGAACTTGCGCCATTCCGATATCAACGAAGGGCTTCGCAAAACCGCAGAGACACTGATCCGGGAAGAAAAAGGACAGAAAACCCGTGATCAGGAACCGAATCACGAAACGAAAGAGCAGACAAAAGACGTGGGAGCACATGAACAGGAAAGCGGCAGAGAGGGAAAAGCGCCAACCCAGAAAAAACAGCAAACGGTGCCGATCCTTACCGAAGCGGAACAGGCCAAGGTAGAAGAAATCCGCCAGAATATCCATGTTTTAAATAACAGCAGTCCGGAAACTATTACTCCCGCAGTGGCGAAAGCCGTTATGAAGAACCTGACCACACAGGCATATGCGGAGGCAAAAGAACAAGGAAAGGAAGATGAGTGGGAAAAGAAAGAATCCTGGCGCTTTACCAATAGGATGATTCGGGAACATCCGGTGCTGGCAAAGGGGTTTGATGAAAAAGAGGCGCCGCGTTATGCAACGAATGCTCTTATGTACAGCCCGAAATCAGCAGAATATTTTGATGAAAAGGCAATTATCGTTGCGGTTCCGCAGTTTTTATCACGAGCAGAACGCGATACAAAAAATAATCTGGACCGGCATATTTCTTGGATTAAAAGAGATGCAAAGGATATACCGGTTCTGAATGCTGCTCTTACAGAAATAGAAAGAGTACAGAAAGGAAAAGAATCGGGAGAATATGAGCAGAATATGGGTTCTGCGCAGGTTCAGGAAGGGCAATTGCCCGGACAAGAACCAGTTCAACCACCGCCAATGGCGGAACAGGGAGTGGAGATTCCGGCAATGCCGGACGCAGCGTTCCAACAGGAACCTCCATTGGATAACCAGTATGTGAACCAGGAATACCAGTATGTAAACCCGGATTGGAATGAACCATTTGCAGGCGGCTTTGAGGTAAGCGGAGATCCGATGAATATTATGAACCCGGCAATGGATATGCCCCATGTCAGCCATCCTGAACCAGGGCAGGTATCCGGACAAGTGTCATGGACAAAAATTCCATCATTTGAAACGGCGTTGAGGGCTTTGTTTGCTGAAAATGAATTTGCCAGGTACGCCATGGATCCGGAATCTCAGAAATGTGAAGTGCTTGCCAGAAATCCGGAACTGCTGCAGGATCTTCCGATGGAAGAATTAAGCTACTCTGCTGTTACGGCTGCTGTTTTAAATGATCTTTCAACCCTGCGTTATGTACCTGAAGATATCTGTTTTGTAAATGATAACGGGGATCTGATCACAATGGATGATCTGAAAAATGATATCATGCAGACCATTCCGGATGTTGCCAGAAATCTTTCTTCCATAGAAAATATATCGATGCAGGATGCCATGGAATATATTTGCCGGGATCCAAGGGAAGAAGGAGCAGAAGCGGACCGATGGGATGTCGCCGCACTGAAAGCAGATATTCTTGATGATTTCAGGAAAAATGGAGAATCATGGGATATGGGACAGGAGATTGGAGGGCAGGAACGATGAGAGAAACGATTTGTTTGATAGCCGATGTATTATGGCTCTTTGTCGCCGGAGCAGGTGTGTACTTATATCGCAAAACAATGATCTGTACCAGACTGCGGGTTTACGATCAGAAGACAAGACTAAAATGGTATCTAATCTCGGTTCTCCTGGTTGTAATTCCAACGATACTTCTGTACTTTGCACACCAATTGTTGTTTTAGGAGGAAATCATATGAGATTTGATGAATTGATTGCATTACAGGAAATCCGGAATGGAAAGAAACTGGCTGATTTCCATAAAGAAGATTATGAATGGGAAGACGGAGAGTATTTTGACCTTCCTACCGTCTTGATGGTTCTGGCGGCACTTACTTATAATAAAGAAAACGGGTATATGGAAGTGCCGGAGAATGAATGGAGCGATCGAGCGGCGATTCTTGCTGTATCCAAGAACTTTAAGGCGTTAAATCGAATTCCGGATGCGTCCAAACCGAAGGCTATTGCAGCCATGATTGAGGCATCTGGAAAAGTAACCAGGAAGGATCTGCCACAGTTTCTTTCTATATTAAATGAGCAGCCAATTTCCGTATTGCAGAAATGCCTGAAACAGTCACCGGATATGGAACGCTTCTTAAATGAGGAAAACCGTCGTGCAATGCCGCGTAAGCAGGAACCCGGAAAACAGAAGATGACTCCGCCAGCTGAGCGGATGGACACAGCACCGCCAAGTGCGTTTTCTATTGATTTCGCATCAGACCCGGAGTTTTCCGATCCGGATGAAGTAACTGTAGATATGTTCTTGTCGCTCCCGGCTGCAGAGCAGACGAAAAAGCGACTGGATGCGTTACTTGCATCGGATGAAGACCTGCCTGGCAACTTTATCAAACGGCTCTCTATCCCCAACCGAAATGCAGTATTTTATACCAAAACAGGAGATATGGAAAAAGCAGCGTTCTGGAAAGCGAAAATCATTCCATATCTGGGACTGGACATCTGTAAAGAGATTGCCTTTAAGCACCCGGAAGCATCAATAGAAACAAAAATGTATTTAAGCAAAGAAGGGGTTGCAGCATTTTGGAAAAGGAAACGGCAGACAGCCAGTAAACTTGCCATGACACAGTTTTTTCTCGCATTTCCGGAAACGACACTCGACGTGTCGATGGCATACGACATTGTGCTGTCATGCGAGGTACTGGAACACGCTCCGTCTGTCTTAAAAAGTTCGGAAGCAGCAAGAAAATATTTCAACCGAAACCCGGCGGATATTCTGCGGCTCCCTGCTTATCAGACGCCGGGGAAACTGTTAGCCTGCGGTGTCCCTTTAAACAAAAAGAATCTTAACCGGATCGTGGATGAGGATTTCCGGGAGAAGGTAGCGGTGGCACTCAATATCCCTTACATACGCGAGATGCCGGAGACCGTCGTGGTGTGATTTTATCTTCGAACAAAGCCGCCATAATAGTTGAAACGTTATGGCGGTTTTGAATCGAACACATAAAAGGAGGAAGTTAAAAATATGAAAGAACAATTTGGGCTTTACCAGCAAAAGGAGCGCACAACTATTGTCATCTACCACATGCGCGAAGCAACAAAAAAGAAGCTGATTGATGTGCTGTTCAATGATTTGAAGGCAGAGGGCGGCGAAGCACCGATTCAGGAAGACATTCCGGATCTATTCCCGGATATTCCGGATGACTTCTTCCAGGAAGAAGATGATATCCCGGTTGACTGGGCATACAGTACCATTGTGGATGACATCGGAACGCATTATGATGACGATCCAGACGGCACGCTGGCTGAACTGATGCAGGTAAAATACACCGCAACGGATATTGGTGACCGAAAAGCCGCCACGAAAGCGTTTGGGCTTTTCCTGATGAAGGCTTCCAAAGAGGCGCCGGTTGGATTCTTAAGTCATATTCTGTATTCATACAGAAATGAACCAGAATTTTCCGAAACGCTCCTAAAAATGGTAGCTCAGAAAGGATGCGGCATGGATCTGTCCGTCCCGTCTCAAGATTATGATGCGGCTGTGTCATACCTGATGCCACTGCTCAGCATTGAAGAAGCAGCGATGGCCATCGAATCCATCGCCGAAAAATATCAGTAAAGAGAAAACCGGAGACGTTCAATATGCGCCTCCGGTTCCTTTTATAATTTCGTCTTTTCTTCCAGTTTTTTGAGATTTTTCTCACGGAATAATTTTTCTTTCTTGTACTGGTAATGGAATTCATAATAATGATACCAGAACTCATCCTTCATATCTTCCGGCAGAGACTCATGCAAATAGAGCACTGGAGAGTGAAAGACATCCCGCAGGACAAGCTTCAGGCCCTTTTCATTGATTAGACGTACTCCGGCCTCCGATGCAAAAAACTTATACATATCCCTAATATTTTCAAACACACAGTTATGTTCGATCAGGTACCGCAGGCAGATATGGCCACGTTTCCGACCGGTCTGTCCGTCAAAATAGTGTTTTGGAAACTTGTAAAGTCCACCGTTTTCCTGGCCAGCAAGTACCGCTTCATATGTATCAACCACCATCTCTGTTTCATGTAAATGTAATATTTCCGGATAAAGATACGCAACAACCTGTCCCCAATTATGATTTCTTTCGATATCCGGTGGCAAATTGAGATAATTCATAACACGATCTAGTTTCATTCTCGTGATGATGTCTTCATTTAACTTTACTTGTGCTTCTTCAGGTGTCCAGTGGAGAAATACTTCGATTGCTTTCCGGAAAACAAACTTTGCAAAGCCAACGTTATCTACGCTTTTACTTCCGAAATAAATGGAAGAGAATGAAGAAAGTTCTCCGGTCAGAATCAAAGTATATTCATACAACAGACCTTTCCCATACAGCATTTCCGAACTATGGTTTCCCATACAATACCTCCTTGCAGCTATTTTGTTTTACGAACTTGCTAAAAATATTATGACAAAAAATTTTGAATCGAAAAATTCTCACACAGGAAAAATCAGCCACTATTGCAGACATGATTTTCCATAATTAGTATAGCACAACGAAGTACCAGCCAAAAGGAGGATGATTATGGCGATCAACAGTAGAATGGAACCAGTCGGAAGTTCTGCCTTAAAAGGTATGGAAGGAATCGCCCAGTTTTTTGCCAACTTGGCAGAAGGGATACTGGACTATAAGGAATTAAATACGAACCATGAAATCAAGGCGATCATGCATCATATTGCGGTAAAACATATGGCATTTACCGATAAAATCGATGAGCTATCCAAAGCTGGATCTGCCATTGAAGACCCAGAGGAGAGAAAACGGTTTATGGATGCCGTGGAGCAGGTGGAGCAGGAAGGCCATAAGGTAAAAGAGGGCCTGGATGAAATCCGGCGTTATGTCCGTAAATCCGGGATGTCCGAACAAGATCGGATACGAATGTTAAAAGAAGTAGACCGATGCGAACATAGTCTTCAGAACCTCTATGTTGCCAACGTCCCGGCATATACCTATAAACAGACCATGAAACTGGTGAACCAGAACGGATTTATGAGAGATGTGACCGCGGTTACACTCTCAAACGGAAACTATGCGCTGTTTTATCCGATGGAGCATGCAGAGAAAATGGATAAAATTCTGGAATCCGCAGCACTGATGTATG
>JAJQCO010000139.1 GCA_021202655.1 Clostridiales bacterium | reverse complement strand
ACAAAACGCTCCGCAAGCTCATCGTGAAAAATTACATTGTTTTCTATCGCCCAATCGAACAGAAAAGAGAAATCCAGGTTGTTCGTGTCCTTTATGGAATGATGGATTACGAAAAAATCCTCTGATTTAAATGCCCTCGGTTTTAAAGCCGAGGGTATTTCTCTCTTAAAATCTGTCCATCTGTTCCTGGGTAGCCACCGCAGGATAGTTGTACTCATCGTTGTGGCTTTCCATGAACATATCGTTGACCATGCCGATTGTGAGCAGGTCAAGGTCACGGATGCTGATTTTCAGTTGGACGCACCGCAGCAGGAAGAGCGGAGTCGTTATCTCCCTGCAACGGGTCCAGATCCTATTACCGAAAAATGAAAAAAGTCAAAAAATGGGAATAGGGTGATGGCAGGAAGCGAATTTTATGATAGAATATTCATAGAAATCGTATTACCGAAAAATGATTTTTTTCTCAAAAAGTGGGAATAGGAGATGGCGTGATGCGGCTTATCATAAGGCAGAAATATTTAGACGAGCTGATTGAATTATATGGTACGCCGGATATAAAAGTCATCACGGGTATTAGAAGAAGTGGAAAATCGGTGCTTTTGCAGGAGTTTGTCAGCTATTTGCAGACACTGGATGAGAAATTGAATATTGTAATGATAAACCTGCAGGAGCTGGAGTTCGATCGCCTTCTGGAATACCATGCCCTGCATCAGTATATTTTGGATCGGCATGAAGAAGGAGTGAAGAATGTAGAAAAAAGAACGAAAGAGGAATGACGGGAGGCTGGTTTCCATGGATTATCTTCGCTGTGTCGTGGAGCGAATCACCTATCAGAACGCGGAAAACGGCTTTTCCGTGATTCGATGTCGCGCTAAGGGATATCATGACCTGGTGACGGTAGTCGGCAGTATGCCGGATGTCCATGTCGGCTCGGTCCTGACTATGCAGGGGCAGTGGCGTGTGGATGGAAAATATGGCAGACAGTTTTCCGCGCAGAAATGGGAGGAAACTCTTCCGGCGACAACCTATGGGATTGAAAAATATCTGGGCAGCGGTCTGATCAAAGGCGTTGGTCCAAAGTTTGCGAAGCGTATCGTGCAGAAGTTCGGCAAGGATACGCTAGAGGTGATTGAGACCGATCCGGACAGCCTGATTCAGGTAGAAGGTATCGGTCAGAAACGTGTGGAGCGTATCAAAAGAGGTTGGCAGGAGCAGAAGGAGATCAAGAACATCATGCTTTTTCTGCAGAGTCATGACGTCAGCACCGCTCATGCCACGAGAATTTATAAAACCTATGGGAATGACAGCATCAAAATCGTGAAGGAAAATCCCTATCGCCTGGCAGACGATATCTGGGGCATTGGATTTAAGACGGCAGACCAGATTGCGGAAAAGCTGGGAATGGAGAAGGACCGCTTTGTCCGTCTGCGAAGCGGCATTCTCTATACACTGAATAAGCTGTCTGAAAACGGCCATTGCTATGCCGTCCGGGATCAGCTGATCAATACGGCGGTGAAGCTGTTAGAAGTGGATTCGCCCAAACTGGAGATTACGCTGGATGAAATGCTGCAGACCTCGGATGTGATCCGGGATCAGGATGCCATCTATCTTCCGCCATTTTATTTCTCGGAAACAGGCTGTGCCAGGCGGCTGTTAAAGCTGCTGGCGTCAGAACGGAATACCCGGATTGATGTGGATCAGGTCATGGAGCGTGTGGAGAAAAATTCCAGAATCGCCTATGACGAGGTGCAGCTCCTGGCAATTCGTCAGGCAGTCTCTTCCAAAGTGATGGCGCTGACCGGCGGACCGGGAACCGGAAAGACGACGACAACGCTTGGCATTATCTCTGCGTATCGGATGGCTGGCTGCCGGATTCTGCTGGCGGCGCCCACCGGCCGCGCGGCCAAGCGGATGTCGGAAGCGACCGGCATGGAGGCAAAGACCATTCACCGCCTGTTGGAATATCAGCCCGCGGAGGGCTATCAGCGAAAGGAAGAACATCCGTTGGAGGCTGACGTTCTGATTCTGGACGAATGCTCCATGATCGACATCATGCTGATGTATAACCTCCTGAAAGCATTGCCGGATTCCATGACGCTGATTTTGGTGGGAGATACGGATCAGCTTCCCAGTGTGGGCGCGGGAAATGTTCTGAAAGATATCATCGCGTCCGGGAGCGTTCCGGTCGTCCGGCTGACCCGGATTTTCCGGCAGGCGCAGGGAAGCCGGATTATCATGAACGCCCATCGCATCAACCGCGGCGAGACGCCGGATCTGCGCGGCGGCAGAGATTCCGACTTCTTTTTTGCGGCAAAGGAGACCAATGAGGAAGCAGCGGAGCTGGTGGTGAAATACTGCACACAGAACCTTCCGCGCTATTATCATGTGGATGCCTTTCGCGACATTCAGGTATTGACGCCCATGCAGCGCGGCGTCTGCGGAGCGGCAAATTTAAATCAGCTTTTGCAGACGGCGATGAACCCGTCCGGTATTTTCCTGAAACGTGGCGGCATACAGTATCGGCTGCACGATAAGGTCATGCAGATAAAAAATGACTATGAGAAAGAGGTTTTTAACGGCGACATAGGGATGATTGTCCGCGTCGATACCGAGGACGGAGAGCTGACCGTTGATTTTGGCGACGGTACGCCCGCCAGGGGCGGCAGGCGCGAGGTGATTTATGACGTGACAGAGCTGGACGAGCTGGCGCTGGCCTATGCCACGACCATTCACAAGGCGCAGGGGTCAGAATATCCCATTGTGGTGATGCCGTTCACCATGAGCCATTATGTGATGCTGCAGCGCAATCTTCTCTACACCGGCGTCACGCGGGCAAAGAAAATACTGGTGCTGATCGGCGAGAAAAAGGCAATCTCCTACGCGGTCAGAAATGAGACCACCACGGCGAGGAATACAAAGCTGGCAGAGCGGCTGCGCGGTACGGTCGCCGATGTCCCGGCAGGTAGCGGGCAGTCTGAATTTCCTGCGGCGGCCTATCTGCCGGTTCTGTTCGATCGTCTTGCCCGGTCGAAATTTCGGAGCGGCTTTTCTCTGAAAGAGAATGATCGAGCCTATGTGAAAGAAAAGGGCATGGACACGATTTGCTCCCACGCGCGGGACTTCGTGAGGAAGCGTCTCGCTCCGGCAGAAATCCCAAACGATGGCAAACAGACGCCAATGAAAGGACACCCGGTATTCATTGCCCAGCATGCCACGGCTACCTGCTGCAGAGGCTGCCTGGAGAAATGGCACAGAATTCCGAAAGGCTGCGAGCTGACAGAGGAACAGCAGGAATATGTGGTAAGCATACTCATGAAGTGGATAGAGATGCAGATGGCAAAAGAGTAAGTGAAACCGGATTATGCAGAAAAAACAGCTGGAGCACAGCAATGCGGTATAGAATGAATATTTAAACCGCAAAAGGACGAAAGAAGAATAGCAGGCGGCTAATCTGCGGGACATTTTTCCGCCTGCAGCTTTGTGAGCAGGGTTTTCAGCTCCCCTTGCAGTGTCTCCAGCGTGACCTGTTCCATATCTGCTTTCATGGCGTTGACAGCAGACGCCATATGTGGGTACAGAATCTGATGAAAATTTTTGCCGATAGGGCATTCGTTGCTTCCGTCGTACATTTTGAAAATTTCATCCGCATCCGGCGTTTCCACTGCCTGATAGATGTCCCACAGCGTGATTTCTTTCGGCTCTCTGGCCAGGTGTACGCCGCCGTTTTTTCCGGCGGACGCGACTAACAGGCCGCTTTCTGATAATTCAAGAAAAATATTTCTGACTGTGACAGCGTTGGCGCCGGTGCTTTCTGCAACGAGCGTACTGGTGACGCGTTTCTTCGGCGACAGAACGGCAACAAAAAGCAGGGAATGGACTGCCAGTGAGAATCGTTTGCTGACACGCATAAATTTCCTTCCTCCTCCGACATAAATATTGAACATGAGTATAGCAGATTTCTCCGGAAAAATCAATTGTAACTATTGACATTACTTTTAAGCGGCACTATAATGTAGCTATTTAAACTACATTAAGGAGGAACCGTTATGCAAACATTAGAAGCCATCGCAAAAAGAAAATCAACGAGGGATTTTGATCCGGATAAAATGGTAGCGGATGACCTGGTCGATATGATCGTGAAGGCAGGCTGTCAGGCTCCGATTGGCGGAAATGATCGCAAATCTCTTCATCTTACAGTATGTCGCAACAGGGAAATTCTGGATGAGATCAATGAGTCCACTGCGGCTGCCATGAAAATGGAGAAGCGGGATTTCTTCTATGGCGCGCCCGTTGTGATTTTTGTTTCTGCGTCGGAAAAACAGATGGCGCCGGGGATTGAATACGCGAACGCCGCGTGCGTGATTGAGAATATGCTGATCGCCGCGACGGATGCGGGCGTGGATAACATTTATCTCTGGGGCGGTGTGCAGGCCCTGGCAAAGAATGCGGCTCTGTGTGCAAAAATGGAGATTCCGGAAGGCTTTCATCCTGTTTCTGCTGCGGCAATTGGTTATAGCAAGGGTGGAAGCGCCCAGCCGCGGGAATTGTCTGTTTCGCTTGCAGTAAATGACATTTGAAAACAAATAGAATCCATGAAACGGCGCCCATCAAGAATATGATTTCTCCGATGGGCGCTGTCCTTTCTCTGATGGAGGGAATGAAGATGAGAAATGAATACAGTCAGTTAAAAGAATATATGGATCAGAGTCATAAGACGGTTGCCGTGACCGGATCGGGAATTTCTTACCTTTATGGGATGAGCAGGCTGAAACGGAGCGTCGGTCGGCTGAACGCCGGGCGCATTTTCTCTGCTTCTTATGTGCGCAAAAATCCGGAGGGATTCTATCAGGTGATGAAGGATTCTTTCCTGGATGCGACTTTTGTCAAGGGGCCGAGCGCCGTCCATAAGCAGCTTGCAGAGATGGAAAAACAGGGCAGACTCTATGGCATTGTCACTCAGAACCTGGATTGCCTTCATACCATCGCCGGATCCCGGAATGTGGTAGAATTTCAGGGAAGCTTCCGGGATAATATCTGTACGGAATGCGGAAGCCGCTGCTACGATTATCAGGTATGGAATCAGGGACGTATGCCGCGCTGTGAAGCATGCGGCGCACCGCTGATGCCGACCAGCTTTTGCAGAGATTTCAGAGCGAGCGAGGATGCTTCGCAAAGCAGTATGAGAAAAGCGATCGATATGATTTCCGAGGCGGAGCTGGTTCTTGTCATTGGCACCACCGGATTCCGCAGCAATGAATATTTAAGCCGCATGAGGCCCGGGACGAAGCTTGTGCAGATCAATCCGTCAGAGACAGCATTTGACCGGATAGCGGATCTGAATATCCGGGCGGAAGCAGCGGGGGCCTTGGACGCCTGCATCTGAGAGCCGTGCAGGACAGAAAACAGACAGAATGGATGTGACGTTTATGGGATTTTTTGGAGGAGGACGGGGCATGGACAATATACAACGGTTGGCTGACTATATTGATCACAGCAGTAGCATCGTTGCGACGACAGGCGCAGGGATTTCCGTTTCCGGGGGAGGGATGACATACTGGCAGATGGCTCTCTCCAATCGTCGTGCCGGCGCCAGACCCAGGTCGGGGGACAGTTACCGGTCTTTTCTGCCGACATATCTGGATAACATGTTTTCTTATCATCCAAGCTTTGCCCACTATGCTCTGGCGGATCTGGAAGCGGAAGGAAAACTCATTGGGATTATCACGACAAATGTGGACTGTATGCACACCATTGCCGGTTCCAGAAATGTGGCCGAAATTCAGGGAAGTCTTCAGGTCAACTGCTGTTCCAGGTGTGGTCGCCATGAGGACGGATATGAGATATGGAAGCGGGACGAGCTGCCTTTGTGCGAATCATGTGGAGGAGAGATCCTTCCCTGGCCGCTTTACAGTCATATTGGCCTTTGGGATGAGGATGTCAGAAAAGCCAGGATGTGGATTTCAAGAGCCGATTTGATTCTGGTCATCGGAACACGGGGAAACTATGGAGACGTTTACTGGGGATATCGGAGGAGGGACGCCGTGATTGTTCAGATC
>JAJQCO010000028.1 GCA_021202655.1 Clostridiales bacterium | reverse complement strand
TCCCTGTCCTGCCCCGCATCGTCCGTCGCCCGCCCGAAGGAAAGCTCCGCCCGGCAGTCCGCGATCCACTGCTCCGGGTATGGATGGCTCTGGGAGAAGGTGTATACCTGCATGATATAATCCTCAATCCCCGCGTCTCCCTTTCCTGTCGCATAGGTCTCTACGAACTGCTCAAAACGGCTTCCGCCGTTCTCATAGTGATCCTCCAGCATCTCCTTCATGACGTCTTCCCGGAGCAGCAGAAGCTCTCCCTCGTCTCCAACCCGGAATGAGGGATCCAGGTCAAGCTCATGGAAATGCTCGCGGATGATCCGCAGGCAGAAGCTGTCAATGGTCGTGATCTGGGCATGGTGAACTAACGCCGCCTGCATCTGCAGATGGACATCGTCCGGCCTCTCAGAAAGCTTCGCCTCCATCGCCGCCCCGATCCGTTCCCGCATCTCGGCCGCGGCCGCGTTGGTAAAGGTCATCACCAGGAGTCTGTCAATGTCCGCCGGATGCTCCCCCTCTGTCACCAGACGGATGATCCGCTCCACGAGCACCGCGGTCTTGCCGCTTCCGGCGGCAGCGCTGACGAGCAGGTTTTTTCCCCTGCTCTCAATGACCTGTTCCTGCTCCTTCGTCCATTTCACCGCCATCTATCTCCTCCCAGATCTCATCCGGCTTTTTCTGCTTCCACCTCCGGTAGTCGAAGCCCTCCGTCTTGCGGTCAAATCCGCACACCGCATGATACGGACAATAATCGCACGCCGTCCTCGTCCCGTTCCGGTACGGCTTCACGCCGATCTCTCCGTCCAGAATTTCCCGCCCCATCGCGCCAAGCTTCCCGCGCACATATTTTCTTAAAGCCGCGAAACGTCTGCCGGAGGCGACGGAGGAACGCCCCGCCAGAACCTCTCCGTCCTTTAAAACCACCGGTATGATATCCGATTCCTTCTGAATCGTGTGATCCAGATGCCGGATGACCGGAAGCTCGCTGTTGACCAGGCCGTTCATCCGCAGCTGCCTTAAAATCGCCTCGTCAATCTCCTCCGGCGTCTGTTCCCCGTCCCTGGCGATCAGCGGATCCGCGATATGATAATAGAAAATTCCCGCCGGCTCCACCTCACAGCCGGGAAGCCTGCGCCCGGCAAGCTCCATCGCCGCGTCCAGATAGACCACAAGCTGCATCTGAAGGCCATAATACAGAGCCAGCAGATCAAACGAGGTACCGCCCGATTTGTAATCAATGATCTTCACATAGACTGTATCGCCGTCTCTGCACAGATCCAGTCGATCAATTCGTCCGCGCAGCTGCAGGGCCTCCTCACGCGAAAGGGGGATTCTCATCGCTTTCAGGTGGTCGCTCTCCGAGAAGGTCACCTCAAATCCCGCCGGTGAGAAATCGCCCTTTATGATCTGCTGCTGCAGAGCCCAGACCGTGCGCTGGGTGATCTTCTCCACCCGCTTCGCCAGCCAGGCATTTCTCGAAGAGCTGGCGAGGATGGTATTGCCATACTCTGCCGTCACATTCGCCACCACGTCGCGCACCAGCCTGCGGCGCTCCTCATCGGTGACCGATCTCCAGTCCCGCCCGTCCGCCATCACCCACTGAAAGCAGCGGTTGATGGACTCATGGAAAAGATTGCCCAGGTCACTGGCCTCCAGCTCGTATCGCTCGCGCTCGGCGAGCTCCAGTCCATAGCGGAGGAAATGTCCGTAAGCACACGCCGCATACTGCTCCAGACGGGTAACGCTGCCCTCCAGGAGGCTGCCGTAAAGCGCCCGCGCCACCGCGTGGCCGATGCCCTTCTCTTCATAGATGTAAAATGCCGCGTCCGCAAGGGAGCGCAGCTCTCCGGCCAGCTCGTCCGAAGCGAGGAAAAAACGGCACAGCTCCAGAAAAGCCTCTGTCCCGGAAGCGTCCCGGCTGTCCCGGTATCGCAAAAGCCCCTCCGCCAGTCCCGCCTTCGCCTCTTCCAGCGAATAAAGCGCGGACGGTTCGCCTTCTTCCTCCCGAAGGCCGGGATCCTCCCGGCCCGTCTCCTGCCAGAGTTTTTCTGTCTCGCGCACAGGAATCTGCGGGAACATCCGCGTAAGCTCTGCGATCAGATAAGACGGACGGCGGCTCTTGCCGTCGTTTCCGGTCCGCGCGAAGGATAGAAACAGCTGATCGGACGGCTTCGTCATCATCAGGTAGAGATAAAATCTCTGCTGAAAGCTGTCCTCCCGCGCCGTCGGCGAAAGCTCGACCGACAGCTCTGCCAGCGTCTCCCGCTCCCGGTCTGTCAGGATTCCCCCGCCATCGTTCCTTGTCGGCACAATTCCATCGTTGACGCCCACAAAAAACAGCACGCGGATATGCGCCAGCCTCGTGCGGGTAATATCTCCCACCATGACCTGATCCACCGTCGCCGGGATCGCGCCCACGGAAAGCTCCGCAAACCCGGCGTCGAGAATTTCCATAAATTCCTTCCGGCTCACCGTCTCGCTTCCCAGCAGATCCGCCACGCGATCCAAAAGACCGGTCACCAGGCCATAGACCTGACCGTATTCCCCCGCCAGGCGAAGCTCTCCGATCTCCTCAAAATATTTCTGATACCCGGCCAGATATTCCTCCGCCCGGCATGCCAGAAGAAAGTTCTTCACCGCCAGAACCATACCGGCGATGGTAATCCCCTCTGCTCCCATGGCGTCCTGCATGGCAAAAAGCGGCGCCAGCGCATCGTCCTTGAAGGCGTTTAGCTCCTCCATGCGGATCTGTCCGCCTCCCCGATATGTCCGCTCCCAGGGCTCCCGCCACCGCTTCCCGCCCCGGATCCCCAGGGCGATCACATAATTTTCCATCCGGTCCGTCATCTCCCGGTCGTCCGTCAGAAATCCCTGGCGCAGACAGCGGAACACACTCTCATAGGAAAAATCCCAGCGAACCGCCTCCAGAGCCGAGCGGATCAGCTCGACCAGAGGATGATCCATCACGGTTCTTTTGTCATCCAGAAAGCACGGAATCCCATGCAGGCCAAACTGATGAGTGATCTCCTTTCCGTAGGCGGACAGATCTCCCGTAATCACCGCGATATCCCGGTAGCGGAGCCCTTCGCGGATCAGCGCAAGGATCCGATGGCAGATCTGCGCGACCTCCTCGGAAGGACTGGCCGCCTGCAAAAGCTCCACACTGCCGGTCGCCTCGCCTGGATAAGGCTCGCACGGATAACGGAACAGATGACGCTCCAGCCATGCGATCTCCGAGCCTCCGGCCCTCCTGTCAATCACCCGGTCAGGAAGCCTGCGAACCTGATTTTTCTCCGCCAGCTTCGAGAGCCGGATCGCCATCTGACGGCTCATATGAAACAGCTCCTGCATCCCGACGTCCCGATACAGCGAGATTCCCGGATCGGCTGTCACCGTCGCCACAACGCGCTTCGCATATACCATCATCAGCTCCAGCAGCCGGTACTGCACCGGCGTGAAGCCCGTAAATCCATCCAGGACGACCACACTGTCTCTCACCATGCGGGAATCCGGCAAAAACCGGCAGAGCACATCCAGCACATCCTCTGAGGTAATGTAATGCCCCTCGATGTAATCCTGAAATTCCCGGTAGACGACAGCAAAATCCTCAAGCTTTAGGCGAAGCAGGGGACTCCTCACCTTCGCCGCAGTCTCCCCAAGGATCTCCGGCGTCACACCGTACTGGCGGCACTCAGAAAGCATGGACTTCATCTGGCTGACAAAGCCTGCCTGGCCAAGATGCCCGGAAAACAGCGAAAGCTTCCTGCGCACGATCCCCGCCGCCCGCCGCAGGACCATCGACTTACCCATGTCGTCAAGCACCGGAGGATTTCTGATCGCCAGCTCTGCAAATACCCGGTAGGCCAGTCTCCGGAAGCTGACGATATCAATGTTCATCGTCGCATGATTCGGATGCCGGGTAACGATATCCTTCTGCGTCTGCAGGGAGAACTGCTCCGGCACAATAATAAAATACTGCTGCGCAGGATCCTCCATCGACCCGCGGATCACCTCGTCATACAATAACGTCGTCTTCCCGGC
The DNA here is from genome assembly GCA_021202655.1 of Clostridiales bacterium. Lineage (GTDB taxonomy): Bacteria > Bacillota > Clostridia > Lachnospirales > Lachnospiraceae > Brotaphodocola. The sequence continues at coordinate 2,029 of JAJQCO010000028.1, read as the reverse complement.
TCCCGAACCTCCGACAAGAAATTCCAGCGACATCCTCCCCACCTCCCGTATCAGCTGCCAAACAGTATAGCATAAATCGGAACCCCAGGGAATAATTTATATCAAATATTCCCGGAGGTTCCCCATGAGCTCCAAAACAAAAATTGTCGTTCTGCGAATGAAAGAGATCATATATACCGCTGTGTTCCTGGGCTTTGCCGTCCTTCTGATCCTCCTGCTGTTCATCATGTTCCGCCCCGGCTCCCGGCAGGCGGATACCCCTGCGGCCTCATCCAGGGCGCTCTACGTGCCGGGCGTCTATTCCTCTGCCCTGCAGCTCGGCTCACAGGAGGTCAACATTGAAGTGACCGTGGACTCCGACCGCATCACATCCATCCAGATGACAAGCTTAAGCGACTCCGTAGCCGCCATGTACCCGCTGGCCGCCCCTTCCCTGCAAAGGCTTGCGGAGCAGATCCTGGCTTCCCAGTCGTTAGAAAACTTAAGCTACGCCGACGAAACGCGCTACACCTCACAGTTTCTGGTCAGCGCGATCGAACGAGCGGTCGGAAAGGCCAGAGTCCGCGACTGACGTCTCCGGCTGTGGCTGCGGCGCAGACGTCAGGCTGTCGGACGTCCGCTCCGCCTCCTCGCGCTTACACCGGCGCAGGATCTCCATAAACTCCTTCCCGGTGATCGTCTCCTTCTCGATCAGAAAAGCGGCAATCTGATCCATCGAATAGCGATTGGCCGCCAGAAGCTGCTTCGCCTTCTCATAGGCCTCCTTCAGAATCCGCATGATCTCCGCGTCCACCTGCGCGGCTGTCTCTTCCCCACAGTTCATCACCAGACGCCCGCTCAGGTAGGGATCCTGCTGCGTCGCCAGACCCATCAGCCCGAACTTCTCCGACATCCCGTACTGTGTCACCATGGCGCGGGCGAGCTTCGTCGCCTGCTCGATGTCATTGGCCGCGCCTGTCGTCACCGTATCAAAGACAAGCTCCTCCGCCGCCCGGCCTCCGAGATAGCCGACCAGCATGGCTTCAATCTCCTTCTTGCTGTTTAAATACTTCTCTTCCTCCGGCACCTGCATCACATAGCCCAGCGCCCCCATCGTGCGCGGCACGATCGTGATCTTCTGCACCGGCTCCGCATCCTTCTGCAGGGCATTCACCAGCGCATGGCCGACTTCGTGATAGGAGACGATCCGCCGCTCCTCCTTACTCAGGACGCGGTCCTTCTTCTCCTTGCCCACCAGGACGACCTCAACCGCCTCAAACAGGTCGCGCTGGCTGACTGCGCTTCGCCCATACTTGATCGCCAGGATCGCCGCCTCATTGATCATATTCGCAAGATCCGAGCCCACCGCGCCGGACGTCGCCAGAGCGATGGCGTCCAGATCCACCGATTCGTCGAGGTTGACATCCTTCGCGTGAACCTTCAGGATCTCGACGCGTCCTCTTAGATCCGGCTTATCCACAATCACCCTGCGGTCAAAGCGCCCCGGACGCAAAAGCGCCGGGTCCAGAATCTCCGGACGGTTTGTCGCCGCCAGGATCAGAAGACCCTTCGACGAATCCATCCCGTCCATCTCCGAGAGCAGCTGGTTTAAGGTCTGCGACTGCTCCGAATCCCCGCCGCTGTGGCCGCCGCGGCTGCGACCGATGGAATCGATCTCGTCAATAAAAATGATACAGGGCGCCGTCTGCTGCGCCTGTTTAAAAAGGCTGCGGACACGCGAGGCGCCCACGCCCACATACAGCTCCATAAAATCCGAACCGGACAGGAAATAAAACGGCACCTTCGCCTCTCCGGCCACCGCCTTGGCCAGCAGCGTCTTTCCCGTACCCGGAGGCCCCACGAGCAGCGCGCCCTTCGGCAGCTTCGCGCCGATGTGCGTGTACTTGGCCGGATTGTGCAGGAAATCCACCAGCTCCACCAGGGATTCTTTCGCCTCATCCTCCCCGGCCACATCCGCAAAGGTCACGCCGGTCTCCTTCTGCATATAAACCCTGGCATTACTCCTGCCCATCCCGCACATGCGCTTGAG
>JAJQCO010000101.1 GCA_021202655.1 Clostridiales bacterium | reverse complement strand
CTGCTGCTCGAGCTGCCGCCTGAACCTGAACTGCCTGAGCTCGAACTGCCTGAGCTCGAACTGCCTGAGCCTGAACTGCTTCCACCCGAGTCATCCGTGCTGCTCCCGCTGTCTTTTGTGTTTGTGAAAATAACCTGTATCTCTGTATCTGCTTTGATCGTGCCGGACGCGTTCTCCCTGGTCGTGGTGTAACCGTCCGCAGCCGTCTCGCTCACCACATATGTGATTCCCTCCGGCAATCCGCTGGCTGTCACGCTTTCATTGTGCTTCAGGGTGAATGTTGCGACGCCGTCAATGAAATCCATATCTCCATAGCTTCCGTTGATGCCGGTATCCGAAAGCGTCACCGTAAATGTAAACTCCTGGCTCGTGTCTGCGCCGCTCCCGGCCACCTTCTTGCTCACGGTCAGGCTTCCATATTGCTCCTCCGGAGTTGGCTCGTCTGGAGTCGGATTATCTGGATCCCCCGACTCTTCCGGAGTATTTTTGATGGTGATGATCGCTGTCTCGCTGTCAAATTGGAACGTATTTTCCGCTCCTTCGATCAATACAACGGCTCCATTTTCAACTGTGATCGTTATCGTACCGCTCAACCGGTCATAACCGTCAGGGGCAGTCACCTCCTCCAGAGTATAAGCGCCGTCCGGCAGGGAATACAGATAAATGATGCCGCCCGTGCCCGTCGTCAGATTAACAGCCTCTGAATCATTCCAGACTACATTGCCACCCACATAACTGTAATAAGCTCCTGTTTCATTCCGCAAAGTGAACACCGCACCACTCAGCTTCGTTTCGTCATTCGTAGAATCCACCTTTTTCAGGGTGATGGTCGGCACATGGATATTCGTGATCGTGTAGCGTTCTCCTTCTGTTCCTACTTCCTGTTTTACATAAATCTTAACATTAGTGAGATCTGTGGAAGCCTGACGACCTTCAACCAGCGCATATCCGCCACTTTCATCAATAATCACTCTCAAACCTGTCTGGTCATCTGTGTTTAACTCACCCAGGCTGTTGTAAGAGAATGCAGTTGCCAGAGCTGAGCTTTCTACCGTTATTAACTTCTTGTCTTCAATCGCCAGATAATTTCCTTTTGAATCCTTTAAACGGAACGCCGGAACGTATTCCGTCTTACCCTGTATTGTTGTTGACTGATACCCATCATCAATCAACTCCACTGTCCAGATGGATGTTTCATTTATATAAGTATCAGAAGTTACTCCATAAGTATAGCTACCGTCGCTATTTTTTTCTGCTTTCTGTGAAAACTGAGCTTCAACCGTTGATATTCCATCACCACTATTGATCACATAACCTGTATAGGTGATCGGGAAACCTGTTGAGCTCGCTTCCCCATTCTGCGCACCATCTGTTAAAAGAATCTGCAATCCATCCTTCAAAATGCCACCCGATTTATAACCGGCATCATCCGTCGTAGTTCCGTTCAGATCATCCCCGTCTGCAGCAACCCAATAATCGTAGTTATTCAAATCAGAAGAGGTAGCCTTCGTTATATAACCGGATAATGTGGTCAGCTCCTTCACCTCGTAGGTCTTGCTCATGTCTAACAGTTCCCATATGTAAGTCCAGTTGTTGTTCTCATTTACATTTTGTTTATCTACTCTTACATACAGGTATCCGCTGCTGATATAAGCATTGATCACATCGTCCGTATCATAGGAATAACCATTGGCATCGAGATCGTAAGTAGTTTCAACGCCATTCACTGTCACAGTGTATGTATTTCCGGCGCTTGCTTCGACTCCGGTATTCTCAAACAGCCCCATCGTAACAGTCGGGCAGCTGCTGGTATCTGTTATTTCATTTCCATCCGCGTCTTTCCATTCCTTGGCAACACTCATCACACCTGCGGTGGCCGTTTCCAGCTCCCAGCGGGAAACCACGTTAAATGAAATCTTCATGTTAGAAGCCCAACCGCCCCGCTCCATGTAATAAACCTTCAGAGTGTGGGAACCAGCAGTCAAACTGACTGTAGTATCACTTTCACCTGTCACACTGACAGCTCCGGATGAAAAATCGATGCTTCCGTCAAGGGCATTATGATTGCCGCCCATATCCAAAACCAGCTCATTATCGACAAATACCCAGATATCATCGTCGCCGGAGAAGTTAAATATCATGTCTTCTCCGTTTATCTGGTTGCCACCAGTCGTACCGGTGTCGTTTGGCAGATAAAAATCCAGTTCGAGGTTCATACCAAACCAGTAGTTTACGGAACCGTCTTCATCATCAAGTCCGTCTCCATGAGTGTTATAAGGCAAAAAGTAGCTTGACGCAGTTCCTCCACTTATCGTTTGAGGCGAATCATATACATAAAATCGTCCATCTGTCCGATTGTAGCTGGCAGCATGTTCCTCGGAATCATAGCTATAGTAACCCGTAGTATCATCATAAGAAAACAGGTAGTTTCCCTCACCTACATAGTACACACCCAGATCGTCACCCGTAGTCCCCGCGGACTGATCATAAAGCTTGCTCAATACTGCATCGTCGGTTGATGAAACGATTCCCTGGTAAGGCAGATTTCCATTGCCCTTAGAGGCGGAGTTACCTGTAAAAATATTCCACCCCTTTAAATCTGACGGAAAACCTATCAAACCCGTGCCGTTATTGTTTGGGGCGACACCCTTATTTGTACCGTTGTTCAGGAAAATGAAGCTATTTGCCAATCTTTCTGGTGTGTTCTCCAAAGCCAGGGGCGGTGTCTTGTACAAATTACCGCTGTCGCTCCATGACTCACTGCTCGTGCCATTTTGTGTCAGTGTTGTGCTGTACAGATTGAACAGTTCGTTATAATCAAACATATGGATCTGCACGAAGCTGCTGGTGTCCTTTGTCTCTATTAAATTACCGTTACTACTGCTTCCATAATCATAACTTTCAGCGATCCAGTCGGCATAGAACACGTTGTTTTTGCTCAGATCCACATCAACTGTGACGTATGAACCGCTTTCATTATATTCAACATCATAATAATCTCCGGTAGCAATGTTGTACCAGCCTACAAGCCTATAATTGTAAGCTTTTTCACACTCTAATTCTATTGTAATTCCCTCTCCATCCTGACTTGCATCTTTCTCTACGACATAGAAAGTGCTTTTTGTTGACGAATCCTCAGGCAAATCAGTTCTGTAAGGCAGATTGATGGTAACAGTATTATCCTCATTCAGGTATGCATTTGACAAATCCACCGTATAACGCAATGCACTTCCACCACTGCTTTTACTGCCCGTATAGTCGCCATCGGAATACGTTCCATTTCCGTTACCCAGGTTCAGGACAATGCTTGTGTTAGCATTATTCCTCAACGCCCAGGTAATGACAAACTCGGAAAAGCTCTCTACATCAAATTCTACCACAGCTGCTTCTTCGTCTACACTGCCGTATGTATCATCCGTGGCATCTGCCACAAGCACCGGCTCTACTCCATCATCGGTTTCGGCAAGATGCTGAACCTCAATGGAACTGGTATCCACATCATCTGACAACACGGATGAGATATCAATGCTGACCGTGACCGGGACAGAGGGTTCTTCTTCCTCTCCGTTTTCATCATAGAATGTGATGTCCAGAGCAGCCATGCCGATCTCGGTATTTTCCGTATCATAATTGATGCTCTCTCCTGCAGCGGCGTATTCTTCGCTGTCCTCATCATACAGGGTGACTACCAGTTCTGCTTTGCTCGACAGCGCGCCAACCGGTGCGGTTACCGTTACCGTAATGTCTTTTTCCTGCGCGGTGTATTCCACATACTCCACATACTCAACCTCGTCCAGATTCAGGTCGGCAGCTGTTGTCACGAATGCCGTAGTCCCTTTCTTATCATACTGAACGGATTCATAGATGGTTCCGTCAATCGTTCGTGATGTATTCGAAGAGGTTGCCTTTTCATATGCATCCGAAGCAGTCGCCCTGCTTGCTGTAACCAGTACGCTCTTGTGGATGGAAATGGCAGGAGTAAGGGCGCTCAGATCAGAATGATCGGAAGTATCGGAACCGCTGTCAGCATCAGAAGTATCACCTGCACTGTTACTCTTACTGCTTTCACTCACATCACTGGCAGCATTACTGCCGCTATCCGTAGTCGCAGACGTATCTGCATTTCCTGTATCTTTGCCATCGGTTTTATTGTCTGCGTTATCATTAGATTTGGTATCTTCCGTTTTTGTATCTGTATCGTTCGTGTCTCCGGCATCTGTATCATCGTCCGCACGATCACCGGACCCGGTATCTTCCGTCTTTGCATCCGTATCGTTCGTATCTTCGGTATCTGTATTATCATCCGCACCATCTGCCGTGTCTTTGCTGTCCTCGGTGCCAGCATCCTCATCTTCCTCAGAGGTATCCTGGGATTCCGTATCTTCGGATGGATCCGCAGTTTCCGAATCGCTGTCTTCGATATCGGTATTTTCAGACTCATCCTCCTGAGTCTGGTCTTCTGCTGCCTCTTCATCAGAAGAATCCTTCTCCTCTTCTGCCTGATCGCTCACATCAGAATCATCTTCTTTCGCAGAAGTGCTGTCATCGCTGACTTCATCATCCGATGCGGATACGTCCGAGTCATCGAGCAACGTCCCGGATATCTCATCCTCGTCATCCTCTGTATCTGTGATCTCAATATCCGCCGCTTCACCGGTTGAACCTCCTGCTGATCCGCCCGAACTGCCGCTTCCTGATCCGCCGACAGATCTCCCATCCGTGACAGTACCGGAAGCTGTCTCTACACTGCCAGTCTCATTGCTGTCATCCTCTACCGAAATAGAATCCGCCGGAAGGATCGTGATCTCCTCGGTTTCCAGATCATCTACACAGATCGTCGCCGTGACAGTCTCTTCGGTCTTATTGCTCAGTAAAAAGACGATCTCCTCTGCCCCATTGATCTCATAAGCCTCGTCTACAGGGATTGTCCCTTCGATACGCGCAAAGATGCGCAGATTCAAGGCCTTATCTCTGTCACGATCTTCTTCGTCATCCTCATCATCGGGCAGCTCCAGTTCGTATAAAGTGCCGTCCGCCTCCAGAAGTTCTGCATATTCCTCCGCATGCTCTCCGGAAAAGACCAGTTCCTCATCGACAGTAGATTCCTCTGCGACCGCTGTCCGCAGAGCTTCCTGCAAGTCAGCGCTTTCAATCTCATACGTGTACTCGTTATCCGAATCACTGTCTGCCCACGCCCGAATCGGCGTCACCGACAGGTTTCCCACCACAAGGCTCGCACAGAGAAACATAGAAGTAAGCCTTCGGCCATTCCGGCGCAATCTCCCTTCTGCCTTTGACAAACGCATGAATTCTCTTTTCATACTCATATCAATTTTCCTCCACATTTTCCTTTCCAAATATGATTGTTTGAGTTATTTCTTTCATCATCCATAATTTTTCATAACGTCCCCCTTTATATCTTTCTCTCTATTCGACGACCGGCTCCATGGAAGCATCCGTTTCTTCGAACGCATCCAAAATGTCTGTCTCGCCAAACTGTTCCTTAAATAATTGCAGGAATTCCTTCATTTTTTCCGATTCCTGCTCCTCTCGCAATACGTCCAGAATCAGATTCAGTGTCTTCCTGCTCTTATTTTTACCGGAAATCACGTCGCAGACGGTCGCTTCTGCCTTTCCAATCCGACAGGCAAGTTCCTTCGCCGTGAGACCGTTTGTTGACATTAATAACTTGATGAGCATTCCTTCCGGTGTAACTTTACGTGTTCGCCTCAAATAACATCTCCCCCTTCGTTAAAACTTCCCTGATTCTGCATGTCATTCAAACAACATAATCGGCATTATGTTGTAAACAGCGGGAAACCCGCATAAAAATCGACAATTTCAGCGTATATTTTGTGACATCAGGGGCAAAACCATTTGGAAGAGCTTCCGTTACCCAGATATGTTTATTTATGGAAATTTATGAAAATTGTTCAATCCTGGTATGTTTTTCTTGCATTCTTGTGGATATTGGTATAAAATATCAATATCTAATTTATTCAACCACATAATGCCGATTATGTGGTAAAAGACCGGCAACTACAGGCCTGTCAGTGATATTTCATTTTGTATGCCATGAAAAAATGA
>JAJQCO010000098.1 GCA_021202655.1 Clostridiales bacterium | reverse complement strand
CCTTTATAAAATTCTTTCGCCGTGTTGCCCTTATTATAGGAAAATGAAAAAAGGATTTCAAGAGCATTTCTTTTATTCCGCAACATTTTTCGAAAATGAGCCAAACGGGTTGACAGTGAAAAAAAAGACGTGTATCTTTATAAGGAAATCAAATACTGCAATTAAAGGATAGAGGCGCGAAAATCAGGAGTACCATCCATGTAAGATCCCGCTAAGTCGTTGTGGATGGAAAAGGGAAATTCGCCGAGAACAGGACGCTGCGAACCCTGTTCGGTTGTGCGGAGAACATCCGTACAACTGTCGTCATGCGGAGCGCTATGTATTAATTGACCTTTCTCACGCTGTATGAGGAGTGGATGAAATCCATGGCTGATGCTTCCGCATCAGCCGTTTCCTTTCCCGGTTGCAGAAGAAAAATGGGAGGAAATACAAAATGGGTAGAAAGATTCCGCTATGGCATGTACTGTTCGTTCTGATCTTCATGGTTGTCACGCTGATGGCAGACATCCTGATCATGGACGGCTACATTCACGGCATTCTCAGCATGGTACTTCTGGTCACCGTCATTGTCGCGATGTTAAACGGCTGGAAATGGTCCTATATTCAGAAGGCCATGATGTCCAAGATCTCTGACTCCATGGAAGCGATTCTCATCTTTATCACAGTCGGCATGATGGTCGCCATGTGGATCAGCGGCGGCATCGTCCAGACACTGATTTATTACGGACTCAAGGTCTTAAATCCGAGGATTTTCCTGATCGGCGCATGCCTGCTGAGCTTCGTCGTCTCCATGGCCACCGGATCCTCCTGGACGACCGCGGGTACCGTCGGCGTGGCGCTGGTCGGCATCGGTACGACCCTTGGCGTTCCGGCAGGAATGGTCGGCGGAGCGATCATCTCCGGCGCCTATGCCGGCGACAAGATGTCCCCGCTCTCTGACACGACAAACCTGGCGCCGGCCATGGCCGGTTCCACTCTCTTTGAGCACATCGGCCACATGATGTACACCATCATCCCCACGGCCCTGTTCTCGCTTGCCGCCTACGCGATCCTCGGCCTGACGATCCCGGTATCCGATACGGTTTCCTCCGATGTGGAAGTCCTCTCCAACGTGCTTGTCGAGAATTTCAACATCACGCCGTTACTCCTCATCGTGCCGGTCATCATTGTCGTGCTGGCGGTCAAAAAAATGCCTGCTCTCGCCACCATCTTTATCGGCGCGCTGCTGGGACTGATCTGCGTTCCCCTCTTCCAGGGCAGGAACTTCATGGAGGCTGTCTGCTACGAGCTGTATGAAGGCTACGTGAGCACAACCGGCAACGAATTCATTGACGCGCTGCTGACCCGTGGAGGCATCGAATCCATGTTCTATTCGACCTCTCTGTGCCTGATCGCGCTGGCCTTCGCAGGCGTTCTGGACGGCACCGGCATGCTGGCCGTTCTCTGCGAAAAGCTGATGAAAATCGCCAGGAGCAACGGCATGCTCATCCTCATCACGCTGTTAACCTGCATCGGCGTCAATCTGACCTGTGCGGATCAGTATCTCGGCATCGTTCTTCCCGGCGCCATGTACAAGGAAGAGTATCAGAACCGTCGGCTCAAGGCAAAGAACCTTTCCCGCTGCCTGGAGGATGCCGGTACGCTGTCCTCTCCTCTGATTCCCTGGACAACCTGCTCCGCTTACATGATCGGCGCGCTCGGAATCAGCCCCATCGTGTACGCGCCGTTTGCTTTCGTCTGCTGGATCTGCCCCATCATTTCCGCAATTTATGGCTTTACCGGATTCTCGATTGAGAAGATGAGCGATGAGGAATATGAAAAGATGATGGCCGCGCGGGCTGCAGAAAAAGCCGCGGCGGAGAAGCTTCAGGAGGCCTGACCGGCCATGTCAAATTTAAAGATCAGAAAGGCATTCCCATATGGATAAGATCAGAAACAGACAGGTTCTGCTGCCGGACGGCTCCTTCATTCCCAAGCTGGGGCAGGGAACCTGGAAAATGGGGGAGGACGACGCAAAGGCACAGCGGGAAATTGACGGCCTGAGATACGGAATCCGTCTGGGACTGAATCTGCTGGATTCCGCGGAAATGTACGGAGACGGCAAGGCAGAGAATATTGCCGGAGAAGCCATCCGCGGAATGGATCGTGACGGACTCTATCTGGTCAGCAAGGTCTATCCCCAGAACGCGAACCGAACGCACATCTATTCCAGCCTTCAGCGATCGCTAAAGCTTTTGGGCGCCGATTACCTGGATCTCTATCTTCTCCACTGGCGTGGAAGCTGCGACCTGTCGGAGATGGTCTGGTGCATGGAGGATCTCAGGGCAAAGGGACTCATCCGCCGCTGGGGCGTGTCCAATTTTGATGTGCAGGATATGGAGGATCTGAGAAGCGTGCCGGACGGACGAAACTGTTGTGTCAACCAGGTTCTGTATAACCTGGCTTCCCGGGGAATTGAATACGATCTGATGCCCATGCAACGGGAATTCGGCATTCCATTCATGGCATACAGTCCGGTCGGCCGTGCCGGCGACCTCGTCACTCAGGACGGTGTTGACAAAAACGGCGTGCAGACCGATCCGAATGTGCTGGAGGTTGCGAGACGAAAAGGGATTTCCGTCATCCAGCTCCTGCTGGCCTTTGCCATGCGACCGGCAGATATGATCTGCATTCCCAAGGCAGTCAGCACGGCACATATCGACGAAAATGCATCGGTATATGGGATCGACCTCACGGATTCGGACTTAGAGCAGCTGGAACGCTCCTTCCCCGCGCCGACCGCACGCATCCCCATGGAAAAATACTGACCGTCCCCAAAAAGGATTACCATGAAATGGAAAGGATGATAACAAATGCTGAATGAAAGACTGACCCGCATGAGAGATAAGCTCTTTCGCACCAGACCGAGTATCACCGCAGAACGTCTTGTCCTCGCGACAGAGGCTTATAAAAAGTTTGCCGGAGACGCCGTCCCGATCTTCCGCGCCGAGGTCGTAAGCTACATCATGGAACATATGACCACGCTGATTATGGAGGACGAGCTGATCGTAGGCACGCCGACAAACTGCTATCGTGGCGCCAACCTGCATCCGGAATTTCAGTCCAGCTCCTGGTATGTGAGCGACATCGACGACTTCCCCACCCGGAGCAAGGATCCCTACGACATCACGCCGGAGGACCGGGCAAAAATTCTGGAAACTCTGACCTACTGGGAGGGCAAATCCATGGAGGATCTCTCGGCAAAGGTCCTGCCCGAAGAGATCCGTCAGTCCGTCGCGGACGACATCATCACCGTCGGCCTGAAAAACGGCGTTTCCGGCGAGACCACCTGCGACCATGAAAAGATTCTCCGCGTCGGGATCCGCGGCTATATCGACGAGTGCCGGGTCAACATAGCAAAGACGCTCGGAAGCACCCGCGAGGAACAGCAGCAGATTGATTTCTGGAAGGCCTGCATCATCCAGAGCGAGGGACTGATCACTTACGCGCATCGCATGGCGGACGAGGCAGAGCGCCAGGCAGCCGCCTGCGCAGACGAAAAAAGAAAACAGGAGCTTCTCACCATCGCCGCCAACTGCCGCGTGGTTCCGGAGTTCCCGCCGCAGAATTTCATGCAGGCGCTTCAGTCTGTCTGGTTTGTTCATGTTTACTTCCACATCGAGGTCTGCACGACAGCCAACGGCTTCGGGCGCTTTGACCAGTACATGTGGCCCTATTATAAAAAGGACGTGCTGGATGAAAAGAACATCACACGGGAGGAAGCCCTTGAGATGCTGGAATGCCTTTACCTGAAGGCCTGTGAGGTGTTCGAGGTCAGGGATAAGTGGTATGCGACCAATTTCGCCGGCTATCCCATGTGGGAAATCCTTGTTGTGGGCGGCCAGACGCCGGAGGGCGCCGACGCGACCAATGAGCTCTCCTACCTCTGCCTGGATGCGGCGGACGACCTTCGCACCACGCAGCCGGTGATGGCGGTCCGCGTCTGGGACGGTACCCCGGAGGAGCTGATCAAAAAGGGCTGCCGGATGATCCAGGACGGGCAGGCCAATCCCGGATTCTTCAACGACGCGGTCGCCATGAAGATGACGCTGGGAAAGGGCTGCTCCATAGAAGAGGCGAGAGACTGGACCATCGTCGGCTGCATCCAGCCGGGTCCCGGAGGCGGCAGCACCGACGGCTCGCCGGACGCCGGATACGTCAATATGGGCAAGATGGTGGAGCTGGTGCTCCACAACGGCGTCGATCCCAGGACTGGACGCCTTGCCGGCCTTCAGACGGGCGACCCCAGAACCTTCCGCAATGTCGAGGATTTAAAGGACGCACTGAAAAAGCAGATTCTCTTCCACTACGACATGGTGAAAACCGGCTACAATATCATGCAGAGCTGTCACATGGAACGCTATCCGGTCATTTTTGCCTCCATGGTAACAAAGGGATGCGTCGAGAGCGGAAAATCGGTACAGCACGGCGGAGCCAAATACTGCACGGCCGGTCTTTACATCACCGGCGCGGCCAATCTTGCGGACTCCATCGCGGCCATCGAGACCTGTGTGTTTGAGGATCACGACATCACCATGGACGAGCTGATCCGGGCGCTTGACAAAAACTTCGAAGGCGAGGAGCGGATGAGACAGCTTCTGCTCAATAAACCGCCCAAATTCGGCAACGACAACCCGCATGTCGACGCGATCTACCGGGAGATGACTCACTTTATCGCCGACAACGTCCAGACCTGGCGCGACGCGCGCGGAGGATATTATTCGTTTAACGTCCATTCTCAGACCGTGAATATTTCCCATGGAGAGGTCTGCGGCGCGCTGCCGGACGGCCGCCTGGCCGGAGAACCGCTCTGTGACAATGCCTCTCCCATGATGGGTCGCGACCTGCAGGGGCCGACGGCGACGGTCAAATCGGTTGCCTCCATGGGACAGGAGGCCTTTCATGACGGCGCGCTCTTCAACCTGAGATTCGACCCGAAGGGCGTGGAGGGCGAGAAGGGACTTCAGGCAATTGAGGGAGTCATCCGCACCTATTTTGAACACGGGGGCAATCACATCCAGATTAACGTCGTGGACAATGAAACACTCAAGGACGCCCAGATTCACCCGGAACGGCACAGAGGCCTGATGGTGCGTGTGGCGGGTTATATGGCATACTTTACCGAGCTTGACAAGAGCGCCCAGGATGTGATCATTTACCGGACGGCGCATTTTAAGGAAGCATGACGATGAAAGAAAACAACAGAAGCCGCCGACGGGAGCTTCCTTTGGACACGGTGAGAAAGGACAAAACCGCCCTCATCGGTGCGATCCAGAAATTTTCCACAGAGGACGGCCCAGGCATCCGCACGACCGTATTTTTCAAGGGCTGTCCGCTCCACTGCGCCTGGTGCCACAATCCGGAGCTCATCTCCTTTCATCAGCAGATCATCCGCATGCCGAACCGATGCATCCACTGCGGCTACTGCCTGGAGCATTGCCCGCAGTCCGCGGTCTTTGTGGATGCACAGGGCGTCATTGACGTTGATCGAGAGAAATGTGACCAGTGTCTGAAATGCGCAGATTTCTGTTATGCGAAGGCTCTCCAGGCGGTGGCCCGCGAGATGACGGTCGACGAGATTATGACGGAGGTCGTGCAGGACAGAGGCTTCTATGAGCACACCGGCGGCGGCATGACCGTAAGCGGCGGAGAAATCCTGTCCCAGGCATCCTTTGTCGGGGAACTGATCGACCGCGCGTTTCAGGCCGGGATCCGGGTATGTCTGGATACCTCCGGCTTTGGCGACGGCCAGGCCCTTCTCCGGCTTGCGGCAAAACCGAATGTGACGAATATCCTCTACGACATGAAGAGCATCGACGACACGGTACATCAAACCTACACCGGACAGAGCAACCGCACCATCCTGGATAACTTAAAGCTTCTGCTTTCAGACCCCAAGGTGCGTCCCAAGCTCTGGATGCGGATGCCGCTCATCGCCGGGATCAATGACAGCAGAGAGATCATCAGCCAGACCGCAGAATTTTACCGCGAACACGGAATCTCCCGCGTCACACTGCTGCCCTATCACAACCTCGGCGTCTCCAAAATGCGAAATATCGGCGGCGCCCCGTCTGTGTTTGAGGCGCCTGCCGCCGCGCGGGTGGAGGAAATCCGCTCACAGTTTGAACAGGAAGCCAAAATGACGGTGGACATTCTGGGAAAGCTTTAA
>JAJQCO010000156.1:7176-22889 GCA_021202655.1 Clostridiales bacterium | reverse complement strand
ATCTAATGCTTGTTTGGCACCATAGAGAAACTCCAGTCCTTCTTGCGCTGGCTTGCTAGGTTTGTGACCAAATTTCACTTCCACATCGTCCTTTTTCCCATGGGGATGATAGACCTTCTTCGCTTTATAATTTTTTTCTATCAAATCAGTGTAGTTAAAACTAAGAACAATAGTGTTGTTATCTATCAAACAACTCAGACTTTCTTTAGGTGTTGCAGAAGCTGTATCCACTTGTTTTATCCATTCGAGGAATAAGTCGCTGATTTTTAATACTGCAGTTGCAATTTCTATCGCACGGAATTCATTTTTTAGTGAAGTTTTCCATTTTGGTTCGAAGATACCTGGATAGCCATAGGAATTGAAACAATCAAAGAAATCCAATACGCCTACCGCTTCCTCTATATTATTCCACTCTATAAGAGCCGTTTCATTTCCACTATTCTCTCTTAATTTACGTTCCGCAGCGTCTAATAGTAAATATATCATCATTGCAGAGGACTCATCATCACAACATAAATTTCCATTTTCATCTATAGAAATTGCTGGCTCAGGCATATCAATTTCCTCTATTGAAAGTTCCCCGTTTTTAACTTCTTTGAGCAGTTCAGAGAGCACCTGGCTTCTTTCACCCAAGAAATTTTGGAAATCTTTATATTTGGTGTCAAGGTTATGTGCTATGTCACATCCGTTTCCAATTATCATCAATTTCAAAGTTAGAGCTCCTTCCTAGACCGGAGATATTATGTTTTATCACCACCGGAAATATATGAATTCAAGTATCATTGTGTTATTGCTGAATGTATAACTGTTGTATACAGTGTCTTCTTCGGTATTGTTCGATTAAATTTCGTGCTTTCCGGCAATCCGAGCATACCGCACCCCCTAATCTTTGATCACAAGGAAGCAGATCAGCTCAACGTTCTCCAGTCCGTTCACTTTGGACATCAGAGCAGAAGTCACCCCCGCAGAGAACAGACTGTCTATATCGCTTTCCTCTTTGACATCAATAATGGAGTTAATTGCATCGCTTAACAACAGAGACATTTCTTCCATATCTCTGCCATCATCAGTTTCTTCGTTAAAGCGACGGCACAGCTCCATATCTGGCTTGTTTTTTCCGCGGCAGAGCAATCGTATATCATCCAGCAGCTTTTTATGATTCAAGTAATCGCAAATCACTTCTCCATCATTGCTGATGTGGACCATATAAAATGGATGTATCCTGTTCCGATTATCTATATTCACGCCGTTGTTAATATTCTTTAAAACGAAGATCACACCTTCCGGAACTCATCCACAGATTCCAGTTGTTTTTTCAATTCGGCATATGCATACATGGAAAAACAGGCTGCCGCGATAGATACACAGCTGTCTTTAGAGATTATTTTCGTCATGTCATCTTTGACAATGTTCTGTATATTATCAAATATTTTCATCTCGTCAGCTCCTGATATACATTTATATAGCCGCTTCTTATACCATTCTATCTTTTGACTTGTCCCATAAAACGGACTCAGTCTTTTTCGATTTCTACAATGTCATCAAGATCACAATCAAGGGCGATACATATTTTCCGGAGAACTTCTGTTGAGACATCTCCCCCTTTGCCCATCTTTGCAATGACATTGCTTGAAAGCCCGGCTTGTTGACGTAAATCTTTTTTCATCATATTTTTATCAATCAGAAGTTTCCATAGTTTGTTATAATTCATTCCCATTGTGCTATCCTCCGAAATGCAATCTGAGACATTATATAAAACCTCGTAATTCACAAAAACCATTGTATCACAGAATCTTCATTTAGGCAATTTGAAATTGAGAATTTCAACCTGCTGCTCTAACAAAACTGATATTAATTCAGGACGGTATACTGCTAAATGCAATGCAAAAGTGTGTGTTTGAATCTAATCCAAGATTGAATTCATGCACTCTGATTGTTATAATAGACAAGGTAATTTGAGGTATCAAAGCCGATTTGAACTGTTTAGTTGGAAGGAAGCGACAATATGACACATGAAGAATATAAAGCAGCGGCAAATCACTGGATTGAGAAGGATGCTATTTCAAAAAAGATGCCTGCGGCTCAGCTGTGGGGGACTATTGAGAATTATATCCAAGCCAATAACACCTGCGCTCTCGCGACAGGGAGCGGCAGCTTCATTCGCTGCACTCCCATTGAATATGCCTGGCATGACGGTGCATTCTGGATGTTCTCGGAGGGCGGGCAGAAATTTGTCGGCTTGGAGGAGAATCAATCCGTCTGTCTTGCCATTTATGACCGATATGATGGCTTTGGCAAATTAAAGGGAATGCAGGTCTCCGGCACAGCGGAAATCGTGGAGCCGTTTTCTGCAGAATACATTCATGCGGCTGAATGGAAGAAAATCCCGGTAGACACGCTGAAAAAGCTGCCATTCACCATGAATCTGATCAAAATCATTCCATTGGAGATCGAATTTCTGAATTCCGATTTCAAAGAGGATGGTTAAGCCGCCAGCACTATGACTGCGGCAGGGAGGAAGGCTGATGTTTTCAGATTATGATGCGCAGACCCGTCAGATGCTGACGGGGAATCTGCTGATGATCGGCTGTTGTGTCTTTTATCTGACATGGTGGCTGTGGTCACGGTCGGGGCAGTGCTCTCCCACAACTGATTTTTTACAAAACACTTCGGAATGAAGAGAATGATGAGGGACGTTATATGACTGTCAGAAGAGAAAAAACAATGAGCAAAACGGGAGGAAAATCAGAATGAATGAGATGTTGCAGACGATTATGGAACGTCGCTCCACACGAAAATATAATGACAAACCGGTCACGGAAGAACAACTGACTGATATTCTGGAGGCCGGGCGTTATGCTCCGACCGGTGGGAACTGCCAGACAGTCCACTTTGTGGTGCTTATGAATGCTGAAATCAGAGAGAACCTGCGTGGGCTGGTTCAGGAAGCTTTTTTACAGATGGAGCTTTCCGATGATCAGTACGCCAGCATTCAGAATTCCATCCGGTTGTCCAGGCGCGGGAATTATGCGTTTGATTATCATGCACCGATTCTGGTCGTGGTTGCAAACCGGAAAGGATATCCGAATGCGGTCGCGGACTCGGCCTGCACACTGCAGAATATGATGCTGGAAGCGGAAAGCCTGGGCGTCGGCTCCTGCTGGATCAATCAGCTGCACTGGCTGGATGAAAATCCGTCCATTCGTGAGTTTCTGGAGCCGTTGGGAATCAAGGCCGAGGAAACGATATGCGGCGCGCTGGCACTGGGAAATTATGATGAAAAACAGCCTGTAAAATCAAGAACCGGAATGCAGGTGGATTATATCAGATGATTTGCAGCTGATAACGGAACAATCTTCGAAAAGGATTCCGCGTCGTTCCTGAACTCTGAAGAGGAAGAAGCACTCCGCCAGAGGAAAATACATTTTTATCTTTCAAACGGCGCTAAAATGAATATGAAGACGTCACAGTCTCTCCCGCAGCGGACAGGCCGACTGCGTGACTCGACCAGCCAGTTCCTGATAACCGTGATCATTCAGATAATCCTGCAAGATCGGAATTGACTGTTTGGACTCCGGTCCTATGATTAATTCTGCAAGCAAATCTTCCAGTCCGGCATCGGCCAGACTGCACATTTTCTGCAAATTCACAGGATAGTATTTTTTGATTCGTTCCTTTGTGATGTGATAACGCGGCTCCACATCAAAAAAGCCCTGCTCGAACGGGGAAACGACAAGCCGTACCTCCTTCTCACTGACAAATGACGGATGCTTGAATGCGGCAGACGCAGCCCACGCCTGATTCAGCGTTTCCCGTATCCTGGACGTCATCTGAAGAGGACTTTCATTCTGTTGGATTAACTTATGCAGTGTGTCCACCAGCTCATGCTCACCCATATCATCCTGGTAAAACACAGTCTGCAGAGAAAGCGGCACTGCCGTTATTTCCCGAAGCAGATCCTCCCTGAAAGCAATGCAGACGCCTCTGCCCCTGTTCGCATAGCGTTCCCACTGCGCCGCGTCGTCTCGATAGCATGAAAAGCAGGCGGCATAGGCAGAGTAGACAAACTCTTTTTCCTTTTCTTCCGAAAAGACTTTTTTTATCCACTCCGCCCGTTCCAAATCTCCTTCCGCCTGAAATTTCTCCGCCACCGCCCCGCACAGGCCGTTCATGAAAAAGAGCATTTCTGAGGCGTCGTTCATATTCAAAACATTATTCAGCCTCAGTTCCGAATTGCTCAGTATTCCATCCAGCGCGGAAAAATCCGTATAATGATAAAGAATATTCTGCTTACCCGGCATGCTGCCACCTCACCTGTCCTTATTCTGACGAGAAAACGATATTAATGTCACATATGACGATTGTCTGCGCAAACATATCAGAGGTGTCAATTCCGGCTCGTAATTTGCCGCATTCTCATATGCGCCTATAAATATCACAACAGAACATTTGCCACCTTTTCCAGCTCATCTCTGATCCGGATATGCTGCGGGCAGACCTGTTCGCACTTCCCGCATTTTATGCACTGATCCGCCGTCTTCCGGCCATGTCCTCCTACCAGCCACTGCATCTGTCCCTTCGCCGCTTCCACATTGTCATATAACGTATGAATATTCATCGCGGTAAAGGAGCCGGAGATCCCGATTTCCCTGGGACATACTTTGGCGCAATAATTACACGTCGTACAGGGAATCAGCGGAATGGCCTGCAGCGCTTTCTGCGCCCTGTCGAGCACGGCCTTTTCCTGATCCGACATTCCGTGGAAATCTTTCATATAAGAAAGGTTATCTTCCATCTGCTCCACATTGCTCATGCCGGAGAGAACCGTGATGATTCCGTCCAGGCCGGCGGCAAAACGGATTGCCCAGGAGGCGCAGGAGGCGTCCGCGTCTGCTTCTCTGAAAATGTCTTTTACCGTCTCCGGCGGATTGGCAAGCATGCCGCCCTTTACCGGTTCCATGATGATAACCGGCTTCCCGTGTTTTCTTGCCACCTCGTAACAGGCGCGCGACTGTATCGCAGGATTCTCCCAGTCCGCGTAATTGATCTGAAGCTGCACAAACTCCGCCTCCGGATGCGCGTTCAGAATCGCGTCCAGCTCTTCCGGCGTGGAATGGAAGGAAAAACCAATGTGCCGGATTTTTCCCTCTGCCTTCTTCTCACGGACAAACGTCCACATATCATAATCGTCAAAATATCTGGTGCGGCCCTCGCCAAGATTGTGCAGCAGATAAAAATCAAAATATCCGGCTCCGGTCTGTTTTAACGATGTGTCAAACTGTGCGATCGCCTCTTCCCGGTTTTTGCAGTTGATCCAGGCCGCATTTTTGGTGGCCAGCTGGAACCGGTCGCGGGGATACCGCTCCACCAGCGCCTGGCGGATGGCGTCCTCGCTCCCGGCGTAAGCCCACGCTGTGTCAAAATAGGTGAAGCCCGCCTCCAGAAATAAATCAACCATCCTTTTGACCTGCTCTACATCAATCACCCCGTCCTTCTGAGGCAGACGCATCAGTCCAAAACCAAGCTTCTTAATATTTTCTCCCAGATACCCCATTCTCTTTTCCCCTCCATGATGTTCCGGCGCCCTGCATCCGGCGACAAACGCAGAATCTGTTTGACGCTTCATTCTTCGTGTGATAGCATAATTGTAATACATAAACCTTACCTTAAGTCAATACCCTGTTTGAAAAAATTTCTGTTAATTTCGTAAAGGAGGTTTGATCCGTGAATTATTCTGAAGATCCATCCAGACAATATCACATCCAGGTCGCCGCGGGCGAGGTGGGACGCTATGTCCTGCTGCCGGGCGATCCGAAGCGCTGCGCAAAGATCGCGCAGTATTTTGACGATCCGAAGCTCATCGCGGACAGCCGCGAATTTGTCACATATACCGGTTTTCTGGACGGGGTAAAGGTCAGCGTGACCTCCACCGGCATCGGCGGTCCGTCCACGGCGATCGCCGTAGAGGAGCTGGTAAAGGCCGGCGCCGACACCTTTATCCGGATCGGCACCTGCGGCGGAATGCAGAAGGAGATTCAGAGCGGCGACATTGTCATTGCCAACGGCGCCGTCCGCATGGAGGGAACCAGCCGGGAGTATGCTCCCATCGAATATCCGGCTGTCCCTGATTTCGGGGTGACCGGGGCGCTCGTGGAAGCCGCCAGAGCCCTGCGCGTCCATTACCATGTGGGCGTATCTGAGTGCAAGGATTCCTTCTACGGGCAGCATGCCCCGGAGGAAAAGCCGGTCAGCTATGAGCTTTTAAACAAATGGGAGGCGTGGAAGCGCCTGGGCTGTCTCGCCTCCGAGATGGAATCGGCGGCTCTGTTCATCGTCGCGGCGAGTCTCGGCGTCCGCGCCGGCGCCTGCTTCCTCGTCATGGCAAACCAGGAACGCGAAAAGGCCGGTCTTGCGAATCCGGTCGTCCACGACACCGATATGGCCATCCGCGTGGCGGTCGAATCCATCCGCAATCTGATCCGCCGGGACGAGGCAGAATAGCGAAAAATCTCATATTTGCCGTTTACGGCAGCTCCGCCAGCTTCCGCCAGACGCCGCTCCGATAGCGGAGCTGGAAACAGATGATCCGGAAGATCCAGTCGACCACCATGCCGATCCAGACGCCGATCGCGCCGTACCCCATCCGCTGCCCCAGAATGATGCTGAACCCGATCCGGAACACAAACATGGAAAGGATGGAGATCCCCATTGTGAATTTCACGTCATTGCACGCGCGCAACATATTGGGGAAGGTGAAGGACAGCGGCCAGAGAAACAGGGCGCATCCGTTGTGAATCCGCACCAGAATCCGGGCCAATGACGTCGTCTCCTCCGTAAGCCCGTACAGACCCAGGATCGAATTCAGGGACAGAAGCATGCTCCCGCAAAACAGGACGCTGAGTCCATAGGTGCAGATCATCAGCTTCTTCGTATAATATCGGATCTGCCCCTCGTCCTTTGCGCCCACGCAGCGACCAATCACGGCGATCATGGCCAGGTTCATCGCCTGACCTCCCATGATGCCCATCTGATCCAGGCTGTTGGCGACGCCGTTGGCGGCGATCTGAATCGTTCCAAAGTTTGAGATGATGCTGACCACCAACACTCTTCCCAGCTGAAAGATTCCATTCTCCAGGCCATTCGGAATTCCGATATAATAAATTTTACAGATCAGGCCGGGATCAAAGTGGAATTTTCCCGGAACGATATTTAACTCCAGATCCGGATTGTGCAGCAGAATATACAGCGTCACGGAGGCAAAGGCGCGCGAAATCAACGAAGGAACCGCGACGCCGGCCACGCCTGCGTGCAGCACGAAGATTCCGAAGGCATTGCCGGTCACATTGATGAGATTCATCAGGATAGAAACCTTCAGCGTCACATTTGTCCGGTTCATGACCCGAAACAGGGCGGCGCAGGAATTGTACAGCGCCAGGAAGGGAAAGGACAGCGCGGAAATCGTCATATAGAGCGCCGCCGCCTCAAATACGTCCGGCTCGATATTTCCGTAAAACAGGCTGATAATCGGACGGCATGCCAGGATAACCAACACGGAAACCGCCAGGGTGACCAGCACGGAGGAGACGATCAGCTGCATGACGGAATGGCAGGCGTCCTCCCGCCGCCTCGCGCCGAGAAACTGTGAGGTCACCACGGCTCCGCCGGTCGCCAGCGCCGCCAGGACGGCCAGAACCAGATTGTTAAACATGTCGATCAGAGAGACGCCGGAGACTGCGGCCTCGCCCGCATTGGAAACCATCATGGTGTCCGCCATGCCGACCGTGATGGCAAGCACCTGTTCAAGGACAAGCGGCAGGATCAGGATTAACAGATCATGGTTGGAAAATATCAGGCCGCTCTGCCGACTGTCTTTCGTGTTCATCTTCGCTCTCTTCTTTCGTATATTTTTCATGCAGGCGTTTGCAAAACGCCACAGGATTTTTCCTTTCTCATTCCAGAGACAAAGACGATTATATCACGCAGATAATTTTTTTCAATACCCATTCTCCGCAGCAAAACACAGTCCTTGCGCAGTTTCCCAAAGTGTGGTAGAATGGGCGGCAGAAAGCATATCTTTCCCGTTTTTGCGGAAGAAAACGATTCATAAACCTCACAAAAAGAAAGGAACCAAACCCATGAATATATCCTACCAGAGCACCCGGGGAGGAGAGAAGGGACTGACCGCCTCCCAGGCGATTTTAAAGGGACTCGCGGACGACGGCGGCCTGTTCATGCCGGACGCGATCCCGAAGCTGGATCTGCCGCTTCAGGAATTTGCCGGTTTCTCCTATCAGGAGACTGCCTATCGCGTCATGCGGCTGTTTCTGACCGACTTCACGGAGGAGGAGCTCAGATCCTGCATTGAGCGGGCCTACGACAGCAAGTTTGATACCGAGGAGATCGCTCCGCTTACGAAGGCGAACGGCGCTTACTATCTGGAGCTGTTCCATGGCCGGACGATCGCCTTTAAGGATATGGCGCTCTCGATCCTGCCACACCTTTTAACCACCTCCGCAAAGAAGAATCAGGTGAAAAATGATATCGTGATCCTGACGGCAACCTCAGGCGACACGGGCAAGGCGGCTCTGGCCGGATTCGCGGACGTTCCGGGCACGAGGATCATTGTCTTTTATCCGAAGGGCGGCGTAAGCCGGATCCAGGAGCTGCAGATGATCACCCAGACCGGCGACAATACGGCCGTCGTGTCCATCCACGGCAATTTCGACGACGCCCAGACCGGCGTGAAGAGGATCTTCGGCGACCGCGCGTTCGCAAAGAGGCTGGACGCAGCCGGCTTCCAGCTCTCCTCCGCGAATTCCATCAACATCGGACGTCTGGTTCCCCAGATCGTTTACTATGTATACGCATACGCGAAGCTGGTAGCAAACGGAGAAATCGCCTGCGGCGACGAGATCAATGTCGCCGTCCCGACCGGCAATTTTGGCAACATCCTGGCGGCATATCTCGCCAAACAGATGGGACTTCCGATCCGGACGCTGATCTGCGCCTCCAACGACAATAAGGTGCTCTATGATTTCTTCCGGACCGGGACATATGACCGCCGACGCGATTTTATTCTGCCGAGCGCCCCGTCCATGGACATCCTGATCTCCAGCAATCTGGAACGCCTGATTTATTTAAGCGCCGGTTCCGACGCGGCCAAAAACCGGGAGCTGATGGCGCAGCTTTCCGCGACAGGCGCTTACACGGTGACGGATGAAATGCGCCGCTTCATGGACGATTTCTATGGCGGCTATGCCACAGAGGCAGAGGATGCCGGGGAGATCCGGAAGGTATACGAGGACACCGGCTATGTGATCGACACCCACACGGGCGTCGCCTCCGCCGTCTGCCGCGCCTACCGGACGAAAACCGGCGATCAGACGCCGACCGTCATCGCTTCAACCGCAAGCCCGTTTAAGTTCTCCCGCAGCGTCATGACCGCGATTGCGGGCGACCAGGGCGACCGCGACGAATTCGACATCGTCGATCTCTTAAGCCAGACGGCGAACGTCGCCGTTCCGCAGGCCGTGGAGGAAATCCGTCACGCGAACATTCTCCACACCCGCGAATGTGACATCGACGACATGGAATCCACCGTCGCCGGGATCCTGGGCTTATAGAAGAATATTTTTCTTTCCAAACAGAGAGAATTATATTATACTGTGAATAACCATTTTCCCACATGCCCCGCCGCGGCGAAGGACACGTCGGCCGCCCGGCATGCTGGGAAACAGAATATATCTAATCAGAACGGAGGAATCAAACCATGCTAGTACCTGCAACAGAAATGCTCCAGAAAGCGGTGGAAGGCCATTATGCCGTAGGCGCATTCAACCTCAACAACCTGGAATGGACGAAAACGATCCTGTCTACCGCACAGGAGTTAAACTCTCCGGTGATTCTTGGCGTCTCCGAGGGCGCAGGAAAATATATGACCGGCTTTAAGACCGTAAAGGCCATGGTATCCGCCATGATGGAGGCCATGAATATCACGGTTCCGGTAGCTCTGCATCTGGATCACGGAACCTATGACGCCTGCTATGAGTGCATCAAGGCCGGCTTCTCTTCCATCATGTTTGACGGCTCCCACTATCCGATCGAGGAAAACCTCGCGAAAACCACAGAGCTCGTCAAGATTGCCCATGCCATGGGACTTTCCATCGAGGCAGAGGTCGGCGCCATCGGCGGCGAGGAAGACGGCGTCATCGGGATGGGCGAGTGCGCAGACCCGGACGAGTGCAAGATGATTTCCGACCTGGGCATTGATTTCCTGGCGGCAGGCATCGGCAACATCCACGGCAAATATCCGGCAAACTGGCAGGGCTTAAGCTTTGACACCCTGGCGGCCATCAAGGCGAAGATCGGCGACAAGCCTCTGGTTCTTCACGGCGGCACCGGCATTCCGGCAGACCAAATCCGGAAGGCGATCGACCTTGGCGTAGCGAAGATCAACGTCAACACCGAGTGCCAGCTGTATTTTGCAGAGGCGACCCGCAAGTATATCGAAGAGGGCAAGGATCTGCAGGGCAAGGGCTACGACCCGCGCAAGCTCCTGGCTCCCGGCGTCGAGGGCATCCACACGATCGTGGCGGAAAAGATCCGCCTGTTCGGTTCCGACGGCAAGGCCTGATCCGCGGCCCGCTGAGCCCGGCAGTCATTACGTTTCACAGCACCTCCGCCGGGCAGCATCATATTTTTTTGAAAAAACACTTGCTTTTTTCCGTGATATGGTTTATTTTAGTTAAGAACGATGATGTTCTTCCGGCAAATGAAGGACATCATCTTTTTTTGCTATAGCATACGAAAGGAGCTGCCGGTGGCAGGTCCTGTAGTAGCTTCGCCGCCCGGATGTGACAGGCGGTGAGAAATGAGGAGACCAAGGCAGATCAAACGAGAGGAAGGATTCGATTTATGAGCGAGCATGTAAATGTCGCCGAGATTTTCGGCAAGAATGTCTTTAACGAAGCTACCATGAAAGAGCGTCTTCCGAAGGACGTCTTTAAGAAGATGAAGAAGACCATCGAGGACGGCGAAGAGCTGGATCCGTCGATTGCCGGCGTTGTCGCGCATGCGATGAAGGAGTGGGCGATTGAAAAGGGCGCTACGCATTATACTCACTGGTTCCAGCCGCTGACCGGCGTGACCGCGGAGAAGCATGACGCGTTTATCTCCGCGCCGAACAGCGAAGGCAAGGTAATTATGGAATTCTCCGGCAAGGAGCTGATCAAGGGCGAGCCGGATGCATCCTCCTTCCCGTCCGGCGGTCTGCGCGCAACCTTTGAGGCGAGAGGATATACCGCCTGGGACTGCACGTCGCCGGCATTTGTCCGCGAGGACGCGGCGGGCGTGACCCTCTGCATTCCGACGGCTTTCTGCTCCTACACCGGCGAAGCGCTGGATCAGAAGACCCCGCTGCTGCGCTCGATGGAAGCGATCAATGAGCAGTCCTTAAGAATCCTGCGTCTCTTTGGCAACACGACGTCCAAGAGAGTGGCTCCCTCGGTCGGACCGGAGCAGGAGTATTTCATTGTAGACCGTCAGAAATATCTGCAGAGAAAAGACCTGATTTACACCGGGCGCACCCTGTTCGGCGCGATGCCGCCGAAGGGCCAGGAGCTGGAGGATCATTACTTCGGCGCGATCCGTGAGCGTATCGGTTCTTATATGAAGGAAGTGAACGAGGAGCTCTGGAAGCTCGGCGTCACCGCGAAGACCCAGCACAACGAGGTCGCCCCGGCGCAGCATGAGCTGGCTCCGATCTACGATGAGGCAAACCTGGCTGTCGATCACAACCAGATCGTGATGGAGACCTTAAAGAAGGTAGCCGGTCGACACGGCCTGACCTGCCTGCTCCACGAGAAGCCCTTCGCAGGTGTGAACGGCTCCGGCAAGCACAACAACTGGTCCCTGACCTCGGATGACGGTATCAACCTGCTGAACCCGGGCGATACCCCGCACGAGAACATCCAGTTCCTGCTTGTACTCGGATGTATCCTGAAGGCAGTGAATACCCATGCGGATCTGCTGCGCGAGGCGGCTGCCGACGTCGGCAACGATCATCGTCTCGGCGCGAACGAGGCGCCGCCGGCCATCATTTCCGTATTCCTCGGCGAGCAGCTGGAGGATGTCATCGACCAGCTGACCACCACCGGCGAGGCGACTCATTCCAAGCAGGGCGGCACCCTTCACACCGGCGTTGCCACCCTTCCGGATCTGGACAAGGACGCCACCGACCGCAACCGTACCTCACCGTTTGCCTTTACCGGCAACAAGTTCGAGTTCCGTATGGTCGGCTCCTCGGATTCCATCGCTCCGCCGAACGTCGTTCTCAATACCATCGTCGCGGAGGCATTCAAGGAAGCCGCGGATGAACTGGAAAAGGCAGAGGATTTCGACGCTGCGGTTCATGACCTGATCAAGAAGCTCTTAAAAGATAACAAGAGAGTCATCTTCAATGGCAACGGTTATTCTGACGCATGGGTTGAGGAAGCGGAAAAGCGTGGTCTGCCGAACATCAAGTCCATGGTCGAGGCGATCGGCGCCCTGACCACTGACAAGGCGATCCGGCTGTATGAGGAATTCGGCGTCTTCACAAAGGCAGAGCTGGAATCCCGTGCCGAGGTAGAATACGAGGAGTATTCCAAGGTCATCAATATCGAAGCAAGAACAATGATCGACATGGCGGGCAAGCAGATCATCCCCGCTGTCATTCGATATACCACACAGCTGGCCGAATCCATTGGCAAGGTCAGAAGCGCGGTTCCGGAGGCAGATATCAGCGTACAGACGGAGCTGTTAACCGAAACCTCCGCGCTGCTTTCCGATATGAAGGTTGCCCTGGCCGCCTTGATCGACATCACCGAGAAGAGTGCCGCGATGGAGGAGGGCAAGGCACAGGCCTTTGCTTATCATGACGAGGTTATGCCTGCTATGGCAGCGCTCCGCGCGCCGGCCGATAAGCTGGAAATGATCGTCGATAAGGAGCTGTGGCCGTTCCCGAGCTATGGCGATCTGCTTTTCGAAGTTTAAGCCTACCAGATTCTATTTGATTATATTGCGCAGAAGATGGCTGTCGGTTTCCCCGGCAGCCATTCTTCTGTCCGTCCGCGGACAGCGATTATGCATTTTTAAAGCTTATGTTTAAAGAATAGGAATCTCACGAAACCCGCCGCCGGGCGCAAGCGTCGTCACCCGCGTAAACCCGCATTCTGCGGCGATTTGAAGCGCCTGATCAAAATGAAAGCCGATATGGTCCGCATGGTGACTGTCCGAATTGATCATGATCCGCCCGCCCATCGCGTAAAGCTCCCGCAAAAGCCGCTTTCCCGGATAGGGCTCCGTCCGGTATCCCCGGGAAATCGCGCCCGTATTGATCTCAAACGGCAGACCGGCGTCGTTGAGCTTCCTCATGGCGGCCAGCGCCGGTTCCAGGTATGCGTCCGCATTTTCATCAAGATACCGGTATCCCTCGTTCCACTTGGTATGCAGGTCGAAATGACCGATCCAGTCACAGTGCAGGCGGTCGCAGATCGTCGCCTCCAGCTCAAAATAATCCCTGGAATATTCATACCAGTCGCCATTCCACAGGCGGTTAACGGCATCGACGGATTTTTCCTCTGTGTCATCCACCATGACATATTCCCCGTTTTTAAACAGACAGTGCGTGGAGCCGATCGCGTACTCTGCCTTCTGCTCCGGTCCCAGGCAGTCCAGCTCAATCCCGATGTAGAGATTCATCCGCCCGCGATATTCCTCGCGGAGCGCGTAAAGCTCCTGCTTATACTGCTCCAGAACCGCATCCGACATGCCGAAGCCCGGCTCCGCAAAGGAAAAGTCCGCATGGCCGGATATGCCAAAATCGGTAAATCCCTTCCGATACGCCGACTCTACCATCTCTCTCGGCGTGCTTTTCCCGTCACAATATGTCGTATGCGTATGGAAATCTGCTCTCAAAACCATCCTTCTTCTCCCCTCTTCCACCATCGCGTCACAGCGCCGCCCCGGTCTGTTCTGCGTCGTCTGCCTCATCAACAATAATCTTAATCTTTTCAACCCGTCGCTCATCCATCTTAAGCACCCGGATCTCAAAATTCTTCCAGTGGTAGCAGCTTCCCGCCTCCGGGATCTCCCCGGCAAGCTCCATCACCCAGCCGCTGACCGTCACCGCGTCGATCTTTTCCGTATCCCGGTCGCTGATTCCCAGCCGATGAAACACCTTCTGCACGCTGGCGCTTCCCTCTACCAGGAACTCTCGATCCGAAACCTGTTCCAGCTTCTCGACCACCTCGTCGTGCTCGTCCCAGATCTCGCCGACCAGCTCCTCCAGGATGTCCTCCATGGTCACAATACCGGCCGTCTGCCCGAATTCGTCCACGATCACCGCAAGGTGCATCTTAGTCTTCTGAAGCTCCTTTAAAAGCTGCCCCAGCTTCTTATTCTCCGCCACAAACAGCGCCGGACGGATAATGTCCCGGATTGTCCCGCCCTTGTGATACACATGGTTGTAAAAATCCTTCTGATAAATGATGCCGGTGATATGATCAATGCTGTCCCTGTAAACCGGCAGTCTCGAAAACATCGTATCCGTAAACACCTGATCCACCTCACGCAGGTCCGCGTCCTCCGCGACTCCGCTGACGTCGATCCGGGGCGTGGCGATCTCCATCGCCTCCGTCTCCGTAAATTCTACCGCGTTGCGGATCAGGCTGCCCTCCTGCTCGTCAATGCCGCCGTCCTGCTTTGCCTCCTCCACAAAGGTCAGAAACTCCTCCTCTGTGATTCCCTGCTCTGCCTCTGTGTGAAGCAGCGCAGTCAGCAGACGCTTCCACTGTGCAAACAAAAAATTAAAGGGCGTCAGCACACGCATCAGCACATTCAGAAACGAAGCAAAAAACATAGCGGTCTTCTCCGGCATCTCCTTCGCAATGCTTTTCGGGGTGACCTCGCCAAAAATCAGCACCACAACTGTCATCACAATCGTGGAAAGGCTTGCGCCAATCTCTTCCCCCAGCATCCGGACAAACAGAATGGTCATCAGGGACGTGCCTGCAATATTGACGATATTGTTTCCGATCAGAATGGTAGAGAGGAGATTATCATAGCGATCATCCAGCTCCAGGGCCAGCCTGGCCCGACCGTCTCCCTTCTCCGCCAGGTTCTTCATGCGGATCCGGTTCATGGAATTAAACGCCGTCTCCGCCGCCGAGAAGCACGACGACAAAACCAGACAAAACAAAATCGGCAAAATCTGTATCCATATATGACTCATAAAAAAGTAAGAATCCTCCACTT
The DNA here is from genome assembly GCA_021202655.1 of Clostridiales bacterium. Classification (GTDB taxonomy): domain Bacteria; phylum Bacillota; class Clostridia; order Lachnospirales; family Lachnospiraceae; genus Brotaphodocola. Next base: position 7,595 of record JAJQCO010000156.1, on the reverse strand, counting down.
CTCTAAATAAACTGACATGCGCCGCCGTCGCGGCGCTCCACCACTCATGAAAGTCCATACCGCCGCCGTCCGGAACCTTCCTAACGAAACAAAGGCACACTCCGCCCATATAAACAGGCAGACTGCACCTCTCATCAGCTTCGATACCAGTATAAATGTTTTTTCCAAACGATGCATCCAAAAACGCAGATCTGACTGTCCGCGTCACTGTCGCTGTCGTCCATCAAACAGTTCCATCCTTTCCGGCTTCCCATGCTTTCCTTTTTGATAAACTCTGCAAAGTATACAAAATAATTCTGCTTCTGTCAACCATGAAATCGAACGATTATCGAAAATCGGTGTGAAACCTTTGTAAACTGCAGGATTTTCCGTTCACAACTCCTTCTTGTATCCTGTGCTGTGACATGAAACAGCGGGGA
>JAJQCO010000156.1:0-7166 GCA_021202655.1 Clostridiales bacterium | reverse complement strand
GTTGTTTTGCATTTACCCGGGGGTGGGGGGCGCCCACAATTCCAGGGCGCCGCTCCCCGCAGCCATCATCTCATTTCCGCTCTCTGTCTTTACTGCACCCACGCGCCGCTGGCATCCACATAATAACCGTCCGGCGTCGTCGTGTCGGCAAGCATCGCTCCGCTCGAATCAAGATAATACCAGACGCCGTTTACTTCCCGCCAGCCGGTCACCATATAACCGGATTCGTTGAAATAATACCAGACGCCGTCGATGTTCAGCCATTCATCCGTCGGCCAGGTACGGTCTGCGCGGATGTACCACCAGCCGTTCTCATCGCTGAGCCAGGCGCCGCCCGTGCTGCTCGTCATGCCGGAGGACGCCGGTCCCGAACCGTCCTCTCCGGAAGTCACAACCGAGGTCTTCGTCGATCCGGAGCTGGTAGAGGTATATGTGCTGGTGCGAACCTCTTCGGCCTCGTCAGAGGTCACCTCCCAGCTTTCCGACTCCTCCCAGCTTCCCTTGTTGGACGAGTTGTACACGGCACGCACCTTAAAGCTGTATGCTCCGCTGCTTGTGAAATAATCACCGAAATCATACTCCTCGTCGGTGGTCGTCAGAACAGAGGTAATCGCGCTTCCATCCCGGTAAAGACGCACTTCAAACTGTCTTGCGTCTCCGCTCTCTTCCCATCTGGCTACGCCCGCGTCATAGTCCCAGGAAAGGCTGTATACATCCAGGTCATAGCCATCATCGTACTTGTCGGAGCTGTAGTCATCGTCATCGTCGTCATCATCATCGTCGTCGTAATCGTCGTCATCATCGTCATCGTCGTCATCATCATCCTCCAGAGTCGCGAGCGTGATATAGACAACCAGCTCCGATGAGCTCTCCCGGTCAACCGACGTTACCTTTCCCTCATCGCCGTCCAGATCCACCTTACTCTTTGAAATACTGGACGAAAACTTGTAATCGTCTTCATCGGTAACCAGCGTAACCTTGATCTTCGGCTTGTCGCCATCCTCCCAGCCGTCATCCGGTTCATTGGTGACCTCTACCTCTTCCACTTCGTATTCATCAGAACCGCTTTCCACATCGACGTCCGTGTATTCATCCCCCACATTGATGTCGTATTCCAGCTCCAGTGAAATACTGCTGATCGTGGAAGCCGCCATCGTCGGCGCCGCCATCGCCAGAACCAGGATAGCCGTCAGCCCTGTCACAAATCCCTTCTTCCGCATATCCTTTTCCTCCTGTCCTTCCAGAATTTACATTTACGCGTATGCGTGATCCCCTTTTGTATCTGTTTTTATACAATATATCATACCACAATTTCCCACAAAATAACCTTAAGATTTTCATGCAAAATTGTGTTCATTTTGTGAATTGTATGCACATTCTGACAATATTTGTTTATTTATCTTTTTTACTCATTACACTTCCGACGAAAGACAGGCCACCGGCGGTTCCTTCCGTATGCAATGGTTAAAAAACACAGCCGCTCAGAAAAGAGCGGCTGCACAAATCCCTGCATTAAATTTTTTTTTCAGATGGCGTAACGCTCCGCGAGCGTTTTCACCTCTTCCATATGCTCGGCGACATATGCCTGATAGGATACCCCACGGCTCTCCAGCTCGCGGCCCAGCTCCACAATGAATTCCGGAATCACAGCCGCCGGGATCGTCCCTACGCTCACTGCCATCCGGGATTCCTCCTGGCTGACCTTTCCTCCGACGAAGCACTCAAAGGCGTCAACCCGTTCTCCCGCGTGCGGCTTCACCTTCCCGGCGAAGCCAAGCTCCGCAACCGGGTGACGGCTGCAGCTGCTGGGACAGCCATTGATCATGATGCGCGGCAGGTAGCGTTTCGCCATACCGCTCTCATTGACTGCCTTGATAATCGCATGACAGAGATTCTGGCTGGCCTGAATTCCCGCCTGGCAGGTCGGAACGCCGATACAGCTAACGCTCATCTCGATGTTTGTCCGCACCATCCTGCCCTCGGTCAGAGCAAGAAGCCTGCGCACCTCATCTGCCGTCAGGCCGCGGACAAAGACATCCTCCAGCATGCCAAGCCGCAGGCTCGGATCCTTGCAGGTGTCAAGGAACGCGTCCAGAGCTTCCCAGTCCTCCACCGGAATCTGCCCGCCGACTGCATGAAGAACGGCCGTATACAGGTCCTTTTGTCTCTGAGGAATGACAATCTGCGCGTCATCCGCGCCCAGATCAAAGCTCTCCGGCTCCCACTCGTCCTTCTCTGACAAAACCGGCTCAATCGGCTCAAAATGACATTCCTCTTTGACCTGCTTCACATAGCCCTTATAGCACTCCATGAAGGCTTCCACGCCCATCCTGCGCGGAATGAAGCGGATCCTCGCGCGCGCACGATGCTCATAATCCCCCTCTGCCGCAAACAGGCGAACCATCGCTTCCACATAATAAAGCACTTCGCGCGGATCGACCAGCTCGTCGAAGGGAAGACCGAGCGCCGGGCCGCCGCCCATACCGCCGGCCAGCCACAGCTTAAAATACGGCTTGCCATCCTGCTCTACGGCAATGAAGCCCATATCGTTGATCGTGGCAAAGGCCGTATCGTCCGGTCCGGACGAGAAAGCGACCTTTAACTTCCTGGGCAGCTTATAGGAGGTCGCGTGATCCAGGAAATAAGAGCCGATCGCCATCGCATACGGCGTCACGTCAAATATCTCCTGCACATCCACGCCTGCTAACGGAGAAAGCGCCACATTGCGCGGGAAATTTCCGCCCCCGCCTCTGGTATACAGATCATGATCCATCGCGTCTGACATGATGTCGCACACCTGATCAATGGTCAGATCATGCAGCTGGATCGCCTGGCGGGTCGTGCAGTGAATCCTCTCCAGCCCGCACTGCTTTGCATAGTCCAGAATCAGCCGGAAATGCGCTCTCGTGATCACGCCGGACGGCGTTCTCAAACGGATCATAAAGTGCTGTCCATCCTTCTGGGCATAGCTTCCCATGCCGCCGGACATCCCCTTAAAATCTGCCCGGCTGGCCTCGCCGTTTAAAAACTTATGACCCAGCGCCCTCAGATCCTCAACCTCCCTTTTTAGGTACTCCTGATACTCCTTGTCCATACCCCTCATCTCCTTTATATTTTTCTGAAACCGCATTTCTGTTCTCAATCCAAATCCAGCCTGTTGTCCGACAGACTTATGCCATCCCGGCTGCCTGGAGCGGTCAGTCAGACGGTCACCTTCATATATTTCTTCTTGCCACGCCGGACGACAAGTCCCTCGCCTGCAAAAGCTTCCTTCGTATAAGCCGCCCGAATGTCCTTCACCTGCGCTCCGTCCACCGTCACGCCGCCCTGTTCCACGTTTCTTCTCGCATCCGAGCGGGAGGAAGCCAGGCCGGACTTTTGCAGAATTGCCAGGATATCAATGCTTCCCTCCGTGAAATCCTCATCCGTCAGCTGATACGTGGGGATATTGTCCAGATCGCCCTGACCGGCAAAAAGCGCCCTGGCCGCAGACTGCGCCTTCTCCGCTTCCTCCTTGCCGTGTACCAGGCTGGTCAGCTCATATGCCAGAATCTCCTTGGCCGTATTCAGCTGGCTGCCCTCCCAGTGATCCATCTCGTCAATCTGCTCAAGCGGCAGGAAGGTCAGCATGCGCAGGCACTTCAGCACATCCGCGTCGCCCACGTTTCTCCAGTACTGATAGAATTCAAACGGAGAGGTCTTGTTCGGATCCAGCCATACCGCGCCGGACTGCGTCTTCCCCATCTTCTTGCCCTCGGAATTTAAGAGCAGGGTAATCGTCATCGCATGCGCGTCCTTGCCCAGCTTTTTGCGGATCAGCTCCGTGCCGCCCAGCATGTTGCTCCACTGGTCGTCGCCGCCAAACTGCATATTGCAGCCGTACTTCTGGAACAGCATATAGAAATCATAGCTCTGCATGATCATATAGTTGAACTCCAGGAAGCTTAAGCCCTTCTCCATCCGCTGCTTATAGCACTCCGCGCGGAGCATGTTATTGACAGAGAAGCAGGCGCCTACCTCGCGTAAGAGCTCCACATAATTCAGCTTCAGCAGCCAGTCAGCATTGTTCACCATCAGAGCCTTGCCCTCGCCGAAATCAATAAAACGGCTCATCTGCTCCTTAAAGCAGTCGCAGTTGTGCTGGATCGTCTCCGGCGTCATCATCTGCCGCATGTCTGTCCTTCCGGACGGATCGCCGATCATGCCGGTTCCCCCTCCGATCAGGGCGATGGGGCGATTGCCGGCCATCTGCAGGCGTTTCATCAGGCAGAGCGCCATAAAATGTCCGACATGAAGGCTGTCCGCCGTCGGGTCAAAGCCGATGTAGAAGGTCGCCTGTCCGGCGTTCACCATCCTGCGAATCTCCTCCTCGTTCGTGACCTGGGCAATCAGGCCGCGCGCAACCAGTTCTTCATAACAATTCATCGTGTTCGCTTACTCCTTTGCATTTGCATTATTCTGCGCCTCTTTCCGGGCGCATAAAACAGGCGTCGACACGCCTTTTCTCTCTGTCCTCTGCTCACTCTCTCTCGACATACAGATAGGTCCCGTCATAATTTCTCCAGCGGACAACGCCGGGGGCGGAAAATGCGACAGACTGATTGTCCTCATCGGAATCCATATCGAAATAAGTCAGTCCGTTGACCACCCCGTAATAGACATAGCGGTCGGAATCGCGCCCAAAGGAAACGGATATGCTGTTGGTCGCTTCATTATACGCGATCGTCAGCGTCCGGGTGCCGCCGTCCGGCGCCGGAACAATATACATACCGCTGTAATCATCGCTGCGGTCTGAGGAACCGGAGGTCTCCTCCTGCGCCGCGGTATCCGTCCCCTGCGTCACCACAAGGCTTTGCATCTGAACCACACCGTTCGGCGTCCACTGTCCCGCAAACGACGTCGCAGCCATCCAGAGGGCAAACACCCCCGTCAGGATCGCAGTCGCTGATCTCTTTCCCATAAAACTCTCTCCTATTCAAACAGAACCTGCTCCGCAATGGCCGCCGCGTCACGGATGCAGTCGGAACAGCTGCGAAGCACCTTTCCCGTGTCGACTCCCTTCAGCTCGCGGCATACCACAGAACCGTTTTTCTCCTGGAACTGCCGCACAATCTCCTTTGACAGCCGGTACGACGCGCCCTTGCTGTCCGGCTTGTCCAGATTGGCGGTGCTGTTCTTCGCGCCCGCCAGCACGCAAGCGCCGCTGACCGCCCCGCAGGTCCCGGCCATACCGCCCATGCCCAGACCCAGCGCCTCTGTCAGCCGGAACATCGTCTCCTCATCCTCGCCGACCAGATCGCAGTACGCGCATGCAACCGCCTGCGCACAGTTATAACCCTTATCGTGTCTTTTGATTGCCTCTTCGACCCTTGACTCCATCCTCGTCTTCTCCTTACTGTATTTTCTTTCTGCCATGGAATGCAGACATCTGATTCATGACCTTTTGCTCCTTGTATCATACTATCATCTTATGCGAGAAAAAACAACCGTTGATTTTTCTCTCTTTCTGATGTAGAGTGAACAATGGCGATAGCAGATCGTATCGTCCCGTTAACATACAGAGGAGATTTTTTATGGATACCGCATCAAGACCCAATCGGATCACAGAAGGCGTCATCTGGCAGCAGCTTCTGATTTTTTTCTTTCCGGTCCTTTTGGGGAATTTTTTTCAGCAGCTTTATAATACCGCCGACGCCATGATCGTCGGCCGCTTCATCGGCAAGGAGGCGCTGGCCGCGGTCGGCGGCTCGGCCGGCATGCTGACTCAGCTGATCGTCGGCTTTTTCGTCGGCCTCTCCGCCGGAGCCGGCGTCGTGATTTCCCAGCATTACGGCGCGAAGCAGGAGGATATGGTAGAGGCCGCGGTCCACACCGCGGTCGCGTTCAGCCTTTTGTCCGGCCTGATTTTCATGATCGCCGGTCTTGCCCTGACGCCGACCCTTCTGCGCGTAATGAAGACACCGGACGATGTGATGGAGCCGTCCGTTACTTACATATACATATACTTTGCCGGGATCATTCCGAATCTGATCTACAACATGGGCGCCTCAATCCTCCGGGCGGTCGGCGATTCGCGCAGGCCGCTGTATTTCCTGATTGCCGCCTGCCTGACCAACATCGTCCTCGACCTTGTCTTCGTCGTCTGGCTGCGGATGGGCATCGCGGGAGCCGCCCTGGCGACGATTCTCTCGCAGCTGATCTCCGCCGTCCTTGTCACCATCTGTCTGACGCGGGCGACAGATATGCACCGGCTTGTCATCCGCCGGATCCGCCTGGATCCGCGCATCATCCGGCGCATCATCCGCATCGGCTTCCCGACCGGACTTCAGTCTGTCATGTACAGCCTGTCCAACATCATTATCCAGACGGCCATCAACGCACTCGGAACGGACAGCATGTCCGCCTGGGCGGCCTACTACAAGCTTGACGCCATTTTCTGGATGATACTCAACTCGTTCAGCATTGCCGTCACCACCTTCACCGGTCAGAATTTCGGGGCCAGGAAAATGGACCGCGTCCACAAGGGCATCCGCATCTGCATGTGCATGACTCTCGCAACGTCCGTCCTCCTCTCCCTCTTCTTCTATTACTGGGGGATCTACAGCTACCAGCTGTTTACCACAGACCAGAACGTGATTTCCATCGGTATCCGGATGACGCGCTATCTCTCCCGCTGGTACACGGCCGCCTGCGCCATCGACATTCTCTCAGGGGCGCTCCGCGGCGTCGGGGACAGCCTGATGCCCATGATCCTGAGCATGGTCGGCGTCTGCGGCCTGCACATGGCCTGGATCCTGGTTGCCGTGCCGAAAAAGCCTGACATGTACACGATCATGTTCGGCTATCCGCTGGCATGGATCATCACGACTGCCATGTTCGTCATTTACTACCTGTTTTTTAGCGCTTTAAAGCACAAATAAGCTTGCTTTTTCCCCAGAGCGGCGTTATGATGATACAGGATCGAAAGGATTTCTCTGCGCTGAGCACGAAGAAATCCTGGTATCATCATGATACAGGGTCAAAAAGTCAGGCGGAGGCTCGCGCAATGGCTTCTGTCTGCCATCACCCAGGGCAGGGACACATACATAACGGAAAAGAGGAATGTCAACATGGGATTTGAATATATGACCAAGCTGCCGACTCCGGCAGAGATCAAGGAGCCGTTC
>JAJQCO010000221.1 GCA_021202655.1 Clostridiales bacterium | reverse complement strand
GTTCATATTGACAATTTTGTAAAAATATTATAAAATTACAGCGAATTAGGAACAAAAATAATGAAAAATGCTGTGACGAGGCGCACTTCTGTAATAGAGTGGACAAGTGTTTTTAAAGGAAATAGATGCATTTGTGGAGTGCAATATGAACAGATGAGGGATGAGAGAGGTGATAAAACAGTGAATTTAATTGAATTGAGAGACATTCATAAGAGCTTTTACGGAGTAGAAGTCTTGCATGGTGTGAATTTTATCCTGCGTCCCGGGACAGTTCACGGCCTGATGGGAGAGAACGGCGCAGGGAAGTCCACACTGATGAAGGTGATTGCGGGTGTTCATGCGGCTGATTCCGGCAAGATTCTTATGGATGGTAAGGAAGTAGAGATCGCCAGTCCGGCAAAGGCGAGAGAGATGGGGATCGCCATGATCCATCAGGAGCTGTCTTCCGAATTGGAGATGTCCGTGGCGGAGAATATTTTTCTGGGAAGAGAACCGGGGAAATACGGTATGGTGGACTATCGCCAGCTTTACAGGCAGACAAATGAATTGCTTCAGAAGCTGGGGATTGATTTAGACCCGAAAGCGAAGATGAAGCGGTTAAGAGTCGCGGATCAGCAGATGGTGGAGATCGCAAAGGCAATTTCCCAGGACGCAAGGGTGGTCATCATGGATGAGCCTACCTCTTCGATCACAGATAAGGAAGTAGAGAGCCTTTTTGAAATGATCCGGTCGCTGAAGGAATCAGGTGTGGGAATCATCTATATTTCGCATAAGATGGACGAGATTTTCCAGATCTGTGATGATCTGACCGTGTTGCGGGACGGCTCTTATATCAATACATTTAAGGCCAGCGAGGTGGATGAGGCAACGCTGATTCACAATATGGTCGGACATGATCTGGATGTGCAGTTCCCGAAGGTGGATGTGCCGATTGGAGAAACCATCCTGGAAGTGGAGCATCTGTCAAGACAAAATGAGTATGAGGATATCAGCTTTGAGCTACACCGGGGCGAGATCCTGGGATTTGTGGGCCTGGTCGGCGCTGGCCGCACGGAGCTGATGCATTCCATATTCGGAATGACCAGACCGGATTCCGGGACGATTCGTCTGAATGGTCAGGAAATCCAATTTCGGAGTCCGAAGGAGGCGATTGACCATCGGATCGCGTATGTGACGGAGGATCGAAAGGGGGAGGGGCTGGTACTTCCCATGAGCGTGGAAAAAAATATCACGCTGGTTTCTCTGAAGGATTTTGTAAAAAGCGGATTCCTGCAGGGAAAAAAAGAAGGCGATGTGGTGCAGGAGCAGGTTGGTGCGCTTGGCATCAAGGTCGCGAAGACATCCATGTCGGTGAAATCACTTTCCGGAGGAAATCAGCAGAAGGTGGTGCTGGCAAAGTGGATGATAGCAAAGCCGAATATCCTGATTTTTGATGAGCCTACAAGAGGAATTGACGTGGGCGCAAAAGCAGAAATTTATAAAATTATGTGCGATTATGTGAGCCAGGGAAATGCAATTATCATGGTTTCTTCTGAGATGCCGGAGGCCATGGGTATGTCAGACAGAATTATTGTCCTGAGCAATCACAAATGCAGCGGCGAACTGAAACGCCAGGAGTTTGATCAGGACGCAATCGCGCAGATGCAGTTTAAGTTCATGCAGAGTAAGCAGGGGTTGGAGGAAGAATCATGAGTGCAAAGGTAAAGAAAAATCAGGGGATGACGAAAAAACAGTTTATCGCGACCTACGGTTCCGTAATTGGTCTGGTGTTGTTGATTGCCATTATAACTATTATTAAGCCGCGTTTCGTAAGCGGAACGAATCTTCGTAACATATTCCGTATCGCTTCCATTAACGGACTTCTGGCCATAGGCATGACGTTTGTCGTGCTGACAGGAGGAATCGACCTTTCGGTTGGCGCTGTCATGGGATGTGCGGGAATGTATTCCGCCTATTTTGCGCAGACGAGCATGGGATATCCGGCAATCGCTGCGATTCTTGTGGGTGTGCTGGTGGGTCTTATGTTTGGCATATTCAATGGTGTGTGTGTGGCATATCTGAAGGTGCCGGCTTTCGTTGGCACACTTGGATCCATGAGCATCGCGGAGGGCCTTACGTTCCTTTTGTCGAATGCGAAGCCGATTCCGAATCTGACGGATTCCTTCAAGAAGATCGGCGGAGGGAGCATCGGAGCGTTGCCGATTCCCTGTATCATTATGATTTGCGTACTGGCAGTTTGTTTTATCCTTCTTTATAAGACCCGTTATGGCAGGTATGTATATGCGGTCGGAGGAAATCAGAATGCGGCGCATGTGTCCGGTATCAATACGAAGAAGATCATCTGCTCCGTGTACATAATGGCGGGAGTGCTTTCTGCGCTGGCCGGAGTGATCACGACTGCCCGCGTAACATCCGGCGTCACATCCACCGGTAGCGGATATGAGACAGATGCTATCGCAGCTGTTGTTATTGGTGGAACAAGCCTGGCCGGAGGCAAGGGAAGATTGTGGGGAACGATTGTAGGTATCCTGATTATGCAGTTCCTTTCTAACGGCCTGGATATGCTGGGCGTCAACGCATATTATCAGCTTCTGGTGAAGGGCTTCGTAGTGATTGGAGCAGTTATGCTGGATAGCCTTGCGGCAGATTAAGTTGTTCATGTAATCCCAGGGAGGATATGATGATAAACAATATTATTTTCAAGGAGGAATCAATATGAAAAAGAAAACTGTAAAAAGACTGTTTGCAGCTATGATGGTGTCTGCGATGGCATTCGGCCTTGTGGCATGCGGCGGCAGCTCAAGCTCCTCAAGCAGCTCGGAAACAACCGCTGCTCCGGCGACAGAGAGCGCAGAGAAGGCAGACGATGGCGCAGAAGAGGAAGCGACGGAGGCTGCGGCAAGCAGCGGAGCAGAAGGCCTGACGATTGGAGCGACTTATTATACGCTGCAGACAGAGTTCTGTATGCGTATGGATAACGCGGCGCAGACCTGGGCGAAAGAGAATGGCGTAAACTATACGTCTTATGATGGAGACAATGATGCGGCTACTCAGCTTGGGCAGGTAGAGACCATGATTGCCGATGGCGTGGACGCAATCATTCTGAACCCGCAGGATGCAGACGCATGCTCGGCCTGCGTGGATGCAGCAGTGGAAGCAGGGATCCCGATTATCGGTGTGAATACCATGGTAAACAATGAGAATCTGACGGCATATGTGGGTTCTGAGGATGTGAGCGCAGGCGAAGAGATCATGCAGTACATGATCGACTATATGGGTACCGATACGTTCAACATTGTTGTTCTGGAAGGACCGATGGGACAGTCTGCACAGCTGCAGCGTTATGAGGGCATTACCAATGTTCTGGCAAATTATCCGAACATTGAAATCCTTGCGATCGATACCGCAAACTGGTCTCGTTCTGAGGCTATGACGCTGATGGAGACCTGGCTTACCACCTACGGTGATGAGATCAATGCCGTTATCGGTGAGAATGATGAGATGGCTCTTGGCGCAAGAGAAGCAATCGAGGCGGCCGGTATGGATCTTCCCTGCATCGGTATCGACGGTATCACGGATGCGGTTACGGCAGTCAGCAATGGCAAGATGATCGCCAGCGACTTCCAGAATGCGGAAGGCCAGATCACAGGTGCTCTTGAGACCGCAGTGAAATGCGTGAACGGAGAAAGCTATGAGAAAGAAAACTGGATTCCGTTCGAGATGATTACTCCGGATAACTATGAGGAATATGTGGGCAGATATTAATCGTTTGATTTGACAGAGCGTATGAGCGTATATGGAAAAGACAGTTTTATCTGTCTTTTCCATTTAAAGTGAGAAAAGGAGGCAATCGTTATGTTACCTTATGAAGGTGTGGATCTGGACTATTCCCTGAAGGGGATGACGGCGATTATTACCGGCGGGGCGGCCGGAATCGGAAATGAGACGGCAAAGTTCTTTCACGCAAAGGGAGTCAATGTGGTTCTGGCAGATCTGAATCCGAAGCTTGACGAGGTGGCGGCAGAGATCGGTGAGAATACCATTGGCGTGGTTGGAAATGTGTGCGATCCGGATTATCCGGCAAAGGTCATTGACGAGGCGGTGAAGGCATTCGGAAAGGTAGATATCCTGGTAAACTGCGCGGGAATTGTCGCTCTGGATAATGCGGAGACGATTAGTGCGGACGACTGGAATCGTACCATTAATATCAATCTGTCAGCATGCTTTTTCATGGCGCAGGCTGTCGGGAAATATATGATTGATAATAAAGTGAACGGAAGCATCGTCAATATGGCTTCTCAGGCGGGAGTGATCGCTCTGGATAAGCATGTGGCATATTGCGCGGCAAAGGGCGGCATTATTGCCATGACCAAGGTAATGGCAAAGGAATGGGGCAAATACGGCATTCGTGTCAATGCGGTGGCTCCGACAGTGGTACTGACGGCGCTTGGACACAAGGCGTGGGATGGTCCGGTTGGCGATGAGTTTAAGAAGACGATTCCGGCAGAAAGATTTGCGGAACCGGAAGAGATCGCATCGGTTATCGCATTCCTTTGCAGCAAGGGTGCGGGTATGATCACCGGCCATAATCTGTTAGTTGACGGCGGATTTACCATTCAGTAAGATCTGGAAAGCAGGAGGATATTATGCAGCGAATTTTAAATAATCCGGATAACATCGTGGACGAGATGCTGAAGGGCTTTTTGAAAGCGCATTCTGATATTGTGGAGGCAACGGAGAATCCGCGTGTCGTAAAGGCAAAAAATATTCCGGACGGAAAGGTTGGCGTCATCACTGGGGGCGGTTCCGGACACAAGCCGGCCTTTATCGGCTATGTCGGAAAAAACCTGTGTGACGCGGCAGCGGTCGGGGAAATCTGTTCCTCGCCCACAGCGGTAGCATTTCTGGATGCGGCAAAAGCGGCGGATCAGGGAAAGGGAGTTGCCTGTCTTTACGGAAATTATTCTGGCGATAACATGAATGTGAAGATGGCCGTGAAGATGGCTAAGAAAGCAGGACTGACGGTGAAGACAGTGGTGGCCAACGATGACGTGGCCTCCGCTCCGAAGGATCAGCGCGAGAAGAGACGTGGCGTGGCCGGAGAGGTTCTCATGTGGAAGGTCGGCGGTGCGAAGGCAGCGCAGGGCGGAGACCTGGACGAGGTTATTGCGGCGGCGCAGAAGGCGATTGATCATACCCGTTCTGTGGGTATCGGATTGACACCATGTACGCTTCCTGCTGTCGGTCATCCGAATTTTGAGATTAAGGATGGCACCATGGAAGTTGGTATCGGCCATCACGGCGAGCCCGGGATTGAGGTGGTTCCGATTGAAAGCGCACAGCAGATGGCGAAGAGGATGACGGATGTGGTTCTTCCGGATTATCCTTTTGTCGAGGGCGACGAAGTGGTTGTTCTGGTTTCTGGGCTTGGCGCGACACCGGTAATGGAGCTTTACGTGTTATACGATGAGATTGATAAGATTCTGAAGGAAAAAGGAATCTGCACGCACCGCGCTTATGTGGGAAATTACTTCACTTCCCTGGAAATGAGCGGCGCAACGCTCACGATCATGAAGCTGGATGAGGAGTTGAAAGAACTCATTGATATGCCGGCATACAGCATGGGTCTGAAACAGGAATAATATTTAATAAGGCGGTGAAAACAGAGTGAGCGTATTTAAAAACAGTGCTGGGAAACCAGTGTTAATGAGGATGGTCAAGGGAATACAGGATAACAAGGCGTATCTTGGAGAGGTGGACGGACTGATTGGCGACGGAGACCATGGAATGAACATGAATAAGGGTTTTACGGTTTTCGAAACCAGGTTTGCAGATAAGGAATTCAGCTTTTCGGAAGGTCTGGATGAGTTGGGGACAATTCTTCTCAACGAGATCGGCGGTTCTATGGGGCCGATTTATGGGACAATTCTGATGGATATGGCCGAGGCTGGAGAAGATCTGGACGAAATCGATGTGGCGGGGCTCGCAAAGATGCTGGAAGCCGGACTTGACGGGCTGTGCGGGATCGTCGACGCAAAGGTTGGCGACAAGACGCTTGTGGATACTCTTTCACCGGCGGTGGATGTGATGAAAAAAAGCGCTGAGGAAGGAAAATCTTTTGAGGAAGCGCTTCCGGCTATGAAAGCAGCCGCAGAAACAGGAAGAGATTCCACAAAGGATATGGTAGCGAAATTCGGACGGTCCAGCCGTCTTGGAGAGAGATCCCGGGGCGTTCTGGATGCAGGAGCAACATCCTGTTGTAT
>JAJQCO010000017.1 GCA_021202655.1 Clostridiales bacterium | reverse complement strand
GGTTCTGGTGGATCCGATTATGGCTGACGGGGGTCGGCTTTACAACGGGATCGGAGAGGAGCGGGTGGACGCGTTGCGGAGGCTGGCAGCTCTCTCTGATGTGATGGTTCCGAATATGACGGAGGCGTCGTTTCTCACCGGGATCCGTCCCGGTCAGGAAACAGGTACGCCGGAGGAGATCCGGGAGCTGGTGGACGGGCTTCATGGGATTTCACAGGGGTCGGTTGTGATTACCAGTGCGTTTGATACGGAGAGCGGACAGCATGTCGTCAGCGGATATGATCATCGGAACCGGAACTATTTCACGGTTCCTTATGAATACATTCCCGTGCGGGTTGCGGGAAGCGGAGATATTTTTTCCGCAGTGATGACGGGAGAATTGCTGCGCGGCAAGATGCTTTCTGAGGCGGTAAAAAAGGCGGTTCGGGTACTCACGGAGATGATCCGGGCAGATCAGGTATGTCAGCATGAGTACCGGTGGATATCCGTGGAGCGCTACCTGGACAGGTTTCCGGATTACGGGGTATAAGGAACAAACGGGGGAAGCATGGATCCGAAGCGGTCTTATTTTTCAAGCAATGTCGCAAGATCGCCCTGCAGCCGTCCGAGATTTCTCTCGGCAATTTCATAGGCGAAGACGTCGCCGTCCAGGAAAGCGGGATCAATCGTCGCGAGCATTTTCCAGTTGATTAACGTCATGTTCTGGAAATTTCTGGACAGGATCGGAACCATGGCTTCGGCGAAGGAATCGCGGACCATGGCGATGCTTCGTGTGTCGGGTGCGTTTGGCGAGGTTGTCCGAATGAGACCCGAGCCGTCTCCGTCATATTCCAGAATCTCGGTATCTACGTCCTCCAGGTAATCCAGGATATGGATATAGGTTTCGTCTATGTATGACATGGGGGTGTGCCCCAGATCGCCCAGATCCCCTCGTCCACCGTTTTCCATAGTCAGAGAAAAGGCGTTTGCGTCCGGAGGCATGCCGCCTGCCGCTTCGATCAGGAGGTGGCTTCCGATCAGGGCGCCGAGCGCATTCCAGTGGGTGTCGGTCCTGTAGTAGGTGAGGTTATCGAGGCTGGCCTCCTGTAGCTCCTTTACGGGAAACAGGACGTGAATGTCCGAATGGGAGCGGATATAGTCTGTCAGCTGCTCCGCCCGGGAAATGTCTGACAGCGGGGCATAGCAGTCGGGCAGATATTGGCTGTAGATGGTCTCCTTATTGGGGACGATCAGGAAGACGAATTCCCGTCCGTTTTTTGCATATTTGTCCCGGATTTCCAGAAGCTGCTCCAGGATGATGGACATTTCTTCCTCGGAAAACGGACAGATACGAAGCGTGTCGATGACGGTCTCGTTTCCTTTGTAAAACAGCCAGTTTTCCTTTCCGACAATGACGTCTGTGTGGTCAATGCTGTGAAACAGAGACAGATTGAGGGATGCGTAGGTATTGATCCAGTCTGAGCGGAAGGGAGCGTGATCGTTGATATAGTTCTCCACTCCGGATGGGAACTGCTCCAGATGATCGAGGGAGAGCTCCGGCCATTCGGCAAGCTCGCGGTTTTCCGTATTGACTGTCTCCCCGGTTCCGGCAACCTGCCAGATGAGGTTTGGCAGCAGAAGAATGGCAAAAAACAGGGCAATCATACACTTTTTCATATAGCTCCTTACCGGGCCCGGCCGATGCTCGGCAGCCCGCCCCTGCGAATTTTGTGCGGCAGGGATTAAAATCGGAAATAGATAAATGGATTATAGGTATTGGTTACCAGAAACATGGTGCAGAGCAGCATGCATGCCGCCATCATGACCACGTCCGGCCAGCCGGTATGCGACTCGTCAAAAAGATGTCTGTGAAGAGGCTTGCACAGAGTCTGCAGCGGTCCGCACAGAAGGACGCCCACAAGCGCCCAGAAGAGAACACGTCTGTCCACAAACATGGGAATGGTGTAGCATCCGGGGCTTTTTCCGGCCATCCCCCTAAGCAGCTTGCGCAGGATCTGCAGCTCTTCAATCCGAAACAGCATCCAGCCGACAACTACCACAAGCATGGTATAGATGTGGTTCAGGATTTTAAATCGGTTGCGCTCCAGGAGGTCTCCCAGGAACAGCCGCTCGGCCACCAGAAAGACGCCGTAGTAAGCGCCCCAGAGGATAAAGTTGAGCCCGGCGCCGTGCCAGAATCCGGTTGCCAGGAATACGAGAAACAGGTTGACGTAGGTTCGCGCCGCCCCTTTCCGGTTTCCGCCCAGCGGGATATAGAGGTATTCTCTGAACCAGGTGGAGAGAGAAATGTGCCACCTGCGCCAGAATTCCCGCACGGATCCGGACAGGTAGGGGTAGTTGAAATTTTCCGAAAAATCGAAGCCGAACATCTTTCCCAGGCCGATGGCCATGTCTGAATATCCGGAAAAATCGTAGTAGATCTGAAGCGTGTAGAGGAGAATGGCGCACCAGATCAGGCCGCTTCCGGCCATCTCCCGGTTTGTCATGCCAAATACCTCATCTACGACGGCGGCAAAGGTGTTGGCCAGGATTACCTTTTTTGCCAGTCCGAATGAAAACCGCCGGATTCCGTATGCGACTTTCTCCGTGGAGACGGTCCGCTCGGTCAGCTGTCGGTCGATCTCGTGATACTTGACGATCGGTCCGGCAATCAGCTGCGGAAAAAAGCTGATATAGAGCGCCAGGTTCAGCAGCTTTTTCTGAGCCGGAAGCTTTTCCCGGTACACGTCGATCACGTAGGAGAGCGCCTGGAAGGTATAAAAGGAGATGCCGATGGGCAGGGCGATTTCCCTGGCGGCAAAGGCCTCGTGTCTCAATATTTTGTTCGCCATCTCGAGGAAAAACGAGAAGTATTTGTAATAGCCCAGAATCCCCAGGTTGACGGCGGCGCAGCAGCTCATAAGAAGCCTGCGAAGCTTAAGGCTGCCTGCCTGTTCAATCCAGATCCCAAACAGATAGTTGATCCCGATGGAAAGCAGCATCAGAAGCACATACCGGGGCTCTCCCCAGGCATAAAAAAACAGGCTGGCGGCCAGGAGCAGAGCGTTCCTGCCGGTTTGTCCCGGAATACAAAAATAGAGAAGGAATACAGCCGGCAAAAAATACCAGCAGAAAATGAGTGAACTAAACAGCATGTCTTTCCTGTCCTTTGTGAAAGTCGTAATTGATTCCATTCTAATTTGACTTTCCTGCTTTGTCAAGCAACGGAAGGAAAGTGTGGAAGAGAAAGAAAAACAGAAAAAAGCCAGGGATGGGAAGAACAGGTGATGGAAGTGCAGTTCTTCTTATTCCTGGCTTGTTTCATGTATGCGCAAGGCATTCCCCCAAACGGTCATGTGGAAGATGTTTGGACCTTTCGGGGGGAAACCTGAGGCATCTGATTTGCCTTAATCTGCCAAGAAGCTGCCTGTGGCAGATCCTGTCGTTACTCTACGAGGGTAGTCATCTCCGAGAAGGCGTTTCTGGTAGTCGGACCGGTGATGGCGTCTGCGTCCAGCGTAGATGTGTCGGTTTTCTCGCCGATCAGAATGGCGCCGACGAAAGCCATATCGTCCGGAATGCCAAGCAGCTCTTTATAGCCGGCCTGGTTTTCTCCGTTCAGGGCAATGGATGGGGATGAGACGATCTTTGTCCCATAGCCAAGCGCCAGCGCCGCGGCATTCATGGCCTGGGTGGCAAGACCGGCGTCGTAATCCTTGCCGTCGCCGCAGGAGATCAGAATCGCTAACGGCGCGTCGGCAATCCCGGCTTTCTGCATGGCGCCGCCTGCGGATGACATCGCGCCCGCGGGCATTCCCGCGCTCATATCGTCAGCGATCTGCTGCAGAATTTCCTGGGAGGTGACGGCGGTGAAGTGCCAGCTTTGCTGATTCATGCCGCTCTGGGCATTCACACCTGCTTCCAGAATGAGCTGGATATCCTCAGCGGGTACCGGAGTGTCTTCAAAATACTGATTGGTTTTCACCTCAGTCAGGTAGCGGGCAAATTCTTCATTGCTTACCGCGCTCACCGGAACCGATACGGAAACGGCAGCTTCCGTCTCTCCGGTTTCCTCAGCCGTCGCTTCTGTTTCTTCTGTCGTTTCTTCCGTGGCTTCCGACGCGGGCTCTTCGGTCGGCGTCGTCTCAGCGTAAGCCGTGGAGCAGCCGGTCAGAAGGACTGCAAGCAGAAGGGAAGCAATCAGTCCTTTTTTCATAACGAAAATCCTCCTTTCGTTTCTCAATCAACTAAGAGAACCACACATAATCAGATATACTTTATCATGAAATTGTGAACTTCGGGTGAATTACGGGTAATTCTTTGGCAGAATGACGGTAAAAGAGGATCCCAGATCCGGCTGGCTCTCTACATAGATTTCGCCTTCGCAGAGCGTCACGACCTTTTTTACCAGGGCGAGTCCCAGTCCGTTTCCCTGCATGCTGCGGCTGCCTTCTGCCTGATAGAATTTATCAAAGATCCGGGACTGAACCTCCTCGCTCATGCCGATGCCGGTATCGCGGAACATGACGCGGATGTCCTCTTTTCCGTCGACAATCCAGATAGATATGACGCCTCCCTGCGGGGTGAATTTGATCGCGTCTGAGAGAAGATTGACCCAGATCTGAATCACCAGGTCTTTGTTCCCGTAATAGGGGGTTTCCGGGAGGATCAGGTCCATATTCAGAGAGCGGGCGCTCCAGAGCGATTCCATACTCAGAACCACCTGGCGGATCTGTTCGTCAAGCGGGAAAAGCTCTTTCTTTGAAATGATTTCTGAGTTTTCCAGCTTGGAAAGCATCAGGATATTTCCGGTCAGAATGGAGAGCTGTCTGCAGCTCTTGGAGATGCGTTCCGCATACTGTTTTTGCTCCGCCGTCAGCGGGGTACACAAAAGCAGGGAGGCATATCCGTCCATGGCGGACAGAGGCGTTTTGAATTCATGAGAAACGCTTTGCATAAAATCGGATTGCAGTAATTCGCTGGAATTCAGTTCGTTTACCATCTTGTTAAAATTGATATTGACGTCGTGCATCCAGAGACCGGGATTGTCCTCCGGAAGACGGACGGAAAAATCTCCTGTGGCAACCTCCTCCATGGCATGTGCGAGAAAGCGCAGCGGGGCAAAAAGCCTGCGGGCGACAATGGCCGTCAGGATGATGGCAATCGAAAAGGAAGCGATGATCGTGCTGAAAAGCGTCATCCAGGGAACCGGCTGCGTCTGATGAATGATTCCCAGACGCTCCATGAGAAAGATCATCCCGGTGGAGGAAAACAGTCCGATGTGAAGCGTCACAAACAGGGTAATAATCAGCCAGCCGAACAGCTTAAATATTTTCATGTTTTTTGATCACCGCCTTATATCCGAGTCCGCGAATTGTTATAATCTCAAAATCAGGATTCTGTTGAAATTTTTTGCGCAGACGGTTGATGTGGACGTCGATGGTCTGCAGCTCGGAGGTGCTGTCCGGTCCCCAGATCTCATCCATCAGCTGCATGCGGGTAAAGATCTTGTCCGGGTAGGAGAGCAGCTTAAAAAGAAGATGAAATTCCTTTTGCGGCGGCGTGATGGATTCCTCCCCGCAGGTGATGGTGAGCGAATCGGAATCCAGGACGGTATCGCCGATCTGAATCCGTTTCTGTGACAGGATATTGGCGCGGCGAAGCAGAGCCCGGATACGCAAAAGCAGCTCGTTTAAGTCAATCGGCTTTGTCATGTAATCATCCGTGCCGAGGGCAAAGCCCTTGCTCATGGAAACAAAATCACCCTTTGCGGTAATAATCAGAATTGGAATCGACGGATTCTGCCAGCGGAGCAGTCGCACAAATTCATAGCCGTCCATCTCCGGCATCATAATATCGGTCAGTATCATGTCAATATGTTCATTATCGAGAATATCAAAGGCCTGTTGTCCGTTTTTGGCCTGAGACACGTCAAATCCTTCCTTTGTCAGAAAAATACTGTAGAGATTTAACAGAGATTCGTCGTCCTCGGCGATCAGAATGCGGATCTTCATATGTCACGTCCTCCTTGTGTCAAACGATCTGAAGCAATTATATTTTACAACGATGAATCAGGCATGAACAGATATCCATTTTTTATAAAAAAAATATGATTTCATCCTGAATTCATCTTCGATTAAATTATGGTTCATGGACGGATGGTAGGATAAGAACCGTAAAAAAGAAAACGCATTCAACCATACAGAAACAGGAAACCGTCAAAATCAGACGACGGCGAATGCTGAAAAAAGAGAAGCAGGAAGGAGATTTTATGAGGAAGCGGACACTGATCCTATGG
>JAJQCO010000018.1:2680-6289 GCA_021202655.1 Clostridiales bacterium | reverse complement strand
GGGAATCGGACTTCTGGCAGCGAGTCTGCTGAAGACGGAATATAAAAAATCGACGGCGATTGCCATAGAGGTGGGAATGCAGAACAGCGGCCTGGCAGTTTCTCTGGCCACAGCCAATTTTGCGGCAAATCCGCTGGCAACGCTACCTGGCGCCATATTCAGCGTATGGCATAATATTTCCGGCTCCGTATTTGCCGGAATCCGACGCAGAAAATCAGCGAAGGTAAGCCAAAGCCAGGCCGAGGCCTGACATATCACATCAATAAAAAACAGGAGTTCCCGGAAAAGAATCCATTTTCTTCTTTTCCGGGAGCTCCTGTTTCTTGTGTGGCGGCGCGCCGCGGTCGCGGCGCACATTCACACGTGGAAGTCAGCTTTTCACGCACAATGCTGCGTACACATCCCACAGGCGGAAGGCGCGGTTGCACATCCGCCCTTCGCGGTCTCCCTCAGGGATGCCGGCAGCGTCTTCCCGACAGAATACATGATTGCCAGCATTTCATCAAACGGAATTCTCTGACGAATCCCGGACAGAGCAATCTCCGCGGCAATCAGTCCATTTGCCACACCGGCTGCATTCCGATTCTGGCACGGATATTCTACCAGTCCGCCAACCGGGTCACAGACCAGTCCCAGCATATTCATCATAACGGTAGAAGCTGCATCCAGACACTGCTCCGGGGTTCCTCCCAAAAGCTCCACAACCGCAGAGGCAGCCATGGCCGAAGCCACTCCGACCTCTGCCTGACAGCCGCCCACCGCTCCCGCCACGGTCGCATTTCGCATGGCCAGATATCCAATGGCCCCCGCATTAAAAAGGGCTTTGATCAGATGACTGTCCTCCATATCATATTCCTCCTGTGCCGCCAGCAAAAGCCCCGGCACAATTCCCGCAGATCCGGCCGTCGGAGCCGCGACAATCAGCCCCATCGAGGAATTGGTCTCCAGTACGCCCATCGCATAGATGATCGCACGACCCAGAAACGAACCGCAGATACTGCTTCCTGCGACATGACGATCATATAACTTCCTTGATTCTCCGCCAATCAATCCGCCCATGGATCTGCCCGGTTTTTCAATCGGCGTCTTTGCCGAATCACGCATGATTCTCAACACATTTCCCATTCGCTGATCTGCCTCATCGCCTGTGATTTCGCCGAGCTCAATCTCCCGCTCTCTCATCACCTCCGATATCGGAAGCTTTTCTTCCCCACAAATCCGCAAAAGCTCCTCTGCGTTTTTAAAGTCCATTTGCAAGCCTCCCCGTATCACTCTGCGACTGCACGATCATAACTTCACAAATATTTTCATTCTCCTTCAGCTCATCCACTATGTCCTCCGGCAACCGCCCGTCCGATTCCACAATCGTATAGGCGGTATGACCCTTTGACTCCCGGAACAGCTTCATAAACGCGATATTGACATTCCGGTCGCTCAGGCATTTTGTCACATGCGCCACAACACCCGGCTTGTCCAAATGGGTCACGATAGCCGCGCTGTATTCTCCACTGAAATCGACCTCCACCTGATTGATCCGCACGATCCTCACCTTGCCGCCGCCAAGCGATTCCCCTCTCACGCTCATCCTGACTCCGGCAGAATTTTCCATGAGAATATCGACCGTGTTCGGATGTACCTCTGTCTCCTCCTCATTCGGACGAAACGAAAAGCAGATTCCCCGTTCCCTCGCGATCTCAAAAGAATCACGGATTCTCATATCATCGGTTTCAAAACCCATGATGCCGCCAAGCAGCGCCCGGTCTGTTCCGTGTCCGTGATAGGTTCTGGCAAACGAACCATACAGAATAAACTCCACCCGGATCAATGGTCCGGATATCATCTTCTGCGCCAGAAAAGCGATCTTCGCCGCTCCTGCCGTATGTGAGCTGGACGGCCCGATCATGTTCGGCCCCAACACGTCAAATACACTGATGAATGACATTTACGCCTTCGCCTCTTTCAGAATAAAACGCTTGTAAATGGTATCCACAATCGTTCCGATTGCATTATCTCCAGACACATTGCATGCCGTTCCGAACGAATCCTGTGTGATATAGAGCGCTACCATAATCGCACAGATCGGGCCATTCGGATCTCCCGCTTCCGCGCCGAATACCATATACAAAAACGGAAGCGCGGTCATGATTGATCCGCCCGGCGCACCCGGAGAAGCCACCATCGCAACCCCCAGCGTCATGATAAAGGGCACTACCGTGGCAAGACTGATCGGCAGCTGATTCATCAGGCATACCGCCGTCGCGCATGCGGTAATGGTAATCATGGAACCGGCCATATGAATATTCGCGCAGAGCGGCACGACAAAGTTGCGGATCTGTTCACAGATTCCATCCGCTGCAGCACACTGCAGATTGACCGGAATCGTCGCCGCGGAAGACTGCGTGCCAAGGGCGGTCGTATACCCGGGGATCTGATTTTTAATCAGGACAAACGGATTCTTTCCCGCGATAGAACCGGCCAGCAGAAACTGCAGCAGGATGCAGATCAGGTGCATCAGGATCACAACCAGGAATACCTTCCAGAGAATGCTCAGGATCGCAAAGGTCTTACCGGACTTCGTCATATCCACAAACGTACCACAGATATAGAGCGGGAGAAGCGGAATAATGACAGAATGCAGCACCTTGTCAATAATCCTGGAAAATTCTGTCATCCCGTTGTAAAGGCTTTCTCCGATCTCCTTTCCTCTCATCGTCGACAGGCAAAGTCCAAGGATGAAGGCCAGCACGACAGCCGACAGCGTATCGAGAATCGCCTCCAGGCTGATTGAAAAATAGGGATCCAGGGATACGCCAGCAGTCGATGCGATCTGTTCGAGCGCCCCTTCGCTCATAAAGCTCGGGAACAGATTGACAGACACCAAAAACGATGCCGTGCCAAAAATCAGTGTGGATGAGTAAGCAATCAGAACGGTGATCAGCAGCAGCTTCCCCGCTCCCTGTGACAAATCTGCGATTCCCATCGTGACATAGGCAAGAATCATCAGGGGAATCACGAATTTCAAAAATGAACTGAACAACCCGGACAGCGTCACAACGATCCGGCAAAACCATACCGGCAAAAACTGCCCGATTAAAATACCGAGAATAATAGCAATGATCAGTTTCGGTACAAGGCCGAGTTTCTTCTTTTCTTTCATGATGTCTTTCCTCCACGGACATTTGTGTTTTGTTTTGATTGTTATTTTCTGTGTTTCTTTTGTCTGGCATTTGTACAAATTCCTGTTGACGTCTTCGTGATTTGATTGTATCATAAACACATAAGACAAAGCAAATTCATGGATTTTATCGTAATTATGAAATATTTTCATAAATTCGGAGGAAAAAACCGATGGAATTTCGTCAAATTAGCACATTCATTCAGGTGGCAAATTTTCAGAGTTTTTCAAAAGCTGCCGAATACATGGGTTATACACAGTCCGCCGTCACCGTACACATCCGGAATCTGGAATCCGAGCTTGGAACTCAGCTTTTTGATCGGATCGGAAAACGTGTGATATTGACCGCGCAGGGCGAACAGTTTCTGGAATCTGCCAGGCATATTCTCTATGAAGTCGACAAAGCAAAATATACCCTGAGCGATGATCATGAG
>JAJQCO010000018.1:1672-2670 GCA_021202655.1 Clostridiales bacterium | reverse complement strand
GAGCTCGACAGTCCTCTTCGTGTCTGTACGATTGAATCACTCTGCTTCTCCAAGCTGCCCCCGATTCTTTCCTACTTCCGAAGCCATTATCCAAAGGTCGCCATCCAGATCATTACGGATTCACCGGAAGAGCTGATCCGCCAGATGGAACGAAATGAGCTGGATCTGATCTATATTCTGGATGTTCCCAGATATGATAAAGACTGGGTGAAGGCTATGGAAATCAAAGAGGATATGGTATTTGTCGCTTCCCCGCATTCTCATCTCATCAAAAAGCAGGAAAAACCGACTTCGATTGAAGATCTGACCGAAGAGACCTTTTTCCTCACGGAAAAAAATGCCAATTATCGGCAGGCCTTTGACCAGTGTCTTGCTGAGCGCAAGCTTTCCATCTCGCCTCTGATGGAAATCAGCAATACAGAATTTATTATTCTTATGCTGGAACAAAATGAGGGCATCTCTCTCCTGCCTTATTTTGCCGTTCAGCAGTACGTCAATCAGGAACGACTTGTTATCCTTGATATACAGGACATCCATATTACCATGTACCGCCAGCTGTTTTATCACAAAAGTAAATTTGAATCCCGGGAAATGAAAGAATTTATTCGACTTGCGACGGAAGAATTTTTCTAATCACAGATTTTTATTACATGTATATAGCCGGAGGAAGCTGCCGCTGGCAGCTCCTTCCGGCTCTTCGGTGTCCTTTCCTATTTGACTGGAATATTCAGCTCCAGGATATCACGGATATGAATGATATCCCCATTTTGAAAAACCAGATTTTTTCTGAATTCGTCTATCTTTTTTACCGATGCCGTCTTGCTTACATATCGGCCGCCTTCTTTTTTCTGATCCGCCTCAAAATAAGTAACCTCAATCTCCGGATGTTCTGCTATTCTTTTTTGGACGATCTGCAACATGCGATTGATCATCTCTTTCTGATCCTCATCCGGCTCAATCTGTTCCCAGGTTTGTCTTGCCGTCTCTTCTACCGCTTC
>JAJQCO010000018.1:0-1662 GCA_021202655.1 Clostridiales bacterium | reverse complement strand
AAAATTGTGCCGCACGATCTCTCATTGACATCTGCGAATGATTTTTCGAAATATAATGTGGCAAATTTATAATATTATCATATGGAAATGATTTTCCTTTTCTGTCTTCCACGTCTTCCTCCTGTGTTTCACGTGAAACCTTGTTATACGATGTTCCCTATGATACTTCAGATTTCTTCGCTCCATGCCAGATTACTCACAATTCTTTCACCCTGGCATCCTATTCCCTGCAAATATGATCAATCCAGGCAAACAAATCATCAAGGTCATAATCTCCACCGTGCGTTACTCCCCATGGAAGGAAGAAATCAACGTTAAACCCTTTATCCATCAGCTTTGTTGCCAGTATAACCGAAATGGCCAGGGAAATATCCCTGTCAAATGTTCCATGGCGAATTCTCCAATGCTTTGCCGTATCTGCCTTTCCGATATATTTCAGGGGATTCATTCTCTTGATGACAAATGCTTCTGCCATCTCCCCTTCTTCCTCGCTGTAGCTCCTGGACAACTCTGTAAAATGTCTCCGACTCGTATTTTCGCTTCCAAACTCTTCGTTTTCCGGACTTGCCAGATCCAGTCTGTCAAAAGCCGGTACCTCTTTCCTTCTGGTTCCTGTCCTGATAAATTCATCCCAGTCAAATGACTCGATTCTTCCGTTTCTGATTGTAATATAAGTCTGTTTTTCCACGGAATTGTCATCCTGGTCCACAGAACCAAATTTGTTTACGGTGAAGCGACGACGATCCATTTCAACCTGAGCCGACCACTCTACATAGCTGCTCACATAATCCTTAAAGCTTCCTTCTCCGTTCTCATCCAGACGCAGGAAATTTCCTCTCCCATCTGTCAGTCTCAGATGATTCACATAAAATTGGAATTGCCTTTTCAGCTGCTCTGACAAATCTATCTGCCTGACTGTCCATGCTTCTTCCGGAAAGCTATGCCTGTCTCTATTTTCTTTCTCATTTTCTTCGTCAGATACCAATTTTTCCATGTAATATCTGCGTTCTCCGCCAAACATCCATTCATAGGCTTCATCAGCATGTTCCAGATTGTGAATGGGAGCATAGCAGCTGGCCGCAAAAATATCGTCCCTCTCCTCTGCAGCTCCTATTTTTTTCAGATAAATCTGATAATCCCGGCTGTTTCCGGATGCCCCCGCCAGGGCAGATAAAGCGCCCCCCGCGCCTGTCCCGTTTGTGACAATCCATTCCATATTACCTGGAATCTGATTTTTATTATGTCGCAGGTAACGGATTGCCGCTTTCATATCCACAATCAGCGCCGGCGCTTTTCCTGCTTTTGATGTGCGTCCCCTCACGCCAACGCTTGCTACCACATATCCGTGCTCAAGCGCCGCAAGGATGGAATTCATATTCCCATTCCCATCCAAACCAGGTTTGTCCACCATGCCCGGAAGATATTCTCCCACCGTATTGGGCATAAATACGGGCGCTGTATTCCAATCATAATCGTTGACAGACTCTCCTCTGTAAAATGCTTCCGGCACATACAGATTTAATTTCTGCACCGGATCAAGCGGATATTTACAATACGAAATTCCCTCAAACGCCCGATATGTCATACAGTGCCCGTTGATCTCACATGTCCTGATCTGATAATTCTGATCATCAAATATCAGTGTCTCGTCCATTTTTACAC
>JAJQCO010000130.1 GCA_021202655.1 Clostridiales bacterium | reverse complement strand
GGCCGGTATCGCTGTTATAGTCAATATCTCCGGCATGGATCATGAAATCCGTGTAGTTACAGATGGAGAGAGAATGACCGCATACAGCAATACCGAAAAAGATATGTACCAGGTTCTGTCGTGGAACGA
The DNA here is from genome assembly GCA_021202655.1 of Clostridiales bacterium. Lineage (GTDB taxonomy): Bacteria > Bacillota > Clostridia > Lachnospirales > Lachnospiraceae > Brotaphodocola. The sequence continues at coordinate 6,168 of JAJQCO010000130.1, read as the reverse complement.
CGAATATCTGTCGATGGCAATCGAGAGTTCTCCGGTTGATTTTGATTCCGCAATTAAAATCATGCGTACACGTACTGTAACCAGGCTGGTCGAACTGAATGCAGCTGAAAACCTGGAAACTGCAGAAAAAATGTACGATGATGCGTCGTCAGATGATCCGGACAAAGATACCAGAACACTGTCTGTGTGTTCGTGCTACGAGACTTCGATCCGCTATGGAGACGGATACGAGGAACGGTATGAAATCGTTGCGTGTCCAAAAGGAGAGCAGAAGGGAGAATAACCATGCAAAGATACTGGGATATCTATAAAGAAAATTCGCGCGATGGCTTCTGTACGACGCTTCAGGCATCATCAGAAAAAGAAGCCCTGAAAAAATACCAGAAAGGGCTGACGTCCAGTGGTTTTTATAACATCACTCGTCATCCAGACGGTATCCTGACACTGGATACGACTTACGGAGGCTGCTTCCGGGCTTATCCGTCCACAAAGGTAAGTACGAGGAGGGATTGAAATGAAATTTAAAAAAGGGATCATTCAGCCAGGTATGATTATCCATTGTAAAACCGAAGAACAAGCCAAAGCGCTGTTGAAGTACCTGGACAGTCTGGGGTACAAATGGCTTTCTGGCGAATTCTTAACACGAACAACGCGATATTATCCAGACGATGGACGTACCTATTATCGAGTTGAAACAGGACACGTCATCACATCAGTCAGCGATGACGTATTGCCTGTGTTTGGTAAAAATATCACTGAATTGTCCGATTTGGTGGAGTCTGAGTCGAGATTTAAAGTAGGGGATAAAGTAGCGGTGCGATCTGATTTAAGTACTGGATTGTATAACGGTAATTATCTCTTTAATGAAGAAATGGGGAAATTCAAAGGAAAAGCGCTTACCATAACAGAGGTTATTACTGAAATATCTTACCGAATTAAAGAAGACAACGGGAGATGGATCTGGACTGACGAGATGCTTGTTCCTGTGATTATGCCTTTGAATAATTTACCTATTGATTCACCTATGAGTGCAGTGAATGTGTTGGGATGGTTAAAAGCACATCTTGCAGACGGGATAATGGTAGCTCTGTTTGGAACCGAGTTTATCGATCACATATTTGAGGACTTTACCGCGGAAGAAATCATAGATAAAATTACTGATTATGAAATTGCACATAAGCCGAAGCGGGAGAAGATTGAGTACGGATTCCGCATCGAGGTTTATGACAGCAATGGCAATCTTTGGCGCGGAGACTATTATTATCGTAACGCGAAAGCAAAGGTTGAATCATTAGCCAGGAAAGCAGCCATGGAGTGTGCAATACAAACAGGCAAACCTGCCACATGGCGCGTGCTTGATTCTTGCCGCGTAATATCAGAACCAATACAGGGAATTGTGAAAAAATACAACGGCGGAGATGTTGAAGGCGAGTGTCCGAGATGCCACTCGTTTCTGGATGGAGCTCCTAAATTCTGTACAGAATGCGGACAAGCACTTGTATGGAAGAAACCAGGCGATGATCAGATGCTGGACTAGGAGGGAATAATTATGCTGACTATGGCAAATGGATTTTATGTGACTGATAACGATTGCATGCAGTGCTGTAAAGAACTGGGCAATCAACGTTATTTGTTAATCGAAGCCAAATGGCTCGATACCTGCGAAGGGGATGAGCGCGCAAAGCACGCAGAGTCCAAGACTGACAACTATACCGTAGTGGGTGCTTACATGGATGTCTCAGAGTATTCAGATGGTGAGATAGAACTTGCCATTTCCGGGTTCTATAAAGACATTCATGAGATGGAAAAGTCCTATGGGTGCAGTGTGGACGAGATGAAAGAGATCGTCGCGGAATGTGCGTTTGAGAATATTCCAGATGAATCCGGCCACGATTTTGTAAGTAATGTGGTATCGTGGAAGGATGCAGAAGCGATTATCCAGGATATCATTAACGCAGGATGTCTGCCCGGACATGAACCGCATGAGAGCGGCGATGAGCCGGATGATTATCCGCGCCACAATTGTCCTGATGAGGAACACTGCGATATATGGGAGAAGCAGTCATGCTGCAGATTATGCTGGCATGAGCAGTTTGAAGATTTAATCGACGATGAAGATTTTTGTCGCGATTGTGATCCGATGGATATTTAAGTATGAGAGGGCGTGCAATGCACGCCTTTTCTGTTGCCAGAAAACAGATTTTCCATAATTAGTATAAGAGGATGACTGGGACAATACTGAATTGAGAAAAGTATTGGCTCCAAAGAAAACCTTAGATCGTAATCCGCCAATGGCGGAAGAAAAGGAGAATTTTCATGACGAATAGAGAAAGACTGGCTCAAATGAGTGATGAAGAGCTTGCGAAAGAGATGCAGACATTTGGAGATTGTGCGGTACGGAAATATGTTAATCTGGAAGCATGGCTTTCATCAGAAACGGAAGAATATCCGATTCGGGGAGAGGGCGTAACCATGCAGTCCGATCAGGGTGAAAGCGTACCGGCTACACTGGTTGACCGGCAGCCGATGATGGGAAGGTCATATTGCAGGCTGATTATTAAAAATGAGAGCCACAAGCTGCATGAGTTTTATATGGTGCGCGTTCCGGCGGAGAAGGTGCATTATGCATCATAAGGAGGATGCGGAGCAGATTGTCGTAGCCCAATGGGCTGCATGCCGGACAGGCCGGTATCCAGAACTCAAATGGCTGTTCCATGTTCCGAACGGCGGAAGCCGCAACCAGATTGAGGCGGTCAAACTGAAGGAGATGGGTGTTAAGGCAGGGGTAAGCGACCTCTGCCTGCCTTACCCGAAAGGGAAATACTGCGGGCTGTTTGTCGAGATGAAAGCCAGGAGAAACAAACTGACCGAGAAGCAGACGGAGTTTCTTTCCGATATGGCGGAGGCAGGGCATTTTGTTGCCACATGCTATTCTGCGGAAGATGCAATACAGGTCATCGAAGAATACTGTAACCTGTCTGGCACCATGAAAATGAAATTCCAGAATAACAGCATCATTAAGGATGAGCAGATTATTAAGCCAAAAGAGCCGGTCAGACGGCAGGCGTAAATCTGATCGGGTTTTCTGCTATCATATACAAAAGTTATTGGAGATGGAATTTTTCATAGTCTGTATACAAAACGATTACTGCAAAAGAAGGAGGAAATGAACTATGTATCAGAACTATGGCGACAGAAATTTTTTTGAGAATGGCATGCTGGTGGATACGGAACATTCCGATACGACGTTCCCGATGCTGCTCTGCACCCCATACCCGGATGAAGAAGATTTGTTTCAGTTCGGGGAGTGTGAGGTTGATATCTCTGACGACTGGATTGACCGGAAGGCGGTCATGGATTACATCGGCATGGCAGAGGAGACGTTCGATCCGGTAGCATTTGCGATCGGCTGCGTATCCTGGTATTCATGGGACAATTTCGGCGCAATAAACTACGCATACGACTGGACGCGGATGGACAAGAAAAGCATCTGCGATATCCTGAAATACCGGGAGATTGCATCAGACAATCTGGATATTGACTGGTAATGGTAAGTCTTAGAAGGGCAGGCACAATGAGGGCCTGCCTTTGCTATACCTAAAATTTTTGTGTTTAGATACCGGTTAGGTAAGAAAAACCGAAAAATCCGCAAAGCTGATTTTCCATAATATAGATAGCAGCAGAGATAGTCCTGCTGGAATACATAACATGAGGAGAAAATATTATGCAGATCAATAACGAAGTGACACTTACTGGAAAGCTTGCGGCGGCTCCGCTGTTAAGCCACACAATGGAAGACGGAAGTGCTTCCTATTATCGGGCAGAGATCATCATCACGCGGTTAAGCGGAAAGGATGATATCATCCCGGTGATTGTAAGAGATAACCTGTTTGACAAGGAAAAGAGTGCAGCCGGGACAACGGTTACTGTGAAGGGCAGTTATCGCTCGCGCCGTGTTTATGATGAGGCAGGAAAGTCCCATACAGTACTTTCCGTATTTGCTGAGGAGTGGATCCCTGAAACGGATCCCGAAAAGTTCTACAATAACATTTCCCTGACCGGGCGCGTGATCAAAGAACCGGTCTACCGGAAAACTCCGCTTGGCCGTGACATCACAGACCTGCTTCTGGTAGTCAACCGCCCGTATGGAAGGACGGATTATATTCCGTGTATCCTATGGGGTACGAATGCGAAAAATGCGAAAGAAATCAAGTCTGGTGCGAATGTCCAGCTTTCTGGCCGGATTGAAAGCCGCGAGTACGATAAGAAACTGGAGAATGGGACGGTAGAAAAGCGAACAGCCTATGAAGTCTCTGCAGCCCAGTTCGCTGTCATCGAATAAGGCATCACTGCTGATAGGCTCTGCGGGCAGATTCTGCGTACATCCTGTCGGCGTTCAACATATAAAAATCCATCACAGCAGACCGCCGCAATCATTGCGGCGGTTTTGCTGTCAGTGGCTGATATTCATCTCTTCCTGCAATTTCAGGAGATTTTCTGCCTGACATATGAGCGCCTGTTGAAATAGCGGCGATAATTCGCGGTAAATGGAGATCAGTGCGAGCATTTTGTCATCTAAGGCTTTTCCGCTGTTGAACCGCTCGCCTGTACCAGAAACCAGCCATTCTTCATATATTCCAAATTCAGCACAGATTAAGCGGATGGTCTGTGTGGTAACATTTGTCCCATCTTTTTCCAGACAACTGATAGAATTTTGTGTCAGGCCGATCCGTTTTCCGAATTCTTTCTGGGTTAAATTCAGTGATTTCCTTATTTCGCGAATTCTGGTGTTTATGGTCATATCTCATTGCCTTTTTGCTTTTGGTGTAACTGGTGTAATGGTATATTCTTGGCCTATATCATAACATGAAATCTTAAGAATTTCCATTTGTTTCGCATGACCAGTACGAGATTTGTTCTTAATCTGAATTGCCATACTCTTATCGGTAATGAGATTGTTTGAGTCTGAAGAAGAGGAGGAAGTAAAATGTTTGGAAAGAAAGAACCGAAACACACTGTTTCCGGTGCGTTTTTCAGCAATCCAAGTGAAGCGCTGATGTCGAAAGATGAGATTGCTGAGTTCCTTGGCACATCGCCGGAGGCACTGGCACCATTTGAAGAAGGCTATGCTGCCAACATACTCTCCGATGAGAGCGTGCCGGATAATTTGTTTTCGGTTAGTGCCAAGCAGGCAGCCGGCATGCGGATAGAAACAGGAGATGATGGAAGCAATCCGGAACTGGAAGCGAGAATTGTAGCAGAGACGGAAATTTTCTGCTATGACGGGGAGCAGGTGTGGCAGGAGAATGTTTCTGCGTTGAGACTTCCTGGTGAAAATGCTGTCACTTCACAGGAGATTCTGGCTGTCCTGGAAGCACAGCGCCCGGAACTATCTGACAAACTTCCGGGCAGAATCCGGAAAACAGAGGAGAACCGGATTCCGCAGATACCAGAAATTACGAGAGGAGAGAAAGAATAATGAGTGCTGTAATTATTCTGATTATCATTATATTGGCAGTTTTTTCTGTGTGTTGCTGCTTAGTCACGCCTATGGCTGAAGACAGGATACGTCAGGATGAAGAGTTTCTGAAATGGCTTAAGGAGAGAAAAGGGTTGTGCAACGATTCAAAATATCTTTAGATTGGTCAACTGAAAAAACGCAAATATACTGGTAAGAAAAACGAAACAATCGACAGACATAAGGAGTTCCATTGCAGAACTCCTTTTTATTTGTGCGCCCGACGGGCGCACGTTCTCGGAGCGGAAAGTACATGAAATGACGATATTTGTTCTTGACAGAAAATATAACCCGCCCGATAATGAAGATTGTTTATCGGACAAAAGAACAAAGGAGATCGAACATGGAACACATTACATTTGAAGAAGGTCGTATTTACGCTAAAGCATTGCGCCTTGCATCTAAATTTATTAAACGAAAACTCAATTCTGAGGATATCATAGACGAGGTATTGACTGAATTTGGCGGCCCTGGTCCGGATAGAGAATATACACATGATGTTATGGCACTGCTAGTACCTATTTTAGATAATTATCGAGTTTTCTACTATACAGCAGCTGAACAACAGAAAACTCTGATTGATGGGAAAGATAATATGTATCTTGGACACAGTTTGGAGTGGTACGAACAGGAACGACAATATTTTTTAC
>JAJQCO010000192.1 GCA_021202655.1 Clostridiales bacterium | reverse complement strand
GTGTAAGCGCGGCTACATGCGCCACGGGCAGCATCAGAAAGGATCATTCGGAGGGAGGAACGCATATGACGCTGCAGCAGCTTCACTATGTGATTACCATTTCAGAGACCGGCTCGCTCAATAAGGCGGCGGAGCTGCTGTATGTGTCTCAGCCGTCGCTAACCAGCGCGGTCAGGGAACTGGAGAAGGAAACCGGGATTCTGATCTTTTACCGGAGCGGCCGCGGGGTGACGCTGACCAACGACGGCGCGGAGTTCCTGACTTACGCCCGCCAGGTCTATCATCAGTATGAGATCCTGCGGGATAAGTATGGAACAGGCGGAAATCTGCGAAAAAAATTCGGCGTTTCCACCCAGCATTATTCCTTTGCGGTCAAGTCCTTTGTCGAGATGGTGAAGCAGTTCCATACCTCTGAGTATGAGTTTGCCATCCGTGAATGTAAGACCAGGGATGTGATCAGCGACGTCAGCACGCTGAAAAGCGAGATTGGCATCCTGTATCTGAGCGATTTCAACCGGAAGGTGCTGACCAAGCTGTTTCACTCAAGCGAGGTGGAATTCCATCATCTGATCGACTGCCATGCGTATGTGTATCTCTGGAAGGGACATCCGCTGGCGTCTCATCCGTCCATCCGCTATGACGAGCTGGCAGAGTATCCCTGTCTTTCCTTTGAGCAGGGGGACAACAGTTCCTTTTATTTCGCGGAGGAAATCCTCAGCACGAAGGAATATTCCCAGACCATCAAGGCCTGCGACCGGGCGACGATGTTAAACCTGATGGTCGGGCTGAACGGTTATACGCTCTGCTCCGGAATCATCTGCGAGGAGTTAAACGGTTCCGATTATGCCGCCATTCCGCTCGAATCTGAGGAGACGGATTCCGGCGACGTCATGGAGATCGGCTATATCACGCGCGCGAATGTGATGCTCAGCCGGATGGGCGAGATTTATATTGAGGAAATAAAAAAGTATCTGAGCCGCTATCAATGACGGCGGCTGGGGTAGAGAAAGAAACTGGACGAGGAGCATATATATATGGATCGAATTAAAATTCTGGTAGCGGACGACGAGCGGATCGAGAGAGCCATCCTTTGTAAAAAGATTTCCCGGGAATTCGGAGACGTCTGTGAGCTGGTTCAGGCGGAAAACGGATGTGAAGCGATGCGAGTCTTTACGGAGGAGGGAGATGTCGCGGCGGCGGTTCTTGACATCGCCATGCCAGGGCTTAGCGGAATTGAGGTCGCAGCGAAGATTCGCGAGCGGGACAGGGACTGCCTGCTGATTTTCCTGACGGCATACAGTGACTTCCATTATACCAGGCAGGCCATCCGCCTGCATGCGCTTGATTATCTGACCAAGCCGTATGAGGACGAGGAGCTCTATACCGTCATAGAGGAGGCGGTCCATCTGGCGCAAATCAGACGCAGCGCGGAAGGCCGGAGCGATATGGCAGACGTTCGTCCGACGCGCCTTTCTGAGAAGCCGCAGCCCGTTTCTGACGGGGAGACGGAAGCGAAGGAGGAGCCGGTGGAGGAGGCAGAGCCTTCCGTCGAACATGCGGACGTCCGGCTTACCACAGATATTACGAAGGAAATCAGCGATTTTATCGCCAAGAATTACATGCACGAAATTTCCATGCAGGACGCGGCGCGGTATATGAATTATTCGGATTCCTATTTCTGCAAGCTGTTTAAGCAGGGCTTCGGAACCAATTTCACCACATATCTGACGACCTTCCGGATGCAGGAGGCCGCCCGGCTGTTAAAAAATACGGATCTGTCGGTCCATGAGATTTCCGTGCGCACCGGCTATCCGGATCCCAATTACTTTTCCAAGGTTTTCAAACGCCATAACGGGATGATTCCCAGAGATTACCGGCGCAGCCAGGATTCACAGGACGGCGTTGCCTTAACCACCTTTTAAGAAAGCAGGAATTTGCCATGGATGCTACGATCTCTACCCGGACGAACCGGCTTCGCGACCGCTGGCTCGCGCTCTCCATCAAACGCCGTTTCCTTCTTTTCAGCATTGTAACGACCGGAGCGGCGGTTCTGACGATTCTGGCGCTCTATCTTGGCGCGGTTTCTCTGATGCGGGCGACGGATCAGATTCTTGACTCCAACCAGATCAGCCTCGGCTTTCAGACGGCTATGGCGCAGGAGCAGAAGTGCTTTACCGAGTGGGCGCTGGGGGTGAAGCCCGAGCCGCTGGATGATCTGACGGAAGCGGCTTCTCTGACGGAGGAGGCGGTCCGCACGCTGGAGACCCTGCCGGAGATGGTAGAGCCGACCGATGCGCTGATGCGGCAGATCTGGGGGATCCGCAACAGCTATCAGCTGTACGCCAGGGAACGCGACGCGTTTCTTTCGATGAGCCGCAGCGATGACTCGTTTGTTCCCTGCCTGTATCGTCTGTACGACATGCAGGATTATCTGGTGCAGTATGGAAGCCAGCTGACCAGAATTGTCATGGAACAGGGCGATCTGGTCTATCAGGAAAAACAGAACGAATATCGCTATCTTCCGGTCGCGGTGACCATTTATGCCATCGTGACGGTGGCGGTATTGTTCCTGAACCGGTGGAGCATGGACCGGCTTCTGATCCGGCCGGTGATCGAGCTGGCCCAGGATGCGAGAAAGATAGCGAAACGGCAGTTTGACGGCGTCCTGACGCCGCGCCGGGAGCGGGACGAGATGATGGAGCTGATCGAGGCCTTTACCCGCATGAAACAGGGGATGGCCCATTATATTGAGACGCTTAAGGAAAACAGCGAGCTTCAGATTCAGCTGGAGAAGATGCGCCTGGAGATCCTCAAAAGCCAGATCAATCCCCATTTTCTTTTCAACACGCTGAATACGATTTCCTGTATGGCGCAGATGGAGGGGGCGGATACCACAGACCGGATGATTCTGTCGCTCAGCCGCCTGTTCCAGTATTCTCTGAAGGCGGAGGAGACGGTGGCGCCTCTGCGACAGGAATTCCGTATGATCGAGGACTATTTGTATCTGCAGAAAATGCGATTTGGAGAACGGATCCGCGCGACGCTGTCCATGGCGTCGGAGACGGCCGGCGTTCTGGTTCCGTCCTTTATGCTCCAGCCGCTTGTGGAAAACGCCATTGTTCACGGGATTGGAAAGAAGGAGGAGGGAGGCCGGATTCTGGTGGAGAGCCGGATAGAAAACGGCAGGCTGCGGATTCGGATTGAGGATAACGGCGTCGGAATGCCACCGGATGTCCTGGAGGACGTCCGGGCAGGCAGGAGACGGCCCGCCAGCGGCCATGGGGTTGGTCTGGGAAATATCCAGAAGAGAGTTTCTCTGATGTACGAGGACGGAAAGGTAGAGGTAGACAGCAGGCAGGGAGAGGGAACGGTCATACAGATCAGTTTTACCGAACATTCTGCGAAATAAGAGAGCATGCGAATCGAGCGGAGAGGAGAAAAAAACTGTGGGGAAAAAACGAGGGGTATGTTTGCAGGTCCGGCTTGCGCTGCTTTTGGCGGCGGCCTGTCTGTCCGGCTGTTCCGGTGCGTCTGATCCGGAACCGACTGTTTCTGAATCTGAGACACAGGGGGAACAGACCTGGTATTTCACCTATGCAGACAATCAGCCTGACGACTATCCGACCACACTGGCGGCGAATTACTTTGCCGGACTTGTGGAAACGTCGTCCGGGGGGCGGATCCATATCACGGTGGAGGCGAACGGAGCGCTGGGAGACGAGGAGTCGACGGTTCGTCAGCTCACCTATGGCGGGATTGATTTCGCCAGGGCTTCCATCCCGACCCTGGAGAAATATGTGCCGGAGATAGGGGTTCTCATGCTGCCCTATCTCTATCGGGACAGCAGTCATATGTGGAAGGTTCTGGACGGGGAGATCGGGACGGAATTCATGGAAGACCTGGACGGAGCCGGAATCCATGCCCTGGCCTGGTACGATGCGGGCGCGAGAAGTCTGTATACCTGTGACGCGCCCGTCCGGACGCCGGAGGATTTGGAGGGATTAAGAATCCGCGTCCAGGATTCCGACCTGCTGGAGGATTTCGTCAAATCTCTTGGCGCTACGCCGGTTACCAGCGTATATGCGGAGGTCTATGAGCTGTTTGAGCGTGACTGGATCGACGGGGCGGAAAACAATCTGCCCTCCTATGCGGCGGAGAAGCATTATCGCTTTGCTCCTTACTATACGCTTGACGAGCACAGCCGGATTCCTGAGCTGCAGCTGGTTTCTGAGGAAACCTGGAATCAGCTTTCCAAAGAGGATCAGGAGCTGATCGCCCGCTGCGCGCAGACGTCGGCTGTTTATGAGAGAGAGCTCTGGCATCAGTATGAGGAACAGGCGCTCGCGCAGGTCACAGAGGCCGGGTGTCAGGTCATTTCCCTGTCGCTGGAGGAACGGATGCGGTTTTGGGAACGGACGAAGCCGCTCTATGATGCGTATTTCCCGGACCAGGAGGAGCTGATTTCCAAGATTCGCGATACGCCGTGACTGCAAACGGAAGGATCTGCCACCGGCAGGTTCTTTTGTATGCTGTGGCAAAAAAATGGCATGCGGAGAAAGCAGCCGCATGCCTGAAAGGTTAGTCGTCGAGCCGATAGGGATCGACGGAGAGCGCCGGATCGTAATAAATCTGATCCTCCGCGATGAGGCGGATGGAATCCGCGTCCACCTCTACGATGTTGACCGCGAGATTGGCCGGCACGCCGCCGTGCCAGAAGTCGTTCGGATCCGGATATACCTGATGAAGCAGTCCGCGCACGGAGCAGGCGTGGGCGGAGATGAGGATCGTCTCATCCCGCAGAGCGGGATTCCCGGTCAGATCCCGGAAGAAGGCTCCGGTCCGTTCGCAGACCTGATTTAAGTCCTCCCCGCCGGGAGCGCCCCGAAAGTGGAAGGGATCGGTATAGAACAGGCTGTATTCCTCTTTCGGAAGCTCGAAATTGTGTTTCGCGCAGCCCCTTTTCTCCCACTCGCCCCAGGATATTTCCATCAGCCGGGGATCCTCTGTGAGCGGGATCTGGCAGCCCCTCCTTTCACAGGAAGGAGCGGCGATCAGCTGTGCGGTTTCCTTTGCCCGCGCGAGCGGACTGGTAAAAATCCGGTCAAAGGAGACCGTGCAGAGCGCCTGCCCGGTAATCCGGGCAAGCTCTTTTCCGTGCTCATTCAAAGGAATATCGACCTGTCCTTGAAGCCTTCCCTGGACGTTTAAATCGGTTTCTCCGTGTCGTACGATATAAAGCAGCATGATGAGTTCCTTTCTGCTGACGGAATGAGCTTCCGGCGTTTAATTTGATTTTACTTCCTTCCACAGGTCGTTATAGATCGTGTCGACGTCCTCGCCGAGGTATTCATAGACCTCGCTGTTTGCGAGAGAATCAATATCTGGGAAGACGGATTTGTTGTTCTGCGTCTCCTCGTCGAGCAGGTCGAACGCGCCCTTGTTCGGGGTCGGGTAGGTGATATATTCGAAGTTCTGTTTCGCGATCTCCGGACGGCACAGGAAGTTGATCCAGGCCTCGGCGCCGGCCTTGTTCTGCGCGTTGGCCGGAATCACCCAGGAATCAATCCAGAGATTGGTTCCTTCCTCCGGGATTACATATTCCAGCTCATAGTCCAGCCCCAGGCTTTCGACCTCCTCCTGGATGTAGAGCATTTCGCCGGAGTAGATGACGCCGACGGCCGCTTCGCCGCCGATCATCTTGTCGCGGACCTGGTCGATGACGTAGGCCTGCACAAGAGGCTTCTGGTCGATCAGATCCTGCTTGGCCTGCTGAAGCTCCGCTTCATCGGTGGAATTCATGGAATAGCCGTCCTTTTTCAGGGCAACCATGAAAGCGTCGCGGACGCTGTCCTGCATCAGAATCTCGTCGGCAAGGCGCTCATCCCACAGATCGGCCCAGGAGGTCGGCGGATCGACGCCAAGCTCCTCGATGAGGCTGGTATTGTAGAGGATGCCGACCGTGCCCCAGCAGTAGGGGACAGAGTAGAGGTTTTCCGGGTCGAATGCCTGAGACATCTCGATATAGGCCGGATCAATCTGATCAAAGTTTGGCACGTTGTCAAAATCAATCGCCTGGAGCATATCATTTTCGATCATCTTCTGGATCATATAGTCGGACGGGCAGACCACGTCATAGGTGACGCCGCCGGCCTCGATAACCGGATACATCTCTTCATTGGTTTCAAACAAATCGTACACAACCTCAATGCCGGTTTCCTCTTCAAACTGGTCGATGACGTCCTCGTCGATGTATTCGCCCCAGTTGTAAACATAAAGCGTCGTGCCGGCGAGATCTCCGGACTCGGACCCGGAATCCGCGGCGGCAGAGCTGCTCTGGCTTTCAGAAGCGGACGGGGCAGACTCCGAACCACCGCAGGCGGTGAGCAGGGCGGCCAGGGAAACGGCGGCCAGGGAAACGGCAATTCCAACATGATTTTTCATACTTTTCCTCCTTAAATTTAGCTGTGTTTCTTTTTCGGCGCGAAATTGCTGATCAGAAGCAGCGCCAGTACCACGACGAAGATCACGGAAGACAGAGCGTACATGGACGGCTTGATGCCGCGCCTCACCTCGCTGTAGATCAGGGTGGAGAGGGTGTTGATTCCGGCTCCGCGGGTGAAATGCGTGATGATGAAATCATCAAGCGACATGGTAAAGGCCAGCAGAAATCCGGAAAGCACGCCCGGCAGGATATCCGGGAACACGACCTTGAAAAAGGCGTACACCGGCCCCGCGCCGAGATCCATGGCGGCCTCGTATGTGGAGCGGCTGGTCTGCTTTAGCTTTGGCATGACGCTTAAGATCACATACGGGATGTTGAAGGTGATGTGGGCAATCAGCACGGTCCGAAATCCCAGGGAAATGCCAAAGGCAAGGAATGCCAGCATCAGGGAAATACCGGTCACGATATCCGCGTTTAACATCGGGATATTCGTGATGCCCATGAGGATCGTCTTCGGGACCTGCTTCATGCTGTTGATGGCGATGGAAGCCGCCGTGCCGATCAGCGTCGCGATGAGCGCCGACAGAAAGGCGATGAGCAGCGTGTTGTGCAGCGCATCCATAATATTGCGGCTGGCAAACATCTGTGTGTACCAGCTCCATGTAAATCCGCCCCACTGGTTGCGGGATTTGGAGCTGTTGAACGAGAGCACGATCATCGTCGCGATCGGGGCGTACAGGAAGATCATGATAATGGCCAGATAAAAATCCTGCCAGATTCGCCGGATGCTTCGTTTAAGCCTTGTCATCAGAACCCACTCCCTTCTCCGTTTTTGTCATATTTGGCGACGATCGCCATGCTGATCAGGATAAAGACCATCAGCACGAGCGACAGCCCGGATCCCAGATGCCAGTTGCTCCCCTTGGTAAATTCCTGCTCGATGACGTTTCCGATCAGCAGGATCTTGCTGCCGCCGAGGAGGCTGGAAATGACAAAGGTCGTGAGCGCCGGGACAAATACCATCGTGATGCCGCTGATGACGCCGGGGACGCTTAAGGGAATCCAGACCCATAAAAGCGTCTGCCAGAAATTCGCGCCCAGATCCCGCGCCGCGTTGATCGTGTCGTCGTCGATCTTGCAGAGGACATTGTAAATCGGAAGCACCATGAAGGGCAGGAAATTGTAAACCATGCCCAGGATGATGGCCCCCGAGGTGTTGATCAGGCTCTGCGTCGGCAGGTGAAGCATGGAAAGGATCGCGTTGATCACGCCGTTTTTTTCCAGCAGGGTCTGCCAGGCCAGGGTGCGCAGCAGGAAATTCATCCACATCGGAAGGATGAAGATAAATACGATAAAGCTGTTCTGTCCGACGCCACGGTTTCGCAGGATCATCGCCAGCGGATAGGCCAGAAGCAGGCAGATGACGGTGCTGCCAAACGAGAGCGCCAGAGACAGCCACAGCGCCTTGGAATGCTCTGCCGTCGTGATGGCGATGACATTCGCCAGCGTGAACGCGCCGCTCTTATCCGTCAGCCCATAGTATACGATCAGGGCGAGCGGGATGAGGATAAATCCGGTCATCCACAGGACGTATGGCCACGAAAGGATTTTTTTACTCATTGACTCCCACCGCCTCCTCATCCTCGGATTCCGGCTTGTTCATGATCTGAATGTTGAACGGGTCGACGTGGATGCCGACCTCCTTCCCTACCGGGCAGAGCGTCGTGCTGTGGACCAGCCATTCGAAGCCGTCCGGCGTAGTCACCTCCATCTCATAGTGGACGCCCTTGAAGATCAGGTGCGTGCAGCGCCCGACGAGCGTTCCCTGCTCCGGCGCGACCAACTCCACATCCTCCGGGCGGATGACCACGTCCACCGGACGGTTTTCGCCGAAGCCCTTGTCCACGCAGACGAACCTGGCGCCGAAAATCTCCACCAGCTCGTCGCGGATCATAAGGCCGGGAACGATGTTGCTGTCGCCGATGAAGTCTGCGACAAAGGCGTTCTCCGGTTCGTTATAGATCTGCTCGGGGGTTCCCATCTGCTGGATATATCCCTGGTTCATGACGACGATGGTGTCAGACATCGTCAGCGCTTCCTCCTGGTCATGGGTCACATAGATGAAGGTGATGCCAAGCTCATTTTTCAGGCGGATCAGCTCGTACTGCATATCCTGCCGGAGCTTTAAATCCAGCGCGCCAAGCGGCTCATCCAGAAGAAGCACGCGCGGCTCGTTTACGATGGCGCGGGCGATGGCGATCCGCTGCTGCTGGCCGCCGCTTAAGGAATCTACCGTGCGGTTTTCATAGCCCTGCAGGCCCACCAGCTTCAGGGCATACCGGATTTTGTCCTGGATATAGGATCTGGACTTGCCCTTGATCTTTAAGCCAAAGGCGATGTTCTCCGCGATATTCATATGAGAGAACAGGGCGTATTTCTGGAATACTGTGTTCAGCTGGCGCTTATTCGGCGGGAGTCGGCTGATGTCGACGCCGTCGAAGATCACGCGGCCCTTGTCCGCCGTCTCGAAGCCGCCGATGATGCGAAGCGTCGTCGTCTTGCCGCAGCCGCTTGGACCAAGCAGGGTTACGAAGGTGTTTTCCTTGACGGAAAGGTTTAAGTCGTCAAGGACGACGGTTCCGTCAAAGCTTTTGGTAATGTGTTCCAGGTCAATAAGGGACTGCCCCATGATCGTTCCTCCTGTATTCTGTAAATGAATGCCCGGACGGCCTTATAGGAAACGGCAAATAAATCTGACGTTTCCTATAGTATTAGAAGCTCGGCGGGCAGCTGACCCAGATCAGCTGTGCGCCGGCCTTGCTTGTCAGAAAATGCTTTTTGTCGGCGGTAAAATAGAATGACTCGCCCTTCTTCGCCCGGTAAATGCGGCTCCCCAGGTGAATGGAGACAGCGCCGGAGAGCACGTAGCCGAACTCCTCGCCCTCGTGGGGCGTGTCCGGATAGGTCTCGCCCCCGGCCTCTAACGTCAGCAGAATCGGCTCCATCCGGTTTTTCTGCGCGTTGGGGATGATCCAGCGGATGTTGTTTTTTAACTCCGGGTCATACTTTTCAAAATAGTCATTCTTCTCGAATACGATCTGCTCCTCCGGCCCCTCGTTGAAGAAATCGCCGAGGGTCGTGCCGAGGCACTGCAGAATGTCCGTCAGCGTGGCAATCGACGGGGAGGTCAGGTTTCGTTCCAGCTGGGAGATAAATCCCTTGGACAGCTCCGCCCGGTCCGCAAGCTCCTCCTGTGTCAGCCCCTTCAGGACTCTGAGCTCCTTAAGCTTTTGTCCGATGTCCATGATCACGCCTCCATTGAAACTAAACTTTTTGTTTATTTTTACAAAAGTAAAAATAAAAATAATCTTAAAGTTAACAAATATTAATCTACGGCCAGGATTTATTATACTGAAAAATCTGCGTATGTCAATACATTGCCGATGGATTTTTTTGCAAAGATGTGGTAAGATGGAGCTGATGCGGCAGTATGGTGCGAAATTGCCGCGATGATTCCGGAGAAAGTTAAGACCAGAAGGCATTTGAGGAGGAAATAATATGGCTCAGGGAAAGTATATGGCATATGTAGGTTCCTATTCGTACAATGGAAAGGCCAAGGGAATCACCATTTATGATGTGGATGTGGAAAAGGGCGTATTTATCCCGCGCACTGAGGTGGAAGTGGATAACTCCTCCTATGTCATTCCATCCCACAACAAAAAGACTCTGTATTCGATCGCGGACGAGGGGATCGTGGCCTTCCGCATCCTGGAGAACGGAAGCCTGTCCCGCCTGAATTCTGCCAAGATCAACGGCATGAGGGGCTGCCACATTTCGCTGGACAAGTCTGATCGTTATATTTTCGTGTCCGGTTACCACGACGGGAAATCGACCATCCTGCGCCTGCGCAGAGACGGAGGCGTCGGCATGATCGTGGATGAGATCTTCCACAAGGGACTGGGCAGCGTGGCGGAGAGAAATTTCCGTCCCCATGTGAACTGCACCCGCCGGACGCCGGACGGCAAGTATGTGCTGGTTGTGGATTCCGGCCTGGATCAGGTGAAGATTTACCGTTTCAACGACAAGGATGAGCATCTGTTCCAGGTGGATATGCTTCCCTGCCTGCCGGAGTCGGGGCCAAAGTGCTTCCGCTTCAGCGCGGACGGGAGATTCGCCTATCTGCTGTTCCAGCAGAAGAATTCCATCGAGGTATATACCTATGAATCCGGCGACCGCGTTCCGGTGTTAAACAAGATTCAGGAGATTCCGACCCACGGCAAGAAGAGCAATTCCCTGACGGCCGCCTGCTCCATGCGTTTCTCCAACGATGAAAAGCAGACGCACATGTTCTGCGGCAATGCGGGTGACGAGTCGGTGACCATTTATGACCGCGATCCGGAGACCGGCCTTCTGACCATGAAGGGCTGCCTTCCGATCAGCGGAGAGTATCCGAAGGATATCGCGGTCTTTCCGGATGACCAGCATATCGCGTGTCTGAACAATGGCAGCAGCTCCATTACCTTCTTCCATGTGGATTATGAGAAGGGGCTTCTGGTCATGAGCGCCAAGACGATTGCGTGCAACGAGCCGAACAGCTGCGCGATCGTGAAGGTGAAATGAGAAGCGGGAAAGGTGAGATGTGACAGATGGCAGGATCGACATTCGGAACCGTATTTCGTATGATGACGTGGGGGGAATCTCACGGA
Organism: Clostridiales bacterium; assembly: GCA_021202655.1. GTDB lineage: Bacteria > Bacillota > Clostridia > Lachnospirales > Lachnospiraceae > Brotaphodocola. The sequence goes on along the minus strand of JAJQCO010000192.1, from coordinate 11,971 downwards.
AAGGGCCTCGGCGTGACGGTCGACGGCTGCCCGGCGGGACTTCCGCTCTGTGAGGAGGATATCCAGCGTTATCTGGACCGTCGCAAACCGGGGCAGAGTGGATTTACCACAGCCAGAAAAGAGGGCGACGTGGCGGAGCTTCTCTCCGGCGTATTCGAGGGGAAGACGACCGGGACGCCGATTGCCATGATGGTGCGCAATCAGGATCAGCGCTCGAGAGATTACAGCGCGATTAAGGATATTTACCGGCCCGGCCATGCGGATTACGGATTTGACCGGAAATATGGCGCCCGCGATTATCGCGGCGGCGGGCGTTCTTCCGGGCGGGAGACGATCGCCCGGGTGGCGGCGGGCGCTGTGGCGTGTAAGCTTCTGGAGCAGTATGGGATCACGGTGACGGCTTACACGAAGAGCATCGCCGGGATTGAGGTGCAGCCGGATCGTTTTGACCTGGCGGAGCGGGACAAAAACAGTCTGTATATGCCGGATGCGGATGCGGCTGCGGCCGCGCAGGAATATCTGCGGCAGGTGATGGCAGAGCAGGATTCCGCGGGCGGCGTGGTCGAGTGTGTGGTGAAGGGAGTGCCGGCCGGAATCGGCGAGCCGGTGTTTGACAAGCTGGACGCCTGTCTGGCGAAGGCGATTCTGTCCATCGGCGCGGTCAAGGGCTTTGAGATCGGAGACGGCTTTGCCGCGGCGCGCGCCCGGGGCTCGCAGAATAACGATCCCTTCTGTGTGGATTCATCCGGCAGGATCACAAAAGAGACAAACCATGCGGGCGGGATTCTGGGCGGCATCAGCGATGGCAGTGACATCATCCTGCGGGCTGCGTTTAAGCCGACCCCGTCTATTGCGAGACGCCAGCGGACGGTGACGGTTTCCGGTGAGGAGACCGAGATTGAGATCCGGGGCCGCCATGACCCGGTGATTGTGCCGCGGGCGGTGGTTGTGGTCGAATGTATGACAGCGGTCACGATCGCGGATCTGCTGCTACGAGGAAGAGATTCCCGGCTGTCGTGTGTGCAGCCGTGAACCGACGGGGTCGCCTGTGGGCGTTCCCCGATATATATGAAAGAAACCGGACAGGGGGTATCCCGCGTTTCCGGGAAACGAAGGGAGTATATGTATGAAGATTGCAATGGGAAACGATCACTCTGCTGTGTATATGAAGAATGTGATCAAGGCGCATGTGGAGGCGAAGGGGTATGAGGTGATCGACTTTGGCACCAACTCTGCCGAGAGCTGCGACTATCCGGTTTACGGCGAGAAGGTCGGACGCGCGGTAGCGGACGGCGAGGCAGATTACGGCATCGCGATCTGCGGCACCGGCATCGGCATCGGCATCGCGGCCAGCAAGGTGAAGGGCATCCGCGTCTGCACCTGCAGCGAGCCCTACAGCGCCCGCCTGTCCCGCCCGCACACCAACACGAACGTGCTGACATTTGGCGCGCGGGTAGTGGGCGACGAGATGGCGAAGATGATTGTCGACGAGTGGCTGGACAACGAATATCAGGGCGGCCGCCACCAGAGACGGGTCGATCAGGTTATGGAGATTGAGAATCATTGATCGTAAGACTTTTTGCTTCGGTTTAAGGATGGGGACAGAGACAGGACGGTTTTTCTTTCGTTTCTGCCCCCGAAACTTGCCGGATCGCCGAATTCGGGGCTTGACGGATTTTGTGAACTATGGTATAGTGATCTGGCGAATGGAAGAGCTGAGGTCTTTTTTTTATGCTCAAAATTTGCCTGGCGAGGCAGACAGGAGAGGATGAGAAAACGGCTGAAAAACCAAAAACTAAAATTGAGTGGAGGTGGAAGTCGTGCGCACAAGGATTACACTGGCATGTACGGAGTGCAAGCAAAGAAACTACAACATGACGAAGGATAAGAAAACCCATCCGGATCGCATGGAGACGAAGAAGTATTGTAGATTCTGCAGAAAGCATACTTTACACAAAGAGACGAAGTAAGGAGTGTGAGTGATGGCGGAGACTACAGAAAAGGCTGAGAAGAAGGACGAGAAGGCTGCGAAGCCAAACGCGGTCGTGAGCTTTTGCAAGGGGTTTAAGACAGAGTTCAGGAAGGTCATTTGGCCCGATCGGGCGACTGTCGGCAAGCAGACCGCCGTCGTGGTCGTGATTACTCTGGCGTTAGGCCTTGTCATCGCGATCCTGGACTTCATCTTCAAGTATGGCTTTAGTTTCATTATCTGATGAATGCGAGGGCGGTGTGAGATGGCGGATGCGAAATGGTATGTCGTGCATACCTATTCAGGCTATGAGAATAAGGTAAAGGTCGACCTTGAGAAGACGATCGAGAACCGGAAGCTTCAGGATCAGATCCTGGAGGTTTCTGTCCCGATGTTAGAGGTCTCTGAGCTGAAGAACGGCGTGGAGAAGCTGGCTGACCGCAAGATGTTTCCCGGCTATGTGCTCATTCACATGGTGATGAATGACGACACCTGGTATGTCGTGCGGAACACACGCGGCGTGACCGGTTTCGTCGGCCCGGGATCGAAGCCGGTGCCATTGAGCGACGCGGAGATGGAAGCGCTTGGCTTTGCCCGCAGAGAGACGATCTCCAGCTACGAGGTCGGAGACGTCATCGTAGTGACGGGCGGCGCGTGGAAGGATACCATCGGCGCGATCAAGTCCATCAATGAGGCCAAAAAGACCCTGACGATCAGCGTTGAGATGTTCGGCCGTGAGACACCGGTCGAGCTGAACTTTACAGAGGTTCGCAGGAAGTGACGCGAAGGCCGTATCTGCGGTGTGCGTCACAGAAAACAAAAAAGAGGCCGGTGAGATACCGGCTCGTGGGAGGGACATCCCCGACAATACCACATGATTGGAGGTCATTATCATGGCAAAGAAAGTAACTGGTTACATCAAATTACAGATTCCGGCAGGCAAGGCGACTCCGGCTCCGCCGGTTGGTCCGGCCTTAGGCCAGCACGGTGTGAACATCGTGCAGTTTACGAAGGAGTTTAACGCGAGAACCGCGGACCAGGGCGATCTGATCATCCCGGTTGTGATCACGGTTTACGCGGACAGAAGCTTCAGCTTCATCACGAAGACTCCGCCGGCAGCCGTCCTGCTGAAGAAAGCATGCAAGATCAAATCCGGTTCCGCAACTCCGAACAAGACGAAGGTGGCGACGATCTCCAAGGCTGATTTACAGAAGATCGCCGAGACCAAGATGCCTGACTTAAACGCAGCGAGCCTCGAGGCGGCGATGAGCATGATCGCAGGCACCGCAAGAAGCATGGGCATCACCGTAGAAGAGTAACAGATACGTGGGAGGGATATCCCCGACAATACCACCAGGAGGTTATTAACATGAAACATGGAAAGAGATATGTAGAGGCGGCGAAGGCAATCGACCGTTCCGCGACCTATGATGTGGCGGATGCGATCGCTCTGGTCAAGAAGACCGCAGTTGCGAAATTTGATGAAACCATTGAAGTTCACTTGAGAACCGGTTGTGACGGACGTCACGCAGATCAGCAGATCCGTGGAGCGGTCGTTCTGCCGCACGGAACAGGCAAGAAGGTTCGTATCCTGGTATTCGCAAAGGGTGCGAAGGCAGACGAGGCTCTGGCTGCAGGCGCGGATTATGTCGGCGCAGAGGAGCTGGTTCCGAAGATCCAGCACGAGGGCTGGCTTGATTTCGACGTGGCTGTCGCCACTCCGGATATGATGGGCGTCGTCGGACGTCTGGGCCGTATCCTTGGACCGAAGGGTCTGATGCCGAACCCGAAGGCCGGCACCGTGACGCAGGATGTGACCAAGGCGATCAACGATATCAAAGCCGGTAAAGTAGAGTACAGACTTGATAAGACCAATATTATCCACGTGCCAGTGGGAAAAGCTTCTTTTACAGAAGAACAGTTAGCGGACAACTTCCAGGCGCTTATGGATGCAATCAACAAGGCGAAGCCGTCTGCGGTGAAGGGCGCGTTTATTAAGAGCGCGACCTTAAGCGCGACGATGGGGCCTGGCGTAAAGCTGAATGTGGTAAAGATTACAGGCTGACGCCAGATCAGTGATTGACAATCCGAATATAGTATGTTATCATACACAAGTATTGACTGCCGAAGACAGCAGGCGCCGTAAGGCGTAAGGGAGCTTCCCGCCTGCCGAGGACGTACAAATCTGAATTTGTAGGGTCTCTTTGTCTGCGGACAGAGAGACCTTTTTATGTGTAGAGCTGCACGATGCTCCGGCCAGAGCCGGGCGCAGCCCGCGCGGATAAGCAGGGCGCGAAATCGCCCCGCACGATTCTCACACAGGAATTGGCAGTCTGCAAATTATGACAGGAGGTAGACATTCATGGCAAAAGTAGAGCTGAAACAGCCGATTGTGGACGAGATCTCTGCATTGCTGGATGGCGCTGCATCTGCGGTAGTGGTAGACTATCGCGGACTTACCGTTGCCCAGGATACTGAGCTGCGTAAGACGCTGAGAGAAGCGGGTGTCTCTTATAAGGTTTATAAGAACACTCTGATCCGGCGTGCTGCCGAGGGAACCGCATTTGCTGCCCTGGATCCGAATCTTGAGGGACCGACAGCGATCGCCGTTTCCAAGGACGACGCAACCATGCCGGCAAGACTTCTCGCAGAGTTCGCGAAGAAGGCAGATAAGCTGGAGATCAAGGGCGGCGTCGTAGAAGGCGCCTATTACGATGCGAAGGGCATGCAGGTCATCGCCACCATTCCGTCCAGAGAAATTCTTCTGGGCCGTCTGTTTGGCAGCATGCAGTCCCCGATCACGAATCTCGCTCGCGTGCTGAATCAGATCGCCGAGAAGCAGGGCGGCGGCGCAGCAGAGCCGGAGGCAGCAGCCGAGGCGTAATCCTTTTTATGGTGAGCGAAAAAATCAAAACGAAAACGACGAAAAGAAATGGAGGAAAATAAAAATGGCAAAGTTAACTACCGCTGAGTTTATCGAGGCTATCAAGGAACTGTCCGTATTAGAGCTGAATGATCTGGTAAAGGCTTGTGAGGAAGAATTTGGCGTATCTGCAGCAGCAGGCGTTGTGGTTGCGGCAGCAGGCCCGGCAGCCGAGGCAGCTGAGGAGAAGACCGAGTTTGACGTTGAGCTGACCGATATCGGACCGAGCAAGGTTAAGGTCATCAAGGTTGTCCGTGAGGCGACTGGCCTGGGCTTAAAGGAAGCACCGGACGTCGTAGACAGCGCTCCGAAGGTCATCAAGGAGGGCGTGTCCAAGGAAGAGGCCGAGGCTCTGAAGGAGAAGCTGGAGGCCGAGGGCGCAAAGGTTACTCTGAAGTAATTGATCCTTTGAGAAAAAACGCATGATGTGTACGGCTGTACAGGGGGCATATTGCCGCCTGGCGGCGTGCGGATGTCGCGGAAAGATTGAAAAGATTCATAAGAAAGCTTCTGGCATATATTTATGTGCCAGGAGCTTTTTTGTGGTATAATTAATAGGGACAGAAGACCGCGTTTCATGAAACGCAATGGAATTGTTTATGATATGACGCGCGATTGTCATCAGTTATGATATTGATGAGGTCATCCGGAAATTGCTGGCGGAGCAGAAAGGGCAAAACAGGTGACAGGATGGATCAAAAGGAAAGACGGAATTATCTGATCCGCTATCTGATTGCGGAACGAGCGGAAGCGGAAGGGATTAAGAGTCCGAAGGATATGGCCGGTCAGAAGAGGCTGCTCCGGGCGCTGTTTAATGTGAGGATGCCGCAGGCGGCGACAGAGGAATTTTTACAGATACAGGATGACTATCTGCGCGAGGAAATCCGGCAGAAGGGGATTACCGATTACCGGAGTCTTCCGGAAATCCAGCCGGATCTTTCTCTTTGGCAGGGGGACATCAGCACGTTAAAATGCGGGGCGATTGTGAACGCCGCAAATTCTCAGATGCTCGGCTGCTTTCGCCCGAATCACGCCTGTATAGATAATTGCATCCACACATTTGCCGGTATTCAGCTTCGGAGCGCCTGCTATGAGATGATGCGGAAGCAGGGGCGCGAGGAGGAGGCCGGAACCGCCAAAATCACGCCGGCGTATAACCTGCCATGCGATTATGTCCTTCATACGGTAGGGCCGATTGTCAGCGGCGGGTTGACAAAAAGGCATGAAGATCTTCTTGCGTCCTGTTACCTGTCCTGTCTGGAGCTGGCAGAGCAGTATGGGATTGAATCCATCGCATTTTGCTGTATTTCTACCGGCGTATTTCATTTCCCCAATGAACGGGCAGCCAAAATCGCGATTCAAACGGTAAAGGATTATAAAGCAGAGACAGGAAGCAAAATAAAAGTGATCTTCAATGTATTTAAGGATGTCGATCTGGAGATTTACAGGAATCTTCTTCAACAATCATGATGACTATGAAATTTGTGAGAGACTTATAAATTTGCTAATATCTTGTGTCCGGAATCTTTTATAAGCAGGAAGGGGAAGCCCCCTTAAGCTATTGCCAAAAATGCGATCACTGTTAATAGGACGCCTGTTAAAGATTTTTCTTTAACAGGCGTCCTGGCGTAAGTGTTTTCTTCGATTTCTGATAGCTGATTATATTGATTATATTAATGAAATCAGGCTTTCCACAGGCCATGCAGGTTGCAGTAGGCGTAGACTTCCTCTACCTCGTCTCCGTCGCTGAGCGCGAAGGTCGCCGCCGGTTTTTCTTCCGGCTTCAGTTCCTTGATCTGAACGCCCTGCTTTGTCTTGAGTGCGATCCACTCGATGTAATGCGCCGCGAGCATCGGATGGTCCACAGATCCAACATTCACCTTGACGAGGTTTCCCTCCACCTTGTAATCCGGAACGTGCTTTTCCGCCGCCGCGTCTGTGGTGCCGGGGATGATTTCCGTCATCTTCTGGCCACAGCACATGACAGGAACGCCTGTGTCCTTTACCTTCATAATGATATTGCCGCAATGCTCGCAGATGTAAAATTTTAGCTCCATGTGAATACCCTCCTTTAATATCGATTTAATAATTTTCTGCCCGTACTTCAAAGAATGACTGCGGATGCTTACAAACCGGACATACTTCCGGAGCCTTGACAGCAAGCACCATATGGCCACAGTTGCGGCACTCCCACAGCGTCACGCCGCTCTTTTCAAATACTTCCTTTGCCTCTACATTGTGAAGCAGTTTGCGGTAGCGTTCCTCATGGGATTTTTCGATGGCCGCAACGCCGCGGAACTGTTCGGCAAGCGCATGGAAGCCTTCCTCGTCGGCCTCCTTTGCCATCCGGTCATACATAGCCGTCCACTCGTAATTTTCACCCTCTGCGGCGTGAAGCAGGTTTTCCGCGGTATCGCCGACCTCGCCCAGCGCCTTAAACCACAGCTCCGCGTGTTCCTTTTCATTGGCGGCGGTCTTTAAGAACAGATCCGCGATCTGCTCAAATCCTGCTTTCTTTGCAACGCTGGCGAAGAAGGTGTATTTGTTGCGAGCCTGAGATTCGCCGGAAAATGCTTCCCACAGATTCTTCTCTGTTTTTGTGCCCGCGTAGGGATTCTTTGTATTTTTCATGATGATTACCTCCGTATTGTTGTGAAATTTAATTGTATTCTATCAGTATTTTTAACTGGTTTCCGTGATATTATCACGGAAACGGGTTATGTCTCGTTATGCTTTCGGATGGCGTCGGCCATGCGCTGGAGGCCGGTGGCGATGATGGATCTGGGCATTGCCAGGTTCAGGTGGATATAACCGCGGGCGTTGCCGACAAAGAGGCCGTCGCCGCCTTCCAGCAGGACGCCGGCGTTGTTTGCAAAGAAGCCGGGCAGATCGTCAATCACATCGGGAAGGACCTTGCCCATATCGACCCAGGACAGGTAAGTAGATTCTGAAATATTCATCACCGCCTCCGGGATCTGCTCGGAGAGGAATTTCTTGACGAAAGCAAAGTTACCGTCCAGATAGGTACGAAGCTCGGACAGCCATGCGTCGCCGTGCTCGTATGCGGCCTGTGCGGCAGTGAGAGAAATGGGATTTACCATGCCAAAAAGCTTATCCCGATCCTTGAATTCCTGACGGGTGGCTTCGTCCCGGATCATGATGTTGGAGAATGCCAGGCCGGCCATGTTGAAGGTTTTGGTGGGAGCCATACAGGTGATGAGCTTCTTGTAATTGGGCATGATCTTGGCCATTGGCGTATGGCGGATACCGTTTCGGGTCAGGTCACAGTGAATTTCGTCGGATACGATCCACAGGTTATATTTCTCTACGATGGCAGCGATTTTCTCCTGCTCTTCCACGGTCCAGACACGCCCGGTGGGGTTGTGGGGGTTGCACCAGAATACCAGCTTGCACTTGGGGTCGGCGCACTTTTTCTCGAAATCCTCGAAGTCCAGATGGAATTCGCCTTTTGAATCCTTCTGCAGAGGAGAGGTCAGAGCTTCCACATTTGCGTATTCTGCCGCATGGAGGAAGTAACCGTAAGCCGGGATAGAGATGAGAACCTTTTCTCCCTTGGCGCAGAGGCTTTCTGCCAGTTGATACAGGGCGGGGATGATGCCGGGGGTGTAATACAGCTCCTCCTGAACGGGCGTCCAGTCGTAATGCCGCTCGCACCAGGACTTGAAGGCGGCAAAGTAGCCGCCGTCGAATACGCCGGTGTATCCGAAGATCTGACGATCCAGGCGGGCCCGGATGGCATCAATGATTTCGGGAGCCACGCCGAACTCCATATCGGCCACCCACATCCGCACAAATTCATCGTCCTTGTAGGGGAAGACCTTTTCCGGACCGGCGTGGAAAATATAGCCGCGGAATCCATCAGTGTTAAGAGCGTTGGTGTTTTTTCTGTCAATGATCTGATCAAAATTGTACATGGTGATTTCTCCTCACAACTCCCCGGCTCCATACAGAAAGGCTGTACAGGAGCCGAGGCATGAAACGGATCTGAAAGTTCTAAGTTGCGATTTCACAGCAAAGCGAGAATCTGATTCTTTGGTCTCGCGCCGGTGGCCTGGTTGACGATTTCTCCGTCCTTCATAACTACCAGCGTGGGAATGCTCATGATGTGAAACTGTGCGGCCAGCTCCGGCTGCTCGTCTACGTTGACCTTCCCTACCTTGATATCGGAACGTTCGGCGGCGATCTCATCGACAAGTGGGCTGACCATCCGGCATGGACCACACCAGCTCGCCCAGAAATCCAAAAGCACGGGTTTATCGGAAGCCAGAACCTCTTCGCGGAAATTATTTTGGTTGATATTGATAACACTCATGGCGTGTCCTCCTGTTCTATCTTGGTTTATGGCTGTATTCTATCAGTATTTCCGGGCGGTTTCCGTGATATTATCACAGAAAGTGGAAAAGAAATTCGCTATACTGGGTTCGTACAAATTAAAAAGGAAGGCGGTGACAAAATATGAAATACATCTGCGACGTATGCGGCTATGAGTACGACGAGGCTCTTGGCGATCCGGACAACGGCATTGCTCCCGGCACGAAATGGGAGGATTTGCCGGATGACTGGGAATGTCCGTTATGCCAGGTTGGGAAAGATCAGTTCAGCCCGGCGGAATAAGGGATATGGGAGAAAGTGATTGTGACCTGTTTCATCGCTTTCCCCCATATTTTTATGTGCAGAGACTGTTTTTTCGCGCAGAGACCGCATGTCGCAGGAGATGCGCACTATAATTCAAACTGTAGACCGGTTGTAAGTCGGCGTACCCGATCCCCAAGTCGGCTGCGGAGTTCTTCAAATCCCGGCGCGCCGGTGCAGTGCCCGGTGTAAATCTGTTCTATGTCTTCCTGTCGGAAAACGTCACAAAGCGAATCAATTTCCACATCTGAAAAAGCGCAGATTTCTTTGCCGTCCTTTTTGCCCTTCATATGCAGACCGCCCACATACGCATAAACGGGTTTTTGTCCGCAGGCCTCGCTTGCCTCTCGTATGATATTGGCGGCGCCTGCGTGGGAACAGCTGTTGAAAATGACCAGGCCTTTGGGGGCATCTATGACCAGGCTCTGTTCATGGATAAAATCATCAGGGACGATTTGCCCACCGCGTTTTTTATACAGACCGCTCTTTTCTCCGATTTGGTCAAGCTTTTTTGTGCTGTGCGGCACGAGGATGATCCCGGGAAGGATTTCCCTGATGCCGTTCACCAGAATAAATCGGTCCCGATGGGACGCCACATGCTGCGGCACGCTGATCTCGTGCATCCCCCCGGAGGCGGACAGATAAATATCCAGCGCTTCTTTTCGTGCATATACCTTTGCGGCCGGATCCCGGAGAAAAATTTTTCCGAAACCGCCGGAATGGTCATAATGTCCGTGGGACAGGACATAAGCGTCCAGGCCGGTCAGAGAAATACCCATGGCATCGGCGTTCTCGCAGAAAGCATCGGTGCTTCCCGCGTCCAGCAGGATTCGCTTCACGGCGTATTCGATAAAAAGGCTCAGTCCGTGTTCGCAGGCAAGCGTGCCTGGGGATGTATTTTCAATCAATACGGTGATACGGATTTCCTGACTCACAGGTTTCACCTCCGGTTTGAATTCATGGTTTGTATCATATTTTAAGATATTTTAAGTTCCTTTCACCAGGTATAGGTTTTCACTTCACAGTTTCTGATCCCGAATGCGGCAAATTCTTCATTTGTCATGTCATAAAAATAAGAATGCACCACACGGGAAATGCCGTTATGCGCCACCAGCAGGTAAGTCCGGTTGTCAGCCCGGATGTCGTCGAGCAGGTTATATATTCGCTGGCACAGCTCCATCATCGTCTCGCCGCCGTCATAATGGTCCAGGAAATGCGTCTTGGCAATCTGAAATTCCTGCCCGTTTCTCGGAGTGGACTCGTATCGGCCGAAATTCTGTTCCTTCAGCCGCGGTTCCATCCGCATGGGAATACCGGTTTCCTCTGAAATGTGACGCGCTGTTTCTGACGCCCGTATCAACGGGGAATACAGAATTTCATCGACGGGAAGCTTTTCGGCGGCCAGTCGTCTGCCCAGCTCTATTGCCTGGGTATGGCCAAGTTCTGTCAGGGCAATATCCGTCGCTCCGCAGATTTTATTCTCGACATTCCAGATGGTCTGTCCGTGCCTTGTGAAGTAGAGTGTACCCAATATAGTCTCCTCCTCCTAAATTCCCAATAAGTGTTGATGTCTGTCCAAATCTGTTAAATGTTTCCAGTATACTTGTCTTTCATCGAAAATGCAAGGGCTTTCAGCGTCAGGGTTTGGGGAATCAGTGATAATATCACAGAAGTCATTTGGAAATACTGATAGAATACAGTCATAGACAAATACAAGACGAGGAGGAAAAGCCATGAGTGCTATTAATATCAATCAAAATAATTTTCGCAAAGAAGTTCTGAATTCTGACAAGCCTGTGCTTTTAGATTTTTGGGCAAGCTGGTGCGGCCCTTGCCGAATGGTCAGTCCGATTGTAGATGAGATCGCCGCCGAACGTGCCGATATCAAAGTGGGTAAGGTCAATGTGGACGAGCAGTCGGAACTGGCGGCTCAGTTCCGTGTTATGAGCATTCCTACATTGGTGGTTATGAAGGATGGAAAAGTCGTCAACCAGGCCGTCGGCGCGCGACCAAAAAATCAGATTCTTGCTTTGCTGTCTGATTGACCGCGCCAGCGATTGCGGCATGAATCAGAATTGAGAAAAAATACCCGCTGGGTTCCGAAAAGGCGCCGCAGCGGGTGTTTTTATCGGTCATTCAATTTTTGCAGCTTGTCCACGTCTGTCAGTTCTAATGTCCCGCGTGAGAGCTTTACCATCCCCTCGCTCTGAAAATACCGCAGCATCCTGGTGACGACCTCGCGGGCGGTCCCCAAATGGTTCCCGATCATCTCATGTGTGATTTTTAATGTTGATGTATTCTCAAGGGAAGACTCCTCCAGAAGAAACGCAGCCAGTCGGCGGTCAAAGCTCTTCCACATGATCTGATCCACCAGCCACATGACATCCGAAAATCGGCTGGCCATGATCTCATTCGTATAATTAGCC
>JAJQCO010000222.1 GCA_021202655.1 Clostridiales bacterium | reverse complement strand
GTATCAGATCGTGGAGTTCCAGCATGTAAAGCCAGGAAAGGGCGCCGCCTTTGTCCGGACCAAGATTAAGAATGTGATGACCGGCTCGGTTGTTGAGAGAACCTTCCGCCCGACTGAGAAGTTCCCGTCCGCGAGAATCGACCGTGTAGATATGCAGTATCTGTACGCAGACGGAGATCTGTTTAACTTTATGAATATGGAGAACTATGAGCAGATCGCCCTGGCGAGCGATGTGATCGGGGATGCGCTCAAGTTTGTGAAGGAGAATGAGACGGTCAAGATCTGCAGTTATAACGGCAAGGTATTTTCCGTAGAGCCGCCGCTTTTTGTTGAGCTGGAGATTACGAATACAGAGCCTGGCTTTAAGGGCGATACCGCGCAGGGCGCGACCAAGCCCGCCACGGTGGAGACCGGCGCTACGGTTTATGTGCCGCTGTTTGTGGACAATGGTGACAAGATCAAGATCGACACCCGTACCGGAGAGTATCTGTCCCGCGTATAAGCTGCGATGACATATGGAGGAAGCCTGCCTGTGGCAGCTTCTGTAGCCGTGTTGGGAACTGAATAGTTTAACTGAAGAACCCGGGGAACGATGTCTTCCCCGGGTTTTTAAGACGAAAGGACGAGGAAAACATTGAAGAAGATTCTGGATTTGATTGCACAGCGGATGCGTCTTGCGTTTTCATCCTGCGGTTATGACGAGGCTTACGCGAAGATCGTTCTCTCCAACCGCCCGGATTTGTGTGAGTATCAGTGTAACGGCGCGATGGCGGCGGCGAAGGCCTGCCGGAAGAAGCCCATCGACATTGCCGCTGCGGTAGTGAAACAGCTGCAGGGGGACGATATGTTTGCGGAGGTCACCGCGGTGATGCCCGGGTTTATCAACATCCGGCTGAATACCGGCTATCTCGCGGAGTACATGAACCGCATGCAGGCGGAGGAGAAGCTCGGCGTGGAGGAGATTGGTGACGGCAGAGTCGTGGTGGTTGATTATGGCGGGGCGAATGTGGCGAAGCCGCTCCATGTCGGTCATCTGCGCTCGGCGGTTATCGGCGAGAGCATCCGGCGCATGGGAAACTTCCTTGGTTACCGGATGATCGGCGACGTACACCTGGGTGACTGGGGACTGCAGATGGGGCTGATTATTGAGGAGCTGCGCGACCGCAGGCCGGATCTGGTCTATTTTGATGAGAGCTATACCGGCGAGTACCCACAGGAAGCGCCGTTTACGATCGGGGAGCTGGAGGAGATCTATCCGGCGGCAAGCGCGAAATCCAAGGTGGACGAGGCCTTTAAGGAGCGGGCGCAGACCGCGACCTTCCGCCTGCAGAACGGATATGCGCCCTTTACCGCGATCTGGAAGCACATCATGCGCGTGTCGTTAGCGGATTTAAAGAAAAATTATGGCAACCTGGATGTGCATTTTGATCTGTGGAAGGGCGAGAGCGATGCGCAGCCGTATATTCCGGGGCTGATTCAGGATCTTGAGGACAGGGGACTGGCCTATGAGAGCCAGGGAGCGCTGGTGGTTGATATCGCGGAGCCGACTGATTCCAAGGAGCTTCCGCCCTGCATCGTCCGTAAATCGGACGGGGCGGCGCTGTACGCGACCTCGGATCTGGGGACGATCATCGAGCGCGAGCGGGATCTGAAGCCGTCCGCCTATATTTATGTGGCGGATAAGCGGCAGGAGCTTCATTTTACGCAGGTATTCCGAGTGGCGAAAAAAGCCGGTTATGTGGCGGCGGATACTTCGATGAAGCATGTGGGCTTTGGAACTATGAACGGCAAGGATGGCAAGCCGTTTAAGACCAGGGACGGCGGCGTCATGCGTCTGGAGCGTCTGATTGCGGATATTAATGAGGCTGTTTACAGCCGGATTATGGAAAACCGGACCGTCTCGGAGGATGAGGCGAAGGAGACGGCGAAGATCGTCGGGCTGGCGGCGTTAAAGTATGGCGATCTGTCCAATCAGGCGGCCAAGGATTATATCTTTGATCTTGACCGGTTTATCTCCTTTGAGGGAAATACCGGGCCGTACATTCTCTATACGATTGTGCGGATTAAATCCATTCTTGGAAAATATGAGGGGACGGGAGCCGATTCTCAGGCGGCGACGATCCTTCCGGCGACGGGAGCAGGAGAAAAAGAGCTGATGCTGTCGTTGGCGAAATACAACGACGTCATGGAGACGGCGTTTGCGGAGCTGGCGCCGCACAAGGTATGTCAGTACATTTATGAGCTGTCCAATGCCTTCAACAGCTTCTATCATGACAATAAGATTCTGGCGGAGGAGGATCCGGCCAGGAAGGCGAGCTGGATCCGGCTGATCACGCTGGTGAAGGATGTGTTGGAGGCCGGTATCGACGTGCTCGGTTTCTCCGCGCCGGATCGGATGTGAGAAGAGATGACAGGTTGCATGTCAGCTGACGTGCGACCTGTCCAGGAAAGAAGTGACCTGGGTTTTCCTATTAAACATAGTTGACAAATAGGAATAGTGCGAGTATAATAAAGCCAGACCTGAAACCGAGAAAACAGATATGTGATATCAAGAAAGGATGGCAATGCGCTATGGGAAAGATTTATAAGACAGCAGTTGATCTGATTGGCGGCACCCCGCTTCTGGAGGTTGTGAATATAGAGCGGGAGCTTGGCCTGGAGGCGAGAATCCTGGTTAAGCTGGAGTACCTCAATCCGGCGGGGAGCGTCAAGGACAGGACCGCAAAGGCGATGATTGAGGATGCGGAGGAGAAGGGACTGTTGAAGGAAGGATCCGTGATCATCGAGCCGACCTCCGGAAATACCGGCATCGGCCTGGCGGCGATCGCGGCGGCAAAGAAATACCGCATCATCCTGACCATGCCGGAGACGATGAGCGTCGAGCGCCGGAATATCCTGAAGGCGTACGGAGCAGAGGTCGTTCTGACCGAGGGCGCGAAGGGAATGAAGGGAGCCATTGCCAGGGCGGAAGAGTTGGCAAGAGAGATCCCGAACAGCTTTATTCCGGGGCAGTTTGTGAACCCGGCAAATCCGGCGATCCACCGCAGTACGACCGGACCGGAGATCTGGGACGATACGGACGGAGAGGTCGATCTCTTTATCGCCGGCGTAGGCACAGGCGGTACCCTGACCGGTGTGGGCGAGTATCTGAAATCCCGCAAGCCGGAGGTGAAGATCGTGGCAATGGAGCCGGCCGGTTCTCCGGTTCTTTCTGAGGGAAGGAGCGGTCCGCACAAGATTCAGGGAATCGGCGCCGGATTTGTTCCGGAGGTGTTGAATACCGGAATCTATGACGAAGTGATTGCGGTGGAAAACGACGATGCCTTTGCGACGGGCAAGCTGTTTGCGAGACAGGAGGGCATCCTGGTCGGAATCTCTTCGGGCGCTGCCTTGTACGGGGCGATTCAGCTTGCAAGGAGACCGGAAAATAAGGGAAAAACCATTGTCGCTCTGCTGCCGGATACGGGAGATCGCTACTACTCCACACCGCTGTTTGGGGAGGACTGATCCATGAAGCTTTCCATGAAAAGTCGATATGGTCTGCGCGCCCTGATCGACCTCTCGATTCATTCCAAGAGGGAGCATGGCGCGCTCAACAGCATCTCGGAGCGCAACGCGATCTCGCCGCAGTATCTGGAGCAGGTGTTTGCGAGTCTCAGGAAGGCGGGGCTGGTCAGGAGTGTCAAGGGCCCGCAGGGGGGATATCTTCTCGCGCGGGACGCGAAGGAGATCACCGTCGCGTCGATTATTGAGGCGCTGGAGGGAGAGTATCGCCTGGAACCGGAGGTTGTTCCGGAGGAGTGCAGGCACAGGGGCGGCATCATGGCGATTCAGAAGCTTCTGATTGATCGGGTGAACCGGGGGATGGAGGATATCCTGAATCATCTGACGTTAGATGACCTGGAGAAGGAATCCATGGAATACAGTGATTACGGAGAAAATATGTATTATATTTAAACAGAACAAGGCCAGGGCCGTCTGATCGGCTCTGGCCAAATGTTTTGTTAAAGCATACGGAAGAGTTTAATAATCGCCTGTTTCTGCGGATGGACGGACAACGTCGGCGACAGACTGGTTGCCGTATTCCTTGATCTCACCGTCCGCGGCAGTCACCCACTTGTTGTCTCCGCCGTCCTTTACGGTGCGGTTTTTGACAATCCTTCCGTTAGAATCGAGGAGGCGAACTCCGATGTCAGGCAGATCGAACGCCTGGTATTTTGACGTCTTGTCTGCGGCCTGCATCTTGCCCATGTAGTAATAAACGCCGCCGTGGTTTCCCGTATATCCGACGCCAGAGCTGTCGAAATAATACGTGGAGAGGCTGCTCGAGTTTGGAGAATCTCCATCGTCGATGAGACATTTTCCTGTTGTGAGGGCAAGCGTATCCTCGTTAAAATAATAAATTTCTTCGTTTATCTCCCGCAGACCGGTCAGCGCGTTTCCCTGAGAATTGATGAGATATCGCTTTCCGTCCAGCGTCAGGATCTCCTCTGTTCCGTTTTTTGACGCGGTTTCAGGATAACCGGAATCCTTGAAATAAAACCATTCCTCGTTGCCGCTGGAATCCTCGTCCGGCCCAATGGTGTAAAACCAGCCGCCGTGAACCATCTGTCCTACCCGCCATTCGACGGATGTGGCGCCGCCTGTCGGATCCGCGTCGCTCAGGGCTGAGGCATTGGATGTGGATGCCGTCTCTTCCTGGGTGGCCTGCGTTGCCTGAACATCCGCCAGGATCATGCGTTCTCCGGCCACAATCGTCACGGCGGGATTGCCGGAGCGTGTTTCTGCTTCCATATAATATTTATAGCTTCTCACGGTCGGAGATTTGCTGCGCATCCGGATCCATCCCTGCTGGATGATCCCGCGCTCGTCGACGCAGTAGGTCTCTCCGTCTACCCGGATCTCTTTATAGGTGTCCTCCTCTGAGTAATAAACCCTTCCGGTGAGCGGCGAAAAATAAAACCAGGCGGTATCGCCGTAGTATCCGACATACTCCATCAGCTCCGTCTCCGTAGAGACCATCCAGCTGTCCTTTAACGGCAGATACTGCCAGCCGTACAGTCTTGCGCCGTCGTCTCCGCAGTAGTAGCGGTTGCCGTCAACCCATCCGGTCTGCATCACGCCGGATGCATTGAAGTAATACTCCTTGCCTTCCACCGTGTGCCAGCCGGCCCGCAGGACGCGCCCTTCGTCTGTCGCATAATACCAGTATGTATAATCTGCTCCGTTTGACGCTGTGCCGCTGATCGAAAACCATTCCTTTTCCATCAGCATGCCATCCTCATTCAGATATTTGCGACCCTTGCCGGCGTCCACCATCCAACGCTTTTTGGAAATCGCGCCATTGGCGGTGAAATAATAGGTTCTTCCTTCTACCTCCAGGTAACAGTCTCCCTTGAGGATGCTGCCGTCTGCATTGGCGTAGTAGGTCGCCACAGACTCTGCGCCGGTCGTGATGTTTACCGTCACAATGTCAAACCACCCGGTCTGCAGATGCCCTTCCTCGTCAAGATAATACCGTTCCTTCGTATCCGGGTCGACATACCACTGTTTTCGATAGTTGCGGCCGTTCACGTCAAAATAGTAGGTGTCGTCGCCCATCTGGATGAAGCCGCCCTTGCTCACGCTTCCTTTTTCATCGCCGTAATACCAGTTCTCCGTGGTCACTCCCGTCGTGGTGTTGGTCGTATAGATCGGATACCAGCCGTCTTTTTGCAGAACACCTTCCTCGTTAAAATAATAGCGATCCTTCGTCTCCGGATCCGCATACCAGCGATATCGATAGTTTGCTCCATTCGTGTCAAAATAGTAGACGTTTCCGCCCAGATCAAAGAAGCCGTTGCAGCAGAGCTCGCCGTCCGGATTCGCATAATACCAGGTCGTCGTCACGCTGCCGTCCGCATTCTCCCGGTAGGTCGGGAACCATCCTTCCTCATGTCTGCCATATGTTTCGTCAATATAATATTTCCTGGAGATCGTCACGGCTTCTCCGTTTTCATCGACGGCGCCGGTGTCCTCCTTGATCGTGATGATTCCGCTTCGGGTTACGCCGCCGCCGGATGTAAAGTAAAACTCCGCGCCGTCAATCGAAAACCAGCCGTCCTGATAGACGGCGCCGTCTGCACCGGCGTAATACCAGGTTGTCGATACCTTCTTGCTTGGCTCTGTTACGGTCGAATCGACAGAAAACCACTGATTTACGGTCAGTCGTCCTTCTGCGTCAAAATAATATTTTTTGTTTTCTATCGTGATCAGCCGGTTTGTCACCATCTGGCCGTTGCCATCCGCATAGCGCCAGGCTCCGTCCTCATCCGGAA
>JAJQCO010000186.1 GCA_021202655.1 Clostridiales bacterium | reverse complement strand
TCTCCTCCGTGATCTGCTCCCCTGCATTCAGCGCAAACGCCCGCTCTGCCACGTTGCGCAGCTCCCGGATATTCCCGTAAAAGGGACATTGGCGAAGGAGCGAAAGAGCGTCCGGATTCACTCCCGGAGCATTTTTCCCGGCCTCCTGCGCCACATGCTTCAAAAGATGAAGAAACAACAGCTCCGCATCCTCCTCCCTCTCGCGCAGCGGCGGCAAAAACAGGCGCAGGACATCCAGCCGGTACACCAGATCCCTGCGGAACCGCCCCTGCCCCGAAAGCCTCTGGATGCTTCGATTCGTCGCCGATATGATCCGCACATCAATGTCAATCACCTTGTTATCGCCGATCCGGCGCACCTGACGCTCCTGAAGCGCCCGCAGCAGCTTGCTCTGCGTGGCAAGCGATATCTCTCCCACCTCATCCAGAAAGAGGGTGCCGCCGTGAGCCTGCTCAAACAGTCCCATCTTGCCGCCCCTGCTGCTCCCGGTAAACGCGCCCTCCACGTAGCCGAACAGCTCGCTTTCCAGAAGATTTTCCGTCAGCGCGGCGCAGTTCACCGCCACGAAGGGGCCGTTCCTTCGCCGACTCGCATTGTGAATGCTCTGAGCAAAAAGCTCCTTTCCTGTCCCGGTCTCTCCCACAATGATCACATTAGAATCCGACGCCGCATACCTTCTGGCCGTCTCTATGGTGCGGTCAATGATCCCGCTCCGGTGAATGATATCGTCAAAGGTATACCGGGCCTTCAGTCCCCGCTCGCTGAGCTTCCGGCGGATCTGCGTCTCCAGATTCTGGATCTGCGTCACATCCGTAAGCATGATAACCGCGCCGGAGACCTCTCTGTTCGCGATCACAGGCGTACACTTCGCAGATACGGTGAGCTTCGTGCCGGGAATCCGGATCAGGCGAGCGCCCTCCGCCTCTCCCGTCTGCATGACGGAGCGAAACATGGAATACAGATACGGCAGCACCTCCTTTAAAGGCTTTTCCATCAGGCTGATATCTCCGTTCATCCTGCGCACGACATGGTTGCGAACCAGGATCTTCCCCGTTTTATCCACATAGAGAAGCCCATCATCCGACGAATAGATCACCGTCTTATACATCTGGGAAACAATCCGCTCCTGGCGAATCCGGTCCACGGTATGGATAGCCTCATCCATGGCCTGGACCAGCGCATTTTCTCCGGTGCGGATCACGACAGACTTCAGTCCCATCCGCTCCGCCTCCATGGTAGACGAATAGCCGCCGATCAGGGCGTCGCATCCCTCCGCGATCGCCCTTTTTACCGTCTCGTGAAGCTGGTCGATGCGCACGGGAGCATAGACCTGCGTATCAATATTAAACAGCTCGCCGATCTCCCGCACCTCATACAGCTGCTCCTGGAAGCCGCAGACTGCGAGTTTCTTCGGATGATACAGCGCGCAGCACTCACGGACAGCCCGTAAAAGGTCGTAGCCGGAAAAAGAAAGCGTCACGGTAGGAATTTTATAAATAGCAGAGGTCTTCTGCGCCGTATAGCCCCGGGCAATGATCGCGTCATATTCATCCCCGGGCACATCATCCGGAGTCTCATGCACGGTCAGGGTGCGGACATCGACATCCAGTCGTTCCCGTTCCGGATGACAGGAAAGCACCGATTCGACCTTCTCCCTCAGCTCCGGATAAGGAACAATAAACAGCAGTCGTATCATCTTAACATTCCTCATTCTTTTCAACACGTTTCAGAAATATTGCAATTCACGTTGTTTTATTGCATTCTAACACATCGCAACACTACTGGTCAAGATACGAATGGCTCCTGATTTACTGCAACGCACAAAAACTGCCTGTGACAACCTCTTTAAATTTCCTTTTTATCATGCATACCTTTCATTTTCGGGCTTGATTGTTGCGTCCGGAACCGTTACAATGAAAGAAACGAAACGACCGGAATCAGCCCGCATATGCCCTCCGGCATGATGTGGCACAGTTTTTGCTCTCTATCGTATAAACGACAGGATCTGCCACCGGCAGCTCCTTACGTTTGTTTTCGCAAACCAACAGCGGCACATGCTGTCAATATGAATCATTTCAGAATAACAGGAGGAAACAACTATGGCTGTATTGGGATGTATTGCCGACGATTTTACCGGCGCCAGCGACGCGGCGTCCTTTCTGGTAAAGGGCGGAATGCGTGTGAAATTGTACAATGGAGTGCCAGAGAAAGCGGAAGCATCCGAAGAGACCGCCCAGGCTATCGTGATCGCGCTGAAATCCCGGACGCAGGAAACCAACGCCGCTGTGGAGGACAGCGTGAATGCGGCCCGCTTCCTGTTAAACCAGGGCGTCCGGCAGCTGTATTTCAAATATTGCTCCACCTTTGATTCAACTCCCCAGGGAAACATCGGCCCCGTATGCGACGCACTGATGGAACTGACCGGAGCGCCCTACACGCTTCTGTGTCCGTCTCTTCCCGTGAACGGACGAACCGTAGAAGGCGGACGGCTGCTGGTAAACGGGATCCCGCTCCATGAAAGCCACATGAAAAATCATCCGCTCACCCCCATGTGGGACTGCCGGGTTGACCGCCTGATGGAACCGCAGAGCCGCTATCGCTGCGTCCTTATGAATCGGGAACAGCTTGCCCAGGGCAAAGCTCCGACAAACCAGGGTACGGAACCCTTTTACCTCATACCAGATTATGTGACAGACGAGGACGGAGCCGCCATTGCCCAAAGCTTCGGCGATCTTCCCCTTCTGACCGGCGGCAGCGGACTCCTGGAATTCCTGGCCGACCGCTGGACGAGTCAGCTCGCCGCCCCCGGCGTCATACCGGAATCCGCGTCCGCCGGAAAAGCATTGCTGATCGCAGGAAGCTGTTCCAAGGCGACGCTCGGACAGATCGCCTGGTATCAGAACCAGGGACAGCCCTGCTGTAAGATCGATCCGGCCTCCATGCTTTCCGGCAGCCAGACCAGAGAAGAAATCTGGCGCTTTATCCTTGAACACACGACAGACGACACCGCCGTGCTGGCCTACAGCTCCGATACGCCGGAGCGGGTAAAGGAATATCAGTCGCTCGGGCAGGCACGGGTAGCCTCGCTCCTCGAGGATACCGCCGCCTGGCTGGCACAGGAAGCCGTCAAGGCCGGCTTCACACGAATCATCAGCGCGGGAGGCGAGACATCCGGAGCCGTGACGAAGGGGCTGCATTTCTCCTCCTACTGGATGGGAGAGAGCGTCGCGCCGGGCGTACCCATCATGGTTCCCGCGGAACGGGACGACATCCGGCTGATTTTAAAGAGCGGAAATTTCGGACAGGAGGACTTCTTTGGAAGAGCCCTGTCCCTCACACAAAAGAAAGGATGAGACGATTAACATGAACAACGAACTGGAAAAGAAATTAGAACAGGCAGTCTGGGCCGCGCACAGTCTTTTTGAGAGGGGCAAAACCTCCGGATCCTCCGCCAACATGAGCTTCCGCCACGAAGACACCATCTATATCAGCGCCAGCGGATCCTGCTTCGGAACCATGACGCCGGAGGACTTCACCGCCATCACGCCGGACGGCGCTCCGATCTCCGGAAGAAAGCCCAGCAAGGAATGGCCGCTGCACCTCGCCCTTTTTGAAAAGTCTCCTGACATCGGCGCCGTGATTCACACACACAGCCCTTACTCCATCCTCTGGACCTTTGTCCCGGATTTAAACGAAAAGGACTGCATCCCGGATCACACGCCCTATCTGAAGATGAAGCTGGGAACCGTGGGACTCATCCCATATGAAAAACCCGGCTCACAGGCGCTTTTTGACGCCTTCCGGCAGCGCGTGCAGGACAGCGACGGTTATCTGTTGCGCAACCACGGCCCCGTCGTCCCCGGAAAAAATATCATGGACGCCTTCTATTGCCTGGAAGAAATGGAAGAGAGCGCCCGGATCGCATGGGAGCTGTACCGGGCCGGACTCAGATAAAACCAGAGCCTCTTATCTTCCGCGGGTCTGGCTCAGCACGTCAGGCCCGCCGGATCCCCTGCAGTCCCCGGTACATCCTTTCTGTCACCGGTACATCGATGCCGAGCCGTCCGGCTTCTTTCACTAAATAACCGCTGAAGGTTTCAATCTCCGCCGGTTTTCCGGCGCGAATATCCCGCTGGAGAGAGCTGGTGGCGTCTGCCGCCAGCTCTTTATAAAACCGCGTAATAATAGCTTTCGCATGGGAGGGTGCCAGATGTACGCCCTTCGCGCAGCCGACCTGATAGGCTTCCATCACCAGCGCCTCATATTCTCCGGCCTTCACCGGATCACTGCGAAGCTGACCGATGGTATTGTCATAATAAGCCGTTAACACATTATAAGCACAGTTCAGGATATATTTTCTCCAGATATCAAGCTCGATGTCCTCACATATCCTGTGGCGGATCCCCGCGCCGGTAAAAAGATCAGAAAGCCTGCCAAGCAGCTCTCTCTGCCCCTCATCCGCATTCTTAAGTCCAAACCGGATGTCCGCAAAATCTCCCTGCAGCATGATGGAATAATCCGGGTTGGCAAACGCGATAATATAGATCAGAGAATCAATGACCGTTCCCCTCCCGAGGATCGCGCGTACCCGCTCCCCCGGATCCACGCCGTTCATAACCGGCAGGATGACAGTATGACCTCCCACAGCGCCCGCAAGCTCCCGGCACGCCTCTTCCAGCGAATAATTTTTTACACAGATGAACAGGTAATCCTGCTCCCCGAGCTCCGTCGAGGAAGAAACCACCCGCTCCGGGCGGGCAATGATATCCGCCCGGAAATCACTGTGCAGAACAAGCCCGTTTTTCCGGATCGCTTCTCCCCTGGCGCCCCTTGCCACAACCGTCACATGGGGATATTCCCTTGACAGCATCGTCGCCAGATATCCGCCAACCCCGCCGACTCCAACCACGCCAATCCTCTTATCCTTCACAAAAACGCACCTCCCTGTGTATTTTTGATCTTTATAAACCCATCGCCCTGTTACCGACATTTCAGATAATCTTTCAATTCAACTGACACGATTTCCTGAATTTCTTCTGCTATTTCTTTTGCTTTTCGTAAATCAAATTTTATTTTCCCTGCTACAGCCAGAATCTCCTTCATACCAGGATTCGTGCCATTTCCATTCACGGTCGTCGCATGCTCACCGCCAATGGAATTACTGTATGTCAGATCATATGCCGGTGACAAACTCCATCTCGCGTCTTCACAAAGATATGAAAAATTCTTCGAGTGATCGTCTCTGTTATGAGCAAAGACATTAAAACACATCAGGCGATACAGCTTCTCAATTTCTCCATAATCATGAGTTAATTTCATTGTGAGCTGCATCAGAATATGATAATCCAGATTAGGGATCCTGTGTGACGTCTCCAGCAAGCCTGCTACAGATACCATATGAATTCTTCTTCCCTGCACACGGTCAAACCGTTTAATTGCAAAATAACCGGAACAGAGCTTAGAAGGAAGGATTCTCGTTTCCGGCATGATGATTCCACATTTTTTTGCACAGAGAGAATATTCGTATTCTTCTCTTCCGATATCCGCGACATCCCCGGAAGCGGGAAATTTCACGATCCACTCTTCCCCATCAATTGACACAAAAATCTTCGGTCTTGCCCCTCCTGAGGAACCTCCCATCTGAAATAATTCATCCAGGCTGTCTGATTGATTCGTTTCAAACATTTTTTTGCATTCCATGGCAATCTCATCCAGATCCATATCTGATGTTCCAGATGACATCGTATTTTCCGGCTGATAGCGCAAAGCACCCATTCCCGTTGATCCGACGATTGTCAGGCGGTTGATGCTGTCAACCTTTGCCGGATTCATCTGATTTTTCAGTAAAAGTCGGTCAACCAGCAGGCGTCCCCAACCATCCGGCAGGCTGTCCGCAAACACACCAAATAATCCCTCAAACGGGTCATATTTTCTGGGCAGGAATACACCTTGTTTCAACGGCAGTGAAATCGGACTAATGGAAAAACCATGGGCAAGCCATTCCGCATCATACTCAAACGCAACACGATAATCGGAACTCATCGCCAGCGTCCCCACTTTTTTATCTCCCAGAAATACCCTGCAGGATTTATAATTGTTCATCTATCACCTCCTGGATGGAACGATATTCTTTCCTTGCAAACAGCTGGTCAAAATCCTCTTCGCATCCTAATGCAAACGCAATTTTCACAAGTGAAGATAAGGATATTTCTCCTGTACGCTCAAACCGTTTAATTGAGCCAAGACTGACGTCTGAGCGCTCACTCAGGCGAACCTGCGATAATCCCTGCTCCCTTCGTCTCGCTTTCAGACGTTCTACAA
>JAJQCO010000071.1 GCA_021202655.1 Clostridiales bacterium | reverse complement strand
GCAAAAGACGGCGCCTGAACAGATCGTCTCTGTTCTGACGCCGCCCCGGGCAGCCGTTCTTATTCAATAAACCGACGGATCGTCTTCGGCGTCCGGTAATTCCATGTGGAAATCTTGATGCCGCTTCTGCGGCTTGCCGCATGGACGATCTGTCCGTTTCCGATGTACATGGCGACATGGTTTACCGTGCCGCTCTTGTTCGCGTAGAAGATCAGATCGCCGGGCTGCATCTCGCCTGAGCTGATGGCGCGTCCGGTCTTGGCCTGCTCCCTCGACGTGCGCGGCAGGCTGATGCCGGCCGCGTTGCGCAGGACATACTGCACAAAGCCGGAGCAATCGGCTCCCGTGTTGGGATTCGTGCCGCCCCAGACATAGCGGCCTCCCACAAACTGCAGCGCATAATTGACCACCTTGCTGCGCAAGGAGGACATCCGGTTTTGCGCCTCCTCGAGCGGAGAAAACTTAATCGCCTCATTCAGGGCATATCGCACCTGGACATTATTCTCCCTCGTGGAAATATAAGCCCGGTCGGCCGACTCCTCTCCGCCCTCACTGTCGCCGGTATCCAGCTCAATCTCTACCCATCCGTCCAGCTGCGAGAGGACGGAGTAGCGCTCGTCCTTTGAAATCTGCGTCCAGATCTTCGCGTCCAGAGAAGGCTCGGCCCGGACATTCAGCCTGTCCGTATTGACAATCGCCATCAACGTGGCCGACTGCATCGCCAGGTCGCTCGCCTCCTGCCCGGTCGCCACATACTGGGGATCCGCTGTCACGTATCCGGTGATGGAGCCGGACTGGATCTTATACCAGCCGTCCAGCGTCTCCAGGATCTCGCCTGCCGCGTTGCTGGTCATCTTTCCGATAATATTGCTGTCGCCGTTCATGCTCGGATCGCTGCGCACATTCAGATAATTCTGGACCTTCGAGATCAGAATATTGTCATATTTCTGCACGGCCTGCGCCTTGAGATCCATCTTCCTGGCCTCGTCTAGCGCCAGCTCCACGGTGACAAACTCCGCCGACACATACCCCTCTTCGATCGGCACCCATCCGTCGGTCGTCTCTCCCGTCACCACATAGCGCTCGTCCGGAAGCGCCTGCCCGACGATATTCGAATAATCCTGGCTTTCCGGCGTAGACCGGATATTCAGGCTGTCGTCCACATGGACGATCGCCCGCTCCGTCACATATTCCAGGGCAGCCGCCCTTGCCTCCTCACCGGTAAGCACGTACTGGCTCTTGATATAGCCCTCCACCTCACCGGAGCGGATCTGATACCAGTCGCCCTCCGTCCCCAGAATCTCACAGACGCTGTTTTCCTTCATCGTACCGATCACATCTGCCGTCTCGTCCGCGCCGCGCCGCACATTGAGATAGCCTTCCACCTGCACCAGTCCCAGATTCTCATAGGAGTCCACGACAGCCTGCCTGGCTTCCTCCAGGAGCTTCGGATCCGGCTCCGCCTGCACCTGCACATCCTGTGCGGCAGCCTCCACCTCTTCCTCCTGCTCTGCGCCGACGACATCGATGTGAATCTCCTCGTCGCTGCGGCCATGAACGTACGCTCCCACGCCGATCAGAACCGCCAGAAGCGCCGCAGCCCCCACACCCGCAAGGATCCATTTCCGATCCGGCTTTCTCTTTCTCTTATTCCTGGCCTTGTCCAGGATCCGGATATAGTCTTTTTCTTCCGCCATGCTTCGGTTTCTCTCCTTATCGGTTTCTGTCGCGCTGTTTTTGCTCATACAAACTGTTTTAGTATAACATAAAAATATTTCGATTTTAACCCCCATCTGTGAACAATTTATTAAATTTGTATTACGCCATCCATCCCTTCCTTTCCTCCCCAGCCGTGTTCACACAATATCCACAAATAAGCGCAAAAATTAATAAAAAATAAATAGCATTTTCAAGGGCAATGTAGTAAACTCTTTTTTGTTATAAAAAGCATCATGTTATGAAGAAGCATCACGAAGAGGAGAGATGATTATGAAGAAAGTATATCTGATTATTGCCGCCATGCTGCTGGCTGTCAGTGCAGGCGCCTGTTCCAAGAGTGGGAGCAACTCCGCACCTGAGACGACCGCAGCGGCGACGGAAGCAGCGACAGAAGACGAGGATTCCGAGGATATCGACGAGGATTATGTCGATGGCCTGATTACCGCCATCAATGGCAATGTCCTGACGATTCAGAACGATGAGGACGGCGCAGAGGCAGATTATGATATCTCAGAGGCAGAGGTGACGCAGGAGTTCGACCTCTCTGAGGGCGACTGGGTAGAGGTCGTCTTCCTGGAGGGCTCCAGCGATGACCCGATTCCCGCCATCAGCCTGGAGGTTCTGGAATCCGTGATCGGCGAGAACAGCGATCCGTCCGTGGAGGGCAAGGTCGTCGACGCGACGAACGAGCATCTGGTTCTTGAGGTCGAGGGCGAGCAGTATTCGATCAACACAGCCAATGCCTATATCGTTGGCGAGGACGGCATCCGCGTCGACCAGAAGGCTACCGTGACCTATCTTGGCGATCTGGACGACGAGCCGATGGCCGCGAAGGTCGTCATGCAGGATTCCTATGATTCCGATGAAGCCGAGCAGTTTGCCTTCGTGGGTGAGGTCGCGCAGGTTGGCGAGGACGGCGACAGCATCATCCTCGAGTCGGCGGAAGGCGATTTCTTCACCTTCGTCGCGGCGGAAGGCACGAAAATTGAGTTCGAGGATTTTGAAGAAGGAGATATCCTCCGTATTTTCTACAGCGGTTCGATCGCTGCCAAGGAGATTCCCGCCCTCTTTGTCGAATGATGACCATGACGGGAGCTGCCACCGGCAGCTCCCGTTTGTATCCTGTGGCATAGAAAAACGTGCGAAGGTTCTTCCACAAGAAGCGCTTTCGCACGTTTTTTATCTGTAAAATCTATTTGGAAAGAATCATCCGGTCATTGGCAAATTCCTCGCCGCTGACCTCCTCAAACTTGTGAAGCAGGTCATCAACCGTCAGCTTTTTCTTCGCTTCTCCAGACACATCATAAATGATGTTTCCCTCATGCATCATGATCAGGCGGTTTCCCATCTGAATGGCGTCCTTCATATTGTGCGTGATCATCAGCGTGGTCAGGCTCTGCTCTTCCACCATCTCCTGCGTCAGATCCAGCACCTTCCTCGCCGTCTTGGGATCCAGCGCCGCCGTGTGTTCATCCAGCAGAAGAAGCTTCGGCTTCTGAAGCGTCGACATAAGCAGGGTCAGCGCCTGGCGCTGTCCGCCGTACAAAAGCCCCACCTTGGTCGTCATCCGATCCTCCAGACCAAGTCCCAGCCTTTTTAAGATATCGCGGTACAGCTTCCTCTCGCTTTTTTTGATTCCTCTGCTCAATGTCCTGGATTTTCCTCTGCGCAACGCCAGGGCGAGGTTTTCCTCGATTCCCATGGTCGCCGCCGTCCCGTTCATGGGATCCTGGAACACACGCCCCAGGAAGGCCGCGCGTTTATATTCCGGAAATGCGGTGATGTCCTGTCCGTCGATGACAATATGGCCCTCATCGATCGGCCACACGCCGGCAATCGCGTTCAGCAGAGTGGACTTGCCCGCTCCGTTGCCGCCAATCACCGTCACAAAATCCCCGTCATAAAGCGTCAGGCTCAGATTCTGAAGCGCACGCTTCTCATTCACCGTACCGATATTGAACGTCTTATATATGTTCTTAATCTCCAGCATGCGATCAGGCCCCCTTCTTTCCTCTGGACAGATACCTGCTCTTCCAGGTCGGAACCGCCAGGAATACCGCCACCACCAGCGCCTGAAGAAGCTTCAGCAGATCGGTATCGATTCCCATCCAGATGATCAGCTGCAGCACCAGATAATAGATGATGGAGCCCAGCGCCACAGCGAAAAGGGTGAGCGCAAAATTGCGGAAGATCCTGCCAAATACGGCCTCTCCGATGATCACTGCCGCCAGGCCGATCACGATCGCGCCTCTGCCCATATTGACGTCCGCAAAGCCCTGATACTGAGAGAGCATCGCGCCCGCCAGGGCAACCAGGCCATTCGAGAGCATCAGACCCAGGACACGGTTGAAATCCGTGTTGATTCCCTGAGCGCGCGCCATCTGATCATTACATCCAGTCGCGCGCAGAGAGCAGCCAAGCTCCGTCCCGAAAAACCAGTAAAGGACGATGATCAGCAGGAGGATCGCCACCGCCACCACAAAAATGCTGTTCTTATAAAAAGGAACTCCCTTGATAAAGCGCAGAGAGACCAGCAGATCATACTTGTCCACGTTGATCGCCTGATTCGCCTTTCCCATCGTTTTCAGGTTCACGGAATACAGGCCGATCTGTGTCAGAATACCGGCAAGAATCGCCGGTATTCCCATAAACGTATTGAAGAAGCCGGTCACAAATCCGGCCAGCATTCCCGCCAGAAGCGCGCCCGCCATCGCCGTCCAGACGTTCCTTCCGGACAGCATCAGCATGATACAGACAGCACCGCCAGTTCCCATGGAGCCATCCACGGTCAGATCGGCAATGTCAAGAACCCGGTAGGTAAGATAGACACCAATTGCCATGATCCCCCAGATCAGGCCCTGTGCCACTGCCCCAGGCAGGGCATTCAATAAACTCGTCATATTTAATCCTCAATCGCAACGTAATCGTCCGGGATCGTGACACCAAGCGCCTCACAGTTCGTCGGATTGTACTCCTTGGTAAACTGAGGAGCATACTCGATCGGCATCTCAGTTACATCCGACTCTCCGGTCAGAATCCGCACCGCCATCTTGCCGGTAGCGACGCCCAGGTCATAATAGCTGATGGAAAGGGTTGCCACGCCGCATCCGGAGCAGATGCCCTCTTCTCCGGCAACGACCGGAACCTCTGCCGGCAGGCAGATATTGTTGATGATCTCCGTGTTTGCCGCGACCGTGTTGTCTGTCGGAACATAAATCACGTCGCTGGCGTCCGCGGCCTTGGTCGTCACCGTCGCAAGGTCATTGGAATCGGAAAACGCGTAATATTCGCAGGTATATCCAAGCTCCTCAAGCGCCGCCTTCACCACGTCGACCTGATACTGGGAATTCGCCTCCGCGGAGCAATACAGAAGACCGACCTTTTCCTTATCCGGGAACAGCTCCTGTAACATCGCCGCCTGCTCGTCAAGCGGAGCCAAATCCGACGTTCCGGAAATGTTCGTGCCGACAAGACCGTCAAAATTGTCGATGCCGAGCGCCACGCCATACTCCGTCACGGACGTGCCAAGAACCGGAATCGTGTTGGTACCGGCCTGCGCTGCCTGCAGAGCCGGCGTCGCATTCGCCATGATCAGATCGACGTCCGCGGATACAAAGCTGTTGATGATCGTCGCGCAGGTATTGGTATCGCCCTGGGCGTTCTGCTCATCAAAGGTCACCGCATCCCCAAGCTCCTCCGTGACCGCATCCTTAAATCCTTCCGTCGCGGCGTCCAGCGCCACATGCTGCATCAGCTGGCAGATTCCGACGGTCCAGGTCTGTCCGTCCGCCGCGCCTGCCGCTTCCGTCGCGGCCGCTTCCTCTTCTCCGGCCTCAGCCGCTTCCTCTGCGGCCGCCGTGGTCTCTGCCGCCGTCTCAGCCGCGGTCGTCTCTGTGGACGAAGAGCTGCCGCACGCGGCCAATGAAAGTGCCAGCGTTCCCGACAGCACCGTTACCATCACTTTTGTTGATTTTTTCATAATAGCATCTCCCTGTATTCAGATTGTCCGGCCCTATGTCCGAATGCTATTATCATACAACAATTTTCCTTTATAGTCAATTTTAGAACTTTAAATTTTTGAGGATTTAAAGTTCTAAAGTATGCTTTGTTCTATAATTTTGCAAGGATTGCGTCCACGTATTCTCTGGTGGATGCCTGGCCGCCGAGATCCGGCGTCTTGACGCTTCCGTCAGCAAGCACCGCGTCAACCGCGCGGCGAATCCGGGACGCGGCGTCCTGCTTCCCGATATGCTCTAACATCATGCAGGCCGACCAGAGAAAGGCGGTCGGATTCGCAATGCCCTTTCCGGCGATATCCGGCGCACTGCCGTGAACCGCCTCAAACATGGCATAATCGTCGCCCAGATTGCTGGAGGGCAAAAGGCCGAGGCCGCCGATCAGGCCGCTGGTCAGATCCGAGAGAATATCGCCGTACAGGTTCTCCGTCACGATGACATCAAACTGATTCGGATTCATCACCAGCTGCATGGCCGTATTGTCCACGATCATATCCGTCGCCTCAACCTGCGGATATTCCTTCGCCAGCTCATAAAAGATATCGCGGAACATGCCGTCGGACAGCTTCATGATGTTTGCCTTATGAACGCAGGTCACCTTCTTACGCCCCTGGGCTACGGCATATGCAAATGCGGCGCGGATGATGCGTTCGCTGCACTTCCGCGTGATGATCTTGATGGAGTGCGCCTCATCCTCGCTGATCATCTCCTCCACGCCCGCGTACAGATCCTCCGTATTCTCGCGGAAGGTGACGATATCGATATCCTGATAGCGCGTTTTCACCGCGGGATTGGATTTTGCCGGGCGGATGTTGGCATACAGGTCGTATTTCTTCCGCAGCATGACGTTCAGGGAACGGAAGCCCTTTCCCACTGGCGTCGTGATCGGCGTCTTTAACAGCACATGCGTCTTCTCGAAGGAAGCGTAGGCCGCGTCCGGAACCAGCGCTCCATGCGCCTCATACTCCGCGGCGCCCACATCAAAGATCTCACAGGCGAGATCGGCGCCCGCCGCCTCCAGAATCTCCAGTGTCACATCCAGAATCTCCGGTCCGATGCCGTCCCCCCGGAATACGGTAATTGTCGTACTCATATTATCTGTCCTCCATATTGATATAGTCCATTTTCTCTCCGACATATTTGGTCGCAGGGCGCATGATCCTGCCGTCATACAGCTTGTTCTCAATGTTATGCGCGACCCATCCCACGACCCGGCTGCACACAAACAGCGGCGTATACAGATCCCTCGGAATTCCCAGCATCTCATAGACAAAACCGCTGTAATAATCCACATTCGTCGGAAGGGCGACTCCCTTTCTCTCCTTCATGACCTCCCGGGCCGCGTTCTCAAAGCGCATCCGGAAGTCAAGCGGAGCCATGAGATCCTTCTCCTGCGCGACTGCCTTGCAGTATGAGCGCAGCATCTCTGCCCTAGGATCGGAAATCGTATAGACCGCGTGCCCGAAGCCGTAAATCAGCCCCTTCCTGTCATAAAGCCTTCCGTCCATCAGGTTGCCCGCGATTTCGCGGAGCTTCTCATCGCTGGCGTCATATCCGCCCGCCTCCTTCAGGACCACATCCATCATCTCGGCGACCTTGATATTTGCGCCGCCGTGTCTGGGCCCCTTCATGGAACCGATGCTCCCGCATACAGTGGAATAGATATCCGTATCGGTAGAGGCAATCACCACGTTCGTAAAGGTGGAGTTGTTACCGCCGCCATGGTCCGCGTGCAGCATCAGCAGCGTATCTAAAAGCCTTGCCTCCTTATCCGAAAAATGCTGATCCTTGCGCAGCAGGCTCAGGAAATTTTCCGCAATCGAATATTCCGGATTTGCGTAATGGATCACCAGGCTTTCCCGGTTGTAATAATGCACCTTGCTCTGATAGGCGTAACAGGCAATGGACGGGAGCTTTGCCATCAGGTTGATTCCCTTTAACAGCGTCTCAAAGACGTCAATATTATCCGGATCATCGTCATAATTGTAAAGCGTCAGCACGGAATCCTGCAGCTTGTTCATCAGATTTTTACCCGGCATCCGCAGAAGGTTCATCTCCACAAACTCATCGGGAACCTGATAAAAATCACGCATCAGATCGCAGAAAATATCCAGATCGGAGCGCTTCGGCAGATATCCGAACAGGAGCAGAAAGCATACCTCTTCATAGCCAAAATGGCTGTTATACTTACCCTTAACCAGCTCCTCCACATCGTATCCGCGGTAATAAAGCTTTCCGGGAATCGCGCGAACCTCTCCGGTCTCTTCATCCTTATCATATCCAACGACGTCCGATACCCGGGTCAGCCCCACACGGACACCGGTGCCGTCCTCATTGCGAAGGCCCTTCTTGACATTATAGGTTTTGAAGAGTCCGTTCGGTATATCCGTGTAATTCTGTGACTTCCCATAAAACTGCGCCAGATATTTTCCCTTAAACAAATCTAAGCTCCCCTTTCTTCCTTACACATAAAAATGGGCAGACCCGCGCTGTTTGCAGGTCTGCCTCATCGCAACTCTTACTATACTATAACTCAAAACCGCCCATTTGTACAGCTTAAAAATTGTAAGTATCACATGCAAATTGTTGTGATGTGTCACTTTCGGACAATTTATTTCTATTTTTCTTTTTCTTTTTGTGTAAATTCACATCTCATTCCGGTTCGCTTTTCACTTTTTCTGCACGAAAGATGCAAATTTCCATTCCGCACGTCGAAAAATTTCTACTCGCTTCTCAGCGCGTCGATCGGATTCAGCTTTGCGGAGCGGCATGCCGGCATGTAACCGAACAGAAGGCCGATGCCGACAGAAACGCTGAAGGAAACGATCACCGCCGCCGGCGTCGGCGTCGCGGAGAGGCCGGCCAGGCTTCCCACCGCCGAGGTCGCGATGCTCCCGAGGATGATCCCGATGATGCCTCCAAGCGTGCTGGTCACCGCCGCCTCAATCACAAACTGCTGCATGATCACAATCCGTCGCGCGCCAAGCGCCTTGCGGATGCCGATTTCCCTGGTGCGCTCTGTGACCGAGACCAGCATGATGTTCATGACGCCGACGCCGGCCACCAGAAGAGAGATTCCCGCGATTCCGCCCAGTCCCATCGAGACCATGGCGATCATGGAGTTCAGCTCATCCAGCATCTCGCTCATGGATGTGACCGTGTAAAGATCCTCATTCTTCATCTTTTCATACAGGAAATCCTCGATCAGCGACTTATCCGTCGTGGCCTCCGTCAGATCCGTGATGGTAAAGGTATAGTTATTGACGTAGGCGCTCCGCGCCAGCTTCGTCGCAGAACTGTAGGGAATCCAGACAAAGTCATCCGTCCCGCCCTCATCCAGATCCGCGTCGTCCGCCTGCTGCTCTACCACGCCGACGATCGTGAACGCGTATCCGTTGATCTTGATCGTCTCCCCGTAGGCAGCCTGGGCGCTTCCGTAAAGCTCATTCGCCACGTAAGTTCCAATCACGGCTACCTTATGGCGCGCGGCAATATCGATATACTGGATGCTGCGCCCGTACTCCATCTCATAATCGACGATGGATCGATAATCCTCGCTGACTCCGGTCACCGAAGTCGAGGTCAGATTGTCGTTTCCGTTCTTAACGGTGCCGCTCACGCTCACCGTCGGAGACATGTTATCGAAAACGTCGGTGTTCTCATCATAGAATTCATACATCTCATCCACGCTGACATTGCGCGACGTCAGATTGATGATATTGACCGTGATCCGGTTTGTCCCCATACTGGAAAAGCTCTCTGTCATGTAAGACATGTATGCGTTGACAATACTGACCAGGATGATCACAGACGCCACGCCGATGATGATTCCAAGCATGGTCAGAAAGGAACGCATCTTATTGCCCCATATGCTCTTGATCGCCAGCCTAAATGATTGCAGCATAGTCCTTCACATCTCCGTTAAAATTAATTTTGCCGTCATGGATCCGGACGACCCGCTTTGCCTCGACCGCGATGGAATTGTCGTGCGTGATCATGACGATGGTATTTCCCTCTTCATTGAGCTGCTTTAAGAAATTCAGCACCTCCCGGCTGGTTCTCGAATCCAGGGCGCCGGTCGGCTCATCGGCCAGGATCAGGGAGGGGTTGCCCGCCAGAGCCCGCGCAATGGAGACACGCTGCTGCTGTCCGCCGGAAAGCTGGTTTGGCATCTTCTTCCAGCGATCCTCCAGGCCGACCCGCTCCAGCGCCTTCATGGCCCGCTCCTTGCGTTCCTCCTTGGGAACCTTTGCGTAGAGAAGGGGAAGCTCCACATTTTCCAGAATCGTAGACTTGGGCAGCAGATTGTACTGCTGGAAGATGAAACCGATCATGCGGTTGCGGATGTCCGCCAGCTCGTCGTCTGTCATCTGATCGACATCCTCGCCGCCCAGAAGATAGCTCCCGGAGGTCGGCACGTCCAGGGCGCCGATAATATTCATCAGGGTCGATTTTCCGCTTCCGGACTTGCCGACGATCGCCACAAACTCGCCGCGGTTGATCGTCAGGGTAATGCCGTCGTTGGCGCGAACCTCCTCCGACCCCATCGTATAGATCTTGTAGATATCCGTCAGCTCAATGAGGGGCGCGCCCATCTCAATCTCTGCCATAATCGTTGCCCTCCTGTCTTATGGTTAAGCAGGAGACAGACTTCCCCGTCTCCTGCCGCATCGCGCGGACCGCACGCAGGCGGTCTGGCCTCGTGCTTCCGGCTTAGCGCATGCCGCCGCCTCCGCCCATATTGCCGCCTCCACCGTTGTTTCCACGATTACCGCTGTTGCCGCCTCCCATATTGCCGCCGCCCATATCTCCGCCTGGGCCGCCTCCCATGCCGCCCATCTGGAACATGTCGGTGGTGCTGGTGGAGGACTCGTCGACGTAGACGGTGTCGCCCTCCTCCAGGCCGCTTAGGATCTCAATATAATCGTCGCTGCTCATACCGATCTCCACCTCGACTGCCGTGTATCCCGCCGGCACGCCTCCGGACGATTCGGTCACAGAATCATCCTTTAAGTAGACCCGGTTGCCGCGCATCAGGGCGCCGCTCGGGATCAGCAGGGTATCGTTCGATTCTCCTATCGTGATCAGGCCGTCGACGTTCATTCCCGGAAGCAGATAATCTAACGCCTCCTCGTCAAGCGTCACAGTGACCGGATAGTTTGTCACACCGTTTGACTGGCTGCCCACCAGGCTGATCTTCGTCACCGATCCGGTAAAGGTCATATCCTCATAGGCGTCGGCGTTGACCGTCACAGACTGGCCGACCTCCACGCTTCCGATATCCAGCTCGTCGACCGACATCTCAAACGTCAGCTCCGAGAGGTCGTAAATCACAGCCAGCGTAGTATCGCTGCTTCCGCTTCGGCTGATCTTATCTCCGACCTTGACGTCCTTGGAAATAACCTCTCCGGAGATCGGAGCCGTGATCGTATAATTGTCATAGGTTTCCTGGTTGGAATCCAGGTTTGACTGAGCGGATTCCACCGAGGATTCTGCGTTGTCGATCGCATCCTGGAAATCATCCAGGATATCCTGGACGTCTTCGCTGCTGATCTGGAATATCGGGGTGCCGACCGCGACATAATCGCCCTCGGAAACCAGAAGCGCCTCCACCTCGACGCTGCCGCTCACTCCGGTCATCGACGCGACCATGGTCGTATCCGTGACCGGCTCAAAGCTTCCCTCGACCGCGCACAGAAAATCACCGACGCTCACCGTCGCCGTATAATCCTCACTCAGGCCGCCCGGGTTTGCCACCTGCACCGTGACGTAGCGGACCATGCGCCCGCCGCTTAGGACCTCATCCAGGTTCGCCACTGCGGTCACCACACCGAGTAGCTGTTCCGCCGTATCCTCCAGCGTGATGACTGCCTGATTGCCGACGCCAATGAACGCTGCCTCTGCGGAAAGGAAGGGAACACGGATTTTCATCGTCGTATCGTCATAAATCGAAGCCAGCTGCGTATTGGATGAGACCTTGTCGCCCACGTCGATATTCAGTTCCTTGATATATCCGGTACGGGTCGACTTATATGTATTGCCGCTGTAATCCACCACCGCATCATTGTAATCCTCGACCGCGTCGTCATAATTTTTCTGCGCGCGCTCCAGGGAATTCTGCGCCTGGCGCATCTGCGAATCCATAGAGGAGGAATCAATCAGATACAGAATCTGCCCCTCCTCCACCTGGTCTCCTTCCTCAAAATCCGCCTGAATGACCTCTCCCTCGACCAGGGAGGTGATCGTATAGGTATCCTTGGCCTCAATGGTGCCGGAGGAAGACAGCTGGGAGACGAGGTTTCCTCTCGTCACCTGCGCCGTGGTGCTCGCGCTGGCCATGGCGGTCGCCATCGCCGCCTGCTGGCTCTTCTTTCTCCAGAACAGGAAGCCTCCCACACCGGCTGCGATCACCAGCACGCCGATGAAGATCAGCCTTTTTCTGCCGCCCTTCTTTCTGCGCCCGGGCTTCTTTTTGAAAAATTTCGCAAGTCCCTTCGGCGACGCTTCCTTGTCGACCGCGGTTTCGCCTTCCTGCTTTGCCGGCACGCCTGCCTCTGTGATCCCGGCCTTCTCTGTCTTTACCTTCTTCTTCCCGAACAACATCATTCCGCTCTCCCGTTAATCTTCTACATAATCGATAATGCTGTAGGTCTCATCGCCGTTGGAATTGACCGTCTTCTCACAGATCAGCGTGACAATGTCTCCCACACGGAGGGAGCCGTATACGGAAAACGCGAACTGCATTTCCGTATTGCCCAGCGTGTACTCCACATCGTCGCCGGACAGATAGATGGAGGTCGGCGTCATGACGTCCGTCGAGCTGTAATAGATGTTTTCCACCGTGCCCCGGATCGCACAGCGTCCTTCCTGAATCTCCGTCACCGAATCTGCAATGTAAGCCCAGATCGTCTTTGCCGTCTGGTTGTAATAGACAACGACATAATCATTTGACACGTGCTGCTTTAAAATATCGTAGGAGGAAGCCTCGCCGTCGATGAAAATGCTCGCCTCCTGCACGTTGAACGGAATATAGTTTCCTAAAAGATGTCCCTTGGGGATGAGCTTCGGCCCGACCAGATCGGTATCCGCCAGCTCAAACGGATTTACCTCGCCGTCCGAATTCAGCGTGGCGCCGATCACGGTCGCATAGGCCACGCCATTTTTGTTGTCCGTCTTTAACAGGTTGTAAAACAGATCCACACAATCGTTCTTCGTCAAAATTTCCTCCGGCTCCCGGTTCATGTTATCATTGAGCTCCAGGGAATAAAACAGGGCCATTCTCGAATAAGAGGTATTTCCGGTAAAATCATCATTCGTATAGCCGAGCAGTCCCAGAATCCCGCGCGCCGCCTCCTGCAGAGTAATCGGCTGATCAGGCTTGAACAGGCCGCCCAGATATCCGACCATCCAGCCCTGCTCCGCCGCGATGCGGATGCTGGACGCATACTCGTGCGTCGCAGGCACGTCAGAATACACGGACACATTGCTGGTCACCGGCAGATAGTCCGAATAGGTGGAAGCGTTCACCAGCATCTCGGCAAAATAGCCTCTCGTCACGGATTCCGTCAGGTTCGTGCTGACGTTTTTAATGATCCCCGCGATGCCGACGACTCTTCTCCGATAGCTGTCATTGTTGTCCGCTGCCTGCGTCATCATCGGAAGCACAGCCGTGGCCGACACCGCCATAGTCAGTACCGCCGCAATTTGTCGTGTTCTCATAGTTTTCCCTCCTGTCGCCTACCATACATCTGCTCCAGATGTTTCTGTCATATAAGGAAAAGCCAGGGGATGCGCCTCTCGCACATACCCTGGCGACTGTAACCACTGTACCATCTGATTGTGTTCATTTTGTGTTCATTATTTATGAATTCTGTGAGGAAGTGTACCATATCACACAATTGGTCGGCGTGTAACCTGTTACGGGGAGGCGGGCATCAGCTGTTCGATCAGAGTCCAGATCTCCTCCCGCCCCTGCTTCGTCTCCGCGGAAAACGGGATCAGGACTCCGTCCTTTGTAAGGCCCAGCCCCTCCCGGACGACGGCGACCTGCTTTGAAA
Organism: Clostridiales bacterium; assembly: GCA_021202655.1. Taxonomy (GTDB): domain Bacteria; phylum Bacillota; class Clostridia; order Lachnospirales; family Lachnospiraceae; genus Brotaphodocola. The sequence goes on along the minus strand of JAJQCO010000071.1, from coordinate 9,363 downwards.
TCTGGCTTCGTTTGATCTTATCTAACTTCGTCGCGATGATCACCGGATGATATCCGTTCGCCACGATCCAGTCATACATGCGCTTATCGTTATCCGTCGGCTCGTGCCGGATATCGACGAGCAGGAAGACGCACCGGAGCACGGGGGAATGCCTCAGATAACGCTCAATCATCTTTCCCCACTTCTCCTTGGCCTCCTTGGAGACCTTCGCGTAGCCGTATCCCGGAAGGTCCACATAATAGAACGCGTCATTGACCTTATAAAAATTCACCGTCTGCGTCTTGCCCGGCTGAGAGGAGGTTCTCGCCAGAGATTTCCGGTTCATCAGCGCGTTGATCAGCGAGGATTTCCCCACGTTGGACCGGCCCGTAAAAGCAAATTCCGGAAGCGCATGCGCCGGGAATCTGCTGGTCACTCCGCAGACGGTTTCCAGTTCTGCTGTCCTGATTATCATCATCCTACTCCTGTTCTGCGCCCGCAGATTTCACAAGCGCGGCGTCCAGCACCTCTTCCATGGACTTCACGTAAATGATCTCAAGCCCTCTCGTGATCTCCTTCGAGAGCTCCTGAATGTCCGGCCTGTTCTGATCCGGCGCCAGCACGGTCCGGATATGAGCCATCTTCGCCGCCAGAATCTTCTCCTTGAGGCCGCCGACCGGCAGCACACGTCCGCGGAGCGTAATCTCTCCGGTCATCGCCACCCTGGCCAGAACCTTCTGGCCGGTCACCGCCGACAACATGGCCGTCGCCATCGTGATACCGGCAGACGGGCCGTCCTTGGGCACGGCTCCCTCCGGAATATGCAGATGGATGTCGTGCTTCTCAAAGTAATCATCCTCCACCTCATAGTTCGGACATACCGAGCGGACATAGGTCAGGGCGATCTGCGCGGACTCCTTCATGACGTCTCCCATCTGGCCGGTCATCTTGAGCGTCCCCTTGCCAGGCATCACGTTTACCTCGATCTGCAGCGTGTCGCCGCCGACGCTCGTCCAGGCCAGTCCCCGGACAATGCCGATCTCATCCGTCTCGTTGGCGTCCTCAAAATGGACTCTCTGCTTGCCCAGATATTTTTCCAGGTTCGACTCTGTCACACGGATACGTTTTTTCCCGTCCTCCAGGTACTCTCTCGCCGCCTTGCGGCAAATGTCGCCGATCCGGCGCTCGAGGTTGCGCACGCCCGCCTCTCTCGTATAATTATGGATAATCCGGCGGATGGCGCTCTCCGAGATGGAAAGCTGCTCCCGGTTCAGGCCGTTTCGCTCCAACTGCTTGCCCAGCAGATAGTCCTCCGCGATGTGGAACTTCTCATTCTCCGTATAGCTGTTGACCTCGATGATCTCCATGCGGTCGAGAAGCGGCCTGGGGATCGACTGCGTCGTGTTTGCCGTCGCGATAAAAAGGACATGAGAGAGATCAATCGGAAGCTCCACATAGTGATCGCGGAAACGGCAGTTCTGTTCGCCGTCCAGCACCTCCAGGAGCGCCGACGAGGTATCGCCCTTGTAATCGCTGCTGACCTTATCAATCTCATCCAGCAGCATCAGCGGATTGGAGACTCCCGCATGGCGCAGTCCCTCCACCAGACGTCCCGGCATGGCGCCGACATACGTCCTGCGATGCCCACGGATCTCTGCCTCGTCGCGCACGCCTCCCAGGCTGATGCGGACATATTTCTTTCCCAGCGCCCGCGCCACCGAGCGGGCGACCGAGGTCTTTCCCGTGCCGGGCGGGCCGACCAGACAGAGGATTGGCCCGGTTCCCTTCTTCGTCAGCATGCGGACTGCCAGGTATTCCAGCACCCTCTCCTTCACCTTTTCCAGACCGTAGTGATCCTCCTCCAGGATCTGCTCGGCATGTTTGATATCGTTGTGATCCTTCGACATCTTGTTCCACGGAAGATCCAGGAGAGTTTCTATGTAGGTGCGGATCACATTGGCCTCCTGGCTTCCGCCCGGCATCCCCCTGAAGCGGTCAATCTCCTTCTGGAGCTTTTCCTTCACTTCCCTGTCCGCCCTCAGATTCTTGAGCTGTTTTCCATACTCATCCGCGTCGGAGACCGGATCCTCGCCCAGCTCCTCACGGATCACCTTCATCTGCTCCCGCAGGATATATTCCTTTTGATTTCTGTCAATATTTGCCTTGACGCGCTCCTGAAACTCCCTCTGAATCCGGGAGACCTCGATCTCATTTACCAGGCCCATGACAAGCACCTGATATTTCTCCTCCACGTGGACGGACTCCAGATACTGCTGGCGAATCGTATAGTCCCACGGCAGCTCGCTGGCAATCTGATGCATCAGCGTCTCCAGGGAAGAGATCGCCCGGAGATTGGGCAGCACCTCCTTGGCAAATTTCGGATGCTGGCGGCCATATTCCTCGATCTTTTCCTTGAGGACCCGGGACATGGCCTCCGTCACCGCGTCTTCCGTCTGCCTCTCCGCGACGGTCAGGACGATCTCGGCCATCAGCATCGGATCCAGACTGTCCAGGGAGATCAGCTCGGCCCGATCCAGTCCCTCGACCATCACGCGCACCATGCCACCCGGCATCTTCACCAGCTGCCTGATATGAGAAACTGTCCCCACATGATAGAGATGCTCCAGGTCCGGTTCCTGAATATCCGGATCTCTCTGCGCCACCAGAAAGACATTCTGGTCGCCCACCATCGCCCGCTCTACCGCCGCGATGGATCTGGGACGGCTTATATCAAAACTGACGGTCATGCCCGGCAGGACCGCAAGCCCCCGCAGGGCGATCGCCGGCATAATCCGAATGGTATCTTCCATCTTGTTTCCTCCGTACAAAAATGAAGGGAGCCGCCTGATCTGTGCTCCCATTTTTCTCATTCTGTCACTTAAAACGCCGTCGCGAACCGCTGCTTTCGTCTGCGTCCGCCCGGCTGTCAGGCAATCTCGCCCGACCGTTCCTTCTTCAGTCTCTGAGGCTGTCCCTTCCTGGGTACTGCCGTATCACGGTAAACCAGCTCCGGTTTCCCGCTCTTATCCACGGCTTCTTTCGTGATCGTACAGATGCCGACGTTATTGTCAGACGGCAGCTCGTACATCAGATCCATCATCACATCCTCCAGGATGGAACGAAGTCCTCTGGCTCCGGTTTTGCGCTTTACCGCCAGCTTCGCGACCTCCGTCAGCGCATCCGGGGTGAATTCCAGCTTCACATCGTCGATCTCAAAGAGCTTCTGATACTGCTTCACCAGCGCGTTTTTCGGCTCGGACAAAATCCTGACTAACGCTTCCTCATCCAGAAGCTTCAGAGAAACCGTGACCGGCACACGACCGATGAATTCAGGAATCAGGCCGAACTTCACCAGATCCTGCGGCTCGACCTTACTGAGGAGCTCGTCGATATCCTCGCGGTTCTTCTCCACCACCTCGGCGTTAAAGCCGATGGAACCCGCTCCCAGCCGGTTCTCCACAATCTTCTCCAGACCGTCAAACGCTCCGCCGCAGATAAAGAGGATGTTCGTCGTGTCGATCTGCAGAAGCTCCTGGTGCGGGTGCTTGCGCCCTCCCTGTGGGGGAACGCTGGCCACCGTGCCCTCGAGAATCTTTAAAAGCGCCTGCTGGACGCCCTCTCCGGACACATCCCTGGTGATGGATACGTTCTCTGATTTTTTCGTGATCTTATCGATCTCATCAATATAGATAATGCCATATTCTGCCTTGCTGATATCATATTCGGCTGCCTGAATCAGCTTCAGCAGGATGTTCTCCACATCCTCGCCCACATATCCGGCCTCCGTCAACGCCGTAGCGTCGGCGATGGCAAACGGCACGCCGAGTATCCTGGCCAGCGTCTGGGCAAGATAGGTCTTGCCGGAGCCGGTCGGGCCAAGCAGCAGAATATTGCTCTTCTGCACCTCGACGTCGCAGCCTCTGGCAGAGGTAATCCGCTTGTAATGGTTGTAAACCGCGACGGAAAGCACCTTCTTGGCCGCCTCCTGTCCGATCACATACTCATCCAGAAAGGCCTTCATCTCCTTCGGTTTCAGCAGGTTAATCCCGCTAAAGTCCGCGGCTTCCTCATCGTGCTCGTCAAATTCTTCTTCCAGGATCTCCGCGCACAGGTCAATGCACTCGTCGCAGATAAACACATTATTGGAACCGGCGATCAGCTTCCTCACCTGATCCTGTGTCTTTCCGCAGAAAGAGCAGCGAACTCTGTCCTCCGGTCTGTTTGCCATATGCTGCACCTCTCGTCCTTTCGTTTTAATGGTTCACAATCACGCGGTCAATGAGGCCGTATGCCTGCGCCTCCTCGGCCGACATATAATTGTCGCGCTCCGTATCGCGGCAGATCGTCTCATAGGTCTGTCCTGTGTTGGCTGCCAGAATCTCGTTGAGCCTCTTCTTGGTCTTTAAGATATTCTCCGCCACAATCTGAATCTCTGTCGCCTGTCCGCGGGCGCCGCCCGACGGCTGATGGATCATGACCTCCGCGTTTGGCAGCGCAAACCGCTTGCCCTTCGCGCCGCCTGCCAGGAGAAAGGCTCCCATGCTGGCTGCCATGCCGATACAGACGGTAGAGACATCACATTTGATGTAATTCATCGTGTCATAGATCGCCATCCCGGCCGTCACAGAACCGCCCGGGCTGTTGATATACAGATTAATATCCTTGGAGGGATCCTCCGATTCCAGGAACAGAAGCTGCGCCACAACCAGGCTGGCAGAGGTATCCGTCACTTCCTCGCCAAGGAAGATGATCCGTTCCTTTAACAGTCTGGAATAGATGTCGTAGGAGCGCTCTCCCCTACTGGTCGATTCAATTACATAAGGTACTAATGGCATTTCAAATTCCTCCGCCCTCGCCGGGCATGCTCACTGACATAACGATTCCCGACAGGAAGGGAACATGCTCCCGCACATTCCCATCCTCCGGCCGGGATCGTGTTCTGAATGGGTTTCCCCGGCCTGCACGCAGGCCGGCGTCGTCTCTCTCATACTCCTGTATGTTCTTCCGTCAGATCAGTTTCGCCTCTGCGACAAGGAAATCAATGGCCTCCTGGCACGCGATATCTTCCTTCATCTGGCTGATGCCGGACTCGCCGATCAACCCCTTGAGCTTGTCAGCTTCCATCTTATAATTCTCAGCCATCTGACTGATCTGCTTCTCAACGGCTTCCTCTGTCGCCTCGATGCCCTCTGCCTTCGCGACCGCTTCCAGCACCAGGCGGGTGCGGATTCGCGTCTCCGCGCTCGGACGCATCTGCTCCTTTAAGGAATCGAGACTCGAACCGGTAAACTGCAGATACTGATCCAGCGTGATTCCCTGGGACTGCAGACGGGAACCATACTCATCTACCATCTCTCTGATACGCTGGTCGATCATCGGCTCCGGAATATCCATCGTGGCGTTTTCCACTACCTTGCGGAGCACATTATCCTCATTCTCCGCGGTCGCCTGCGCCTGCTTCTTCTCTGCAAGTTTTGCCCGCAGATCCGCCTTATATTCATCCAGCGTCTCAAATTCGGAAACCTCTCCCGCAAACTCATCGTTTAACTCCGGAAGCTCCTTTGCCCGGATCTCCTTGACCAGGACATGGAAGGTCGCCGGCTTTCCCGCTAACTCTGCCGCATGGTACTCCTCCGGGAAGGTAACCTCTACCTCCGCGCTCTCACCGGCATTCTTGCCGATCAGCTGATCCTCAAAGGTATCGATAAAGGAGTGGGAACCGATGAGCAACGAATAATCCTCCGCCTTGCCGCCCTCAAACGGCTCGCCGTCGATCATACCCTCAAAGTCGATCGTCACCTCATCCCCGCTCTGGACCGGACGATCAGACACCGTCACCAGACGTGAATTCTGATCCTGAACCTTCTTAAGCTCTGCCTCGATATCCTCATCGGTCACCTCCGGCTTCGCCCGCTCTACCTCAATTCCCTTGTATTCGCCAAGAGTCACCTCCGGCTTCACAGCTACCTCCGCCGTATAGATAAACGGCTTGCCCTTCTCTACCTGGACAATGGCAATCTCCGGCCTGGACACAATATCAAGCCCGCTCTCCTGCGCCGCATCCGGATAGGACTGATCCAGCGCCTCCTGAATCGCGTCCTCGTACAGAACGCCAACGCCGTAATACTTCTCAACCATCACCTGGGGAGCCTTCCCCTTGCGGAATCCCGGTATGTTGAATCTGCTTCTGTTCTTCTTATAAGCGGCGGTCAGAGCCTTGCCAAACTCTTCAGCCGTCACCTCAACGGTCAGCTTCGCCATGTTTTTTTCTAAATTTTCTACCTGTAAACTCATGCTATGGGTTCCTCCTTAAATCTGTGTATGGCTGTCTCGGCGGGGCGCCACACTTCAAGTTCCCATTATAGCATAGTGTTTCTGCAATTACCAGTATTATTTTTTGCGATTTTTTGTGCCAGAATAAAAGAAAAACGAAAGGCGGATTCACGCGATGGATCACATGGAAATCGAGAGAAAATACAAGATGAAAGCCCTGCCGGAGGACATCGAAGCCTTCCCGAGCAGACAGATCGAGCAAGCTTATCTCTGTACCGACCCGGTCGTCCGCATCAGACAGGACGGCGACCAATTCTATCTCACCTACAAATCGGGCGGGCTCCTTTCGCGCACGGAATACAACCTGCCGCTGACCGCAGAAGCCTACGCGCATCTGCGCGACAAAGCCGACGGAATCGTTTTAAGCAAGCGCAGATACCGGATTCCCCTTCAGGGGACAGCGCTCACCGTCGAGCTCGACGTCTTTGACGGCGCCTATCAGGGGCTTATCCTGGCAGAGGTGGAATTTCCCACGCTCGAAGAGGCGGAAGCCTTCACGCCTCCGGCCTGGCTGGGAGAGGACGTCACCCTCTCCGGCAAATACCAGAATTCGCGCCTGAGCCAGAGGCTGCAAACAGATCTGTAAGCCGTTTATCCAGCCGGCCGCTCGACGATCTGCTGCGGACACATATAATATTTTCCATCCTCCAGGGGGAATTCCTCCGGAATCTCCTCCCCGAACGCCTGACTTAAGGCGATGGAGAACAGCGCCCTCGCGTACTGCTGTAAATCGATCTGCACGGTTGCGGCCAGCCTCCCGCTTTCCACGGCCTCCAGGGCCGGCTTCGTGCCGTCGATCCCCACCACAAAGACCGAAGAGATACCCGCCCGCTCCAGCGCGTCTGTCGCGCCAAGCGCCATATCGTCGTTGTTGCTGATGATGACCTCGATCTGCCCCGGATACTGGTTTAACCACTGCTCCGTCATGGCGGAGGCCTGGCTCCTCTGCCAGTTGGCGATCCCGCCGGCCAGCCTCTCGATCGGCACCCCCGCGTCCTTGAGCGTGCGGATCGACCACTCCGTGCGGATCAGCGAATCCTGATGGCCGGACTCCCCCTCTAACAGCACATAGCTGATCACTCCGTCGCCGTTTAAATCGACGTCAGACGGCGTACTCCGGTAATGATCGACCAGGATACTCCCCTGAAGCACGGCAGATTCCTTCGTATCCGAGCCGACATAATAAAGCCTGTCCCACCGGTTCATATCCTCCTCCACCGGCCGCCGGTTAAAAAACACCGTCGGGATCTGCGCCGTGGACACGCGGTCGATGACCCCGGAGGCGTCCGTCCGGTCGACCAGGTTGACGAGCAGCACATCACACTGCAGAGAAATCAGGCGCTCTACCTGACTGTTCTGGGTGCTCTGATTTTTTTTGGCGTCCAGGAAATCAAGCGTCACCCGGACGCCGGTCTCCCGCTCGTATTCCTTCACCAGCTTTTCCATCTCGCTTCGGATGTTATTGATAAAGATATCATCTGAGCGATACAGGCAGACGCCGATGCGGACGGACGTGCGCTCCGGCTCTTTTTTCGCACAGCCGAAGCACGCATAGACTATCCATACGATCAAAAGCACCCTGGCCGTCATCCTCCATCCCTTCACACGCAATCCGCTCTCCCCTCTCTACTCTACCGGATAAAGCATTCGTTCATATTCCGGCTCATAAAGCTCCTCTCCCGTCACATAATGGCACTCGAGAACCGTCTCCTTCTGCGCCGTCTCTTTCTGTATTGCCTGCACCGCCCGCAGAATGCTTACATATCCCATCGCAAAATCATCCGTCGCACAGATGCCGGTGATCTGCCCCTGCTCCAGGCTGTTTAAGATCGTCTGTGTGATTCCCCGCCCGTACAGTCCTACTGTCGCGCCCCGGTCTCCGCTTCCCGAAAGCAGCAGAGCCGCCTGCTCTAACCGCTGCGGATCCGCGGCGATCACCACAGAACCTTTCACAGGCAGATCCTCCTCACCTGCCGCGCAGACCGAAAACCCTGCCTGCTTCAGCGTCTCTGTCGCCCCGTCCAGGAAATGCCGGGACGCGGAGCTTTGCGCCTGGCCGGAAAAGGTGAAAACCGGAGTCCCGTTTTCATGCGCCGCGGCGATTTCTTCTCCCAGCATCTGCCCCATCTTCTCATAATCCACAGAAATCACAGAGGCGGCCTGATCTCCGGCAAACCTTGTATTGACCACGACAAGCGGCGCCGTCACCGCGTCAAGACCTTCCCCGGCTGCCAGCCTTTCCTCATCGACCGGGATCACAACCACCGCATCGGCTCCGTCCTGCTGCTCCCGCAGGATCCGTTCCATCTGCTGTTCGTAATGATTGGCCTCATATAAGGTCTGAAAGCTGACGTCCGCATTCAGATCCACCGCCGCATGCTCCATCCCTTTGCGGAAATTCGCATAGCCAAGATCCGTATCGTCCTCTATAATCACGGAAATCCGGTAGACCTGGCGTTCCCGCTCCTTGATGATCAGATCGGTCGAGGAAAGCAGGAAAAGAAGAACCAGGACTGCCGCATACAAAAGCCAGAGTATCTTTTCTTTTTTACTGATCATGCTTCTTCTTTCCCTCCCATGTCCTCTTCATACGGCACGGCGGGAAGGCGGATCAGAACCCGGGTTCCCTCATCCGGCTCCGATTCTATCGCAAGCCCGTATCCCTCTCCAAAATACAGCCGGATTCTCTCCTGGACATTCGTTACGCCGATTCCCGAGCCGCGTCTGGACGACGAGTGGGATGCCGACGCAAAAAGCCGCTCCACCTGCTCCTCCGTCATGCCAAGACCGTTGTCCTCGACCGACATCACAAGCTGCCCGTCCTGGAGAAACGCCCGCACCGTGATCCTGCCGTCCCCGTCCATACATTCTACCCCATGATAGACCGCGTTTTCCGCCAGCGGCTGAAGCGTCAGCTTCAGGCTCGCCAGGTCAAGCGTCTCCGCCTCTGCCTCAATCTCATAGGTAAATTTATGTTTGAACCGCTTCTGCTGGATCATCAGGTAATTGCGCACATGCTCCAGCTCATCCCTGACAGGTATGATTCTGCGT
>JAJQCO010000200.1:1453-6376 GCA_021202655.1 Clostridiales bacterium | reverse complement strand
GTTCCAGCCGAATCGCTTCCGCCGCCATGGCTTTACGGATAGCGGAAATCACATTCTTTACCGTGCTTTCTTCCCATCCGGCAATCCAGACAAGCGTCCGCTCCTCCGACCTGCTCAACTCTATATTTCCAAATATTTCATTGAGCCTGTCGATCTGCTCAGCTTCAAAATCATAAAAACAATCATTTACATTCCGTGTCCCACGTCTCGGTTTTCTGATCATCGAATCCCATCCTTTCTTCTCGTAATCTGCAAACATCTCGACCATCTGTCATTTCTATACAGTGAAATTACTTCAAATACTTTTTCCAAGCGTATATCTACACCCTTTGCTTTTCGCAAATCCATTGAATTTACTGGCGATATACGCATATACGCTTTTCATGGCACTTCACTCTTCTTCCGTATCAGAATGGCTCTGTCCGTATCTGTACGTGGATTCCCGTGAATCCCCTAGCCTTCTTTCCTGTAGCTGATGGGATATTGGTAGAATGCCGAATTCCATACTTATCTTCATTCTGTGATAAATAGCTGCTAAAGCTCCTCGGCGTCATGGGTTTCTCCATGTTATCCTCACACCATTTACAATAAGCCTGATAAAGTGCCTTTGATGTTGCCATCGTCCCCTTCTCAAGCCTGATATATCCTTCGGAGCCCATAAAGGCAATCACATTATTTCCTTCCTCGATTGCTGTTTGCAGATTGTTCCTTGTCTTGTCACTCACGGTAAATTCATAATTGTTTGTAACGAGACGCTTCAATCCTTCCAGACACCAGAGAAAGATTCCTTCCGTCTCTTCCCGCAGCTTCTCAATCAGAAACTTATCATCCTGCCTGTCAGGCGGTTGTTCTTTCGAAACCAATATCAGCTGTCTCCGATAAAAGCCGTAGGAACGGTCATACAATGCAGCGTTCCATTTCCAAAGCACAGGAACTGGACATATAAGACGCCCTGGACACTCTGCTGACCCTTGCGCTCCATATCCATCTTATCCTCCAATGTGACGATAGACTTGATATAATTGGTCTGACTGAGCGCCTCCATCTTCATATCGTCATCCACCATCAACAGCTTGTATTCCAGATCAGCTCTGGCAAATCGGTTCGTCTCCACCTTCTGAATATTACTGACATTCATATTATCTCCAAGCAAGCTCCGCATGACCAGTCATATCCTTGATTTCCCCTCTCCGCCCTTGCCGATAATGCTCATCATTCGCTGTGCCTTGTTGGTAGGAAGAAGGCAGTATCCCATATACTCCTGAAGCGTGGAAATGTCTTCCGGTTCCAAAAGTTCCGATAGATTCTTTAAGCATCGGAGAACGCATCAAAACGCTCCGCAAGAAAAGAGGCTACAACCAGACAGAGCTTGCAAATCTTCTGGGGAAGTCCCTGCGCACTGTCCAAAAATATGAAAGCGGTGAGATCGAAGTATCCATTGCCGTCATCAACGAACTAGCGAAGGTGCTAGATACCACATCCACCTATCTGCTCGGACAGCAGACAGGCGACTTCAAATTTGACTTCCTCGCGGATGTGATGGACTGCCTGTTCCAGTTAGAGATGATTACAGGACTGCACTTCTCTGTGGACGTGAAAAAGCCACCCCGCGATGAAGGGTGGCAGTGTTCCATTACATTTGATGGAAAAAACCGTGAAGCTGATCTGAACGCCGATATGTGCCTGTTCCTGGAGGAATGGGAGAACAACCGGCAAGAGTATGAGCATTACGGCAGCACGAAGGCGGCGTATGAAAAATGGAAAGACCAGACGCTTGCCTATTACGCTTCACAGCGCGTCGAAATCTCCGAACCGGACGAACTGGATGAAACCGAGCGCCTACAGAAGCGGAACGCATACCTTTCCGGATTGTAAAAGACAAGTTCGCATACATAATGAAAGAAAGGAATGGTGCAATTTGTCAGTAACGAGAGAAACCAATGGAAAATGGATGTCACAGGTCCGTGTAAAGGACTGGACAGGGAAAGTCATCCACAAGAAGAAGCGTGGATTTGGCACCAAGAAGGCTGCCCTGGAATGGGAACATGATTTTCTGAACAAGGCAAAAGCCGATATGAAGATGCTGTTTTCAGATTTTGTCGATCTGTACTTTGAGGACATGAGCCACCGGCTAAAAGAATCCATCATCAGCGAGCGCTACATGGTAGACAAGAAGATTCTCCCTTATTTCGGGAAAATGCCGATGATCGAGATCTCTGCCACAGACATCCGCAAATGGCAGAACAAACTCACCGCGTACCGTGATGAGAACGGTAAAGGCTACGCACCCACCTACCTGAAAGCGATCAATAATCAGCTTACCGCGATGATGAATTATACAGTGAAGTATTACGATCTGAAGGAAAACCCTTGCACGAAAGCCGGGAGTATGGGCAAGAGCAACGCCGAAGAAATGCAGTTCCGGACAAAGGCGGAATTTGAGCAGTTTATCGCGGCGGTCGCCGACAAACCTGTCTCCTACACAGCGTTCATGACACTGTATTACACGGGGATGCGTGTCGGGGAGTTGTGTGCCCTGACACCGGCGGATGTTGATCTGGACAACGCGGCGATCACAATCAACAAGACATTTCAGCGGATCAATGGCAGGGATGTCATCTGACCTCCCAAGACACCGAAGAGTAACCGTTTCGTCACCATCCCACAGACGCTTGTGGAATGCCTGAGAGAGTACATCTCAAAGTGTTATGAGATTCAGCCGACTGACCGGCTGTTTCCCCACACAAAGAGTTTTCTCAACCACGAGATGATCCGCGGCTGCCAGAAGTCTGGCGTCAAAAGAATCCGTGTCCATGACCTGCGCCACTCCCACGCAAGCCTGCTTGTAGAAATGGGCTGTCAGCCGCTGCTGATCGCTGACAGGCTCGGACACGAGAAAATCCAGACCACACTGAACACCTACTGCCACCTATATCCCAACAAATGCAAGTGTCAAGCTCTTTTTTACATCGTATGGTAAACAGTTTTTTACATTGTACGGTAAGGAGAATTTTACATCCTTCGGTAAGCAGTTTTTTACATCCGGATCAATCCGTTTTATATAAGTCAAGGTGCTTGAGCCGGTAGGATTCCCCTCGGAAAGAATAACATCTGGCATGGTGGAGGATCCGGTCCAGCATGGCGGTGGTGAGTACAGGATCTCCCATCATCTCCGCCCAGTCCACGATCTCCTTGTTGGTAGTGAAGATGATGGAACTGCTCTCATAGGTGTCGCTGATAAAGGTGAAGAACCGGTTCGCCTGGCCTCGGCTGATTGGGGTATACCCAATCTCATCAATAATGATGAGCTGTGCCTTGCGGATGTTCCGCAGACGGAAACCAGCGGCGCGTTCTGTCTCGGCCGTGTCCAGGATCTTTACGAGGCTGGTCATCTTTTCAAAGCACACCGTATAGCCGCTGTTGATCGCCTGCAGCCCCAGGCCGCAGGCAACCATCGTCTTGCCGAGTCCGGGCGGCCCGGCGAATACCAGGTTGCCCCGGTTATCCAGCCAGGACAGTTCTTTCAGGGTGGACAGCTGGGCTGATGTGATGCCGGATTCCAGTTCCTCCGGTTCGAATTCTTCCAGTGGGCGGATGTTTGGCGGGAAATGCGCAGCGGAGTAATTCCGCTTCCGGCGGCGCTCATTGCGTCCCTTCACCTCGGTCTCAAGGACTGCCAGCAGGAACTCCCTGCATGAAGTGCCCTGCACATCCGCGGATTCCAGCAGGTCGGGAAGCATCCGGGAAGCGTGTTTTAAAGCAAAGGTGTCAAGCAGGGCGGTGAGCTGCTGTACCGGGATATGCCCGGTATCCATGCTCCTCAGGATTTCACGGTTCATATGGCCGCCTCCTTCTCCGCTGTGCGTTCCGAGAATGCTTTTGCATAGACGGACAGATCCGTATAGGTGACATCCCCTGTGGGGACCTGTGCGCGGCTGTCATCCGTGGAAAGCTCCCGGCCCGCCCGTGCAAGATCAAAAACAACTTTGAACTGTGAGAATTGATAACGGTACTTTGCACAGCATTCTTTCATCACCTGCGCAACCAGCGCCTTATCCGGTTTTTCCCGGTCGAGGAACTGCTCCATCGCGCGCAGCTGCTTTGAAATATGGCGGGGGTTTTCCTTCTTTACACCGTTAATGAAATGCTGGAAATCATAGCAGTTCCACTTGTCCCGGAGGCGTTCCATGATCTCGATCCAGTCACCGGAATCCTGTTTCCGGTGTTCCGCAAGCTGGTTCGTGCTTCCTTTCCGCTCGCTCAGGTTATGGGTACAGATAAAGCGAAGGTTTCCATCATAGATATGGATTTTTCCGCCAACCACTTTGTATTGCACAGTCTGGTATGCATAGCTGCGGGGACGGAATACCTGCAGGATTTATACAGGACGTATGGCAGCGTCGCAATTTCATATTTTTTGAACGTGTTTGGCGATGTTTCATATACGGATGGCAGCAGGGGCTGCAGAGCCGCTTTTTCAACCTGGCTGAAAATATCCTGCGGTACACGCAGGGTTGCACGGTGGATCCGCTGGTTTTTCCGCTCTAGCCAGCCGGGCAGGGAACGCCATACATCATCAATACAGGTAACCTTACGGGCGCTGAAGAAATTTTTCTTTACAAACCCGACAGAGTTCTCAATCGGTCCTTTACTTTCCGGATCGGCCTTGTTACATACCCAGAGTGTTAGTTCCTGCTCTGTGCAGAAATCCTCAAACGTGCGGGTTTTGATCACCTCCCCATAGGTCTCGCTGGCCACGAATACGGCGTCCTGATCGATGACAAGCTGCTTCGGCCTTCCTCCAAGGCGGCAGAAACAGCGGTAAATCGCGCGGCAGGCTTCCTGGGAATTAAATTTATGGTCCTGGGCATAGACGGACCGGAAACGGCGGTTACGCAGAAGAAGACAGATATAGTGGATGCT
>JAJQCO010000200.1:0-1443 GCA_021202655.1 Clostridiales bacterium | reverse complement strand
AATGCGCTGGTGTACCGGCGCCAGGTTGATCTGGCCGGACTCCTTAAGGTGATGGATGTAGTTGCGGAGGGTCTGCTGGTTTCCCGGAAGCCTGTCATAATCCCCGTTCTCGATGAATTTCTCCTCAAGGACGTCTTAGACGGATGACATGCAGAAGTTCCTGCTGCTGTTCGTCTCCAGGATCATGATAATCGCGCTTCGGAACGGCTCCGTATCAAAAGATTTCTCTTTGGCGAGCCTGGCACCGGGGTTGTCCGGTATGACATCCATGTTATAATACTTGTTGATTGTGGGCCTGCTGGGAGGCTTTTCTCCCCTGGCTTCGTAATAGCGGATAATGTCCGCTTTGGTATAGCCCTGCAGTTTGAGGTCCTGTATTTCCTGCATCTTTGTTTTTGCCAGCATGATGACCAGCCTCCTTATCGTATAATGTCTCCATTATACGATATCCAGGGCGATCGCCGGCACCTCCTGTGATTATACTCGCCACAGGGGAAGGGAAAAAGTGCTTACCGAACGATGTAAAAAAGTGCTTACCATGCGAAGTAAAAAACTCCTTACCGCGCCATGTAAAAAAGTGCTTACCGTACAGTGTAAAAATCTCCTTACCGTGTGGCTGTAAAATCATCTTACCACCCACAAACAAACAGGCGGAGAGCGCGAAGCAGCTTGAAAACGTGATCAACGGTACTGTACCGGATGGTAGCCAGATGGGAAATGTAGCCAATTTGTAGCCAAACAAAAGAAAAAGTCTCGAAAAAGCCCGTAAAATAAGGTTTCTCCGAGACATGGAGTCAATTATATCTATTATTTTGACTTACTGATTTTCTGTTGCCAAAATGTTGCCATAAAAAACTATATTATCCTGATTTTTGAGATACCCTGATTTCAAAAGGGGAATCTGTCCCCTTTTGAAAAGCACCTCGCTCTCCCCCTACTGTATTTTTTACTTTAGAATGGAGAGTCAGGGAGTTGCCTTTTTTGATACTGGTTGAACCATCGCACAAGCTTGACGCTGTTTCGTATTCCAATCACATATTTCAAAATTTTCATTGTACCATCTTATGTTAGACATTCCATACATATTTCCCATTTTTAACCCTTGATAATATGCTTGTCCATCTACAATTGT
Source organism: Clostridiales bacterium (assembly GCA_021202655.1). Taxonomy (GTDB): domain Bacteria; phylum Bacillota; class Clostridia; order Lachnospirales; family Lachnospiraceae; genus Brotaphodocola. Next base: position 311 of record JAJQCO010000200.1, on the reverse strand, counting down.
TCCATGATACATACCATTGAATTTGTTCCCATTATATAAACCAACCAGTTGAGGAATTCCTCCTGTATGCTTATCCTTAGCATTTTTTACAATATCGCAAAAACAATGGAAATAATTTCTACTTGTACCTTCGTTATTTCCATTTTTAAAACTCAAAAAGTTCTCATCATATTCTTCTTTCCCACTTCCATCTGAAAAAAGTTTCATTGACTTCATAAATTTAGTATTTATTTTTGAGTTTTCCCATTTTGTTCCATTCCAAGAGTATACATTTGCATCAAATAATCTTTTTTTGTTTCGCCCTATATGAT
>JAJQCO010000072.1 GCA_021202655.1 Clostridiales bacterium | reverse complement strand
TTTGAAACCCGCTCCTACAGCACATCCGAAAAATGTGGCCGCAGCCGCCGGAAAACCTTAAGCCCCAGCAGGCCGACGAGTATGGTTACCGCCCAGAAATAAAGCCCGAGTCTCGGCCTCTCCCAGAACCAGTTCCCGGTCAGCATGCTGTCGCGATAACCGACCGAAATGTAATAAAACGGGTTCATCTTTAACAGCGAAACGACCATCGGATAGCGATCCGTAAACATGCTCTCATCGTACATGATCGGCGTCAGCCACATCCCGAACTGTAACAGGATGCTGACAATCTGCGCCATATCCTTGAAAAAGACATGGATTGCCGACGTCAGATAGCCAAGCCCCAGCGAAAGCATGGAAGCCGCGAAGCTATAATAGAGAATCTGAATCCAGGTCGCCATCGGCGTCTTCCCGAAGCACAGGAACATGACCAGCATAATCAGCACGAAAAAGGCGTGAACAAACAAACAGGAAATCAGCTTGATCACCGGCAGGATCTCCACCTGAAATACGACCTTCTTGACCAGATAATGATATTCCTGCAGACACCCTGTCACACAGTTCAGCGATTCGCTGAAATAGAACCAGGGCACGATTCCTGGCACCAGCCAGAGCACATACGGAAATCCGGGCACCGGCGGCGTGCTCTTAAATCCCAGCTGAAACACGAAGAAATAGATGAGCACCGTCACCATCGGCTGCACGATCATCCACACGACTCCGAAATAGGAGCCCACAAACCGCTTCCGGAAATCCGCCCTGGCCAGATCCCAGATCAGCTTCCGCTTTCGGATGACCTCGCAGAAAAGAGAAATCATATCACGCATCACCAAACAATCCTCTCTCTTCCACTAGCGGGCTTCCTTACCCGGCTCCGCCGCCATCCGGCCAAAATGAAACGTATCCTTAAGTCCCAGCCATTTCTGATCCTTGTCGCTTAAGTTAAGCGGTGTGCCGTCCGCGAGACGATACCCGGCAGCCGACGCGTCCCCCGGATATTCCCCGACCAGCTCCGGCCAGGCAATGCCGATCTGCGGATCATTCCACGCCAGGCCTCCCTCATCGCCGGGATGATAGAAGTCTGTCACCTTATAGCAGAACTTGGCCACGTCGGACAATACCAGAAAGCCGTGCGCAAAGCCCTCTGAAATATAAAACTGCTTATGGTTCTCCTCCGTCAGCTCGACGCCAAACCACTGCCCGTAGGTCGCGCTGCCCTCCCGCAGATCCACCGCCACATCAAATACCTCGCCGCGGATCACGCGCACGAGCTTCCCCTGCGGGAACTGCTTCTGAAAATGCAGGCCGCGTAGCACGCCCTTCGTGCTCATGCTCTCATTATCCTGCACAAACACCATATCCAGGCCCGCCTCATGCATATCGTTCTGGTTGTACGTCTCCTCGAAATAACCACGGCTGTCGCCGTGAACCGTCGGCTCAATGACGTAGAGTCCTTCGATCGGCGTCGTCGTTACCTTAATCTGTCCCATCTGTTTCTCCTTCCAGCCACAGGACGCACGCCACCCGCACATAAACCTGTGACAGCATTCTTTCCTCTTTTGGCAGCCGCAAGCCTCCGCCGTATGCCCCTCTAAACCTGACACCCGTCTTTTCCGGCTCAGACCCGCATGCTGACAATGCTGTACAATCGGAGCAGCACATATCCGTCCATGCAGCACATCACGTACAATATACTACAGTTTGGATTCTTTGTCAAAACAACCGTGTCATTTTTAAGCGCCATCAGAAGCACCGGCAGAAACGGCAGAAAATAACGTCCCTGAACGCCGCTTATGACTCTCGCGCTGAGCGGCGTCCAGGCGATCAGCATCGAGCCCAGAATCGCGGCCGCGCAAACCGCGCAGACCACGAAAATCCAGATCCGCTTTCCGCCCCGGATAAAAAGCGTCTCCCCCGGCTTGCGAAACGTCAGGCACAGAAGCCCGAGCGAAAACGCCACAACCAGAAGATAGGGCACGTCGAGGACCGGATCCAGATCGCCCAGAGAGGCGCCGATCATCGTCAGATGAAAGCTCTCCGCCTGCCAGAGGATGGTCTGATAAAACATGCGGATCAGAAGCATCGGCTGATGAAACAGGAGCTTCAGGGAATATCCCGGCTCCGCCGCCCACGCCACATAGGTCTCCGCCTCCTCCACATAGGTCATCACCAGCTGGCAGTTCACCGCAACCATCGCCGCCGCCCATGCGAGCACAACTGCCGCCGCAGACAAGATCCAGCCCTTCCAGCCGCCAAATTTCCTCACGGGAATCAGCAGGCACAGTCCCATGAGCGCCGCATACACCATCTTGCACGGCCCCGCCGCCGCCATCAGGACAACCAGAAGCAGGATATCCTTCCAGCTCACCCGCTCCTTTTGGTATGCCAGATCCAGACAGACCGCGCCAAACAGGAAGAAACAGCCCATGAGCATCGCATCATAGGAATAGGACGCCGACAAATGCAGTGTCATGGGAAGCAGGGCGAAGCCAAACAGCACCTCCTTCCCGAACGGAAGCCGCCGCATGGCAAGCCACGTCATCCCGACAAAAAACAGCAGATTCCCCAGCCGCCCCAGAAAAAGCATCGGCAGCGTCCCCAGAGAAAGCAGTCTCGCCGCCGTCATAAAAAGCGCCTGCGGCAGATACGCCAGGGGCGTCGTCGTCACCGGCGGATTCGGCGAATCGGCCGGCATCCCCTCAAACGCCTCCGTCTGCCCGGGACGGAAGCTGTCATCCGTCAGCAGCGCATGGTAACACGCATAAGTATCCTCCGTCAGCGTCTTTCCCAGAACCGTATTCGCGTCGAAGGTTTCCGCAGCCGCCTTCCAGACGCCCTCCTCCGTCCGCTCATACGCATAATCGCCGTAAATGTCTTCCACCCAGACGTCCTGCACGTCGAAGAGAACGCGCCCGTAGCGGTCTGTCGCCTCCTTCCCCATCAGGGCGTTAGAAAGGCGATAGGCGCTGACATAGTGGCTGATTTCATCCGGCGCACAGAGCGGCGGAAGCACGACCAGAAAGATCAGGCCGAGAAGCAGTCCCGCAGCCGGATAAACCCGTTCCGGTAAAAAGGGTCTCCTGCCCTGTCCCGCTTTGCGTCGCAATCCATAGAAAAGAACGCCCAGGAAGGCAAGGGAGAAAAGAACTGCCGCCGTCAGAACGGCATAGCCCCCTGTCAGCCAGGAATCCCCGGTCGCATACACCGCAGAACGGACATCGGTCAGATGCCACAATCCCAATATCATCACGGCGACAAGACCCACGACAGGTCTTCGGATGTCGTCTCTCATGTCGTCTCTCCCCTGCTCTCGTCCGCGCAAGCCTCATCCTCACGCCGCTTCTGTTCCAACGCCATCTCCTGCACCAACTCCTTCACCCGGGTCTCCAGCTGCGAGATGTGAATCGTCATGTAAAACACCTTCACAATCAGCACAAAGATCGCAAACAGAAACAGGAAATTCGTCGTCGCATAGATCCCCAGCAGATGGGCGCACAGATCCGCCGCTCCCGGAAAAATACTGTAAATCACCAGCACGATCGACAGCACAATCCAGAAAATCGAGCTCTCAATCTGCAGGCTGGCCCGCCGAATCTTGTGCATCATCAGACAGAATGTCACAAGGCTTGCCAGGATCAGCGCGATCCGAAGCGTCATCGTCATCATTTTGCTTCCGCCTCCCATCGTTTTTCCCAGTAAAGCGGGCTCATGCTGCACCAGCGGATCACCCGTCTCGGCAGCCTCCGATACCGCTTTCCCATCCGATACCCCAGATATTTCATCCCGCTCGTCAGAATCAGCGAGGGAATCAGCCACGGGCGGAACGTCCTGAGCAGATACCACATGGTCTGTTTTACCAGACGGATCCCCTCTCCCTCAGAGGGCACCCCCTCAAACACCTCCGGATGGTCCGCCTGAGACACCGCCATGTCAAAGTTGCGCCGGAACTGCTGCATGGGCGAAAGATTGTGAGAATGGATCACCCTCGCCTCCGGCACGTAGGCAATCGCGTATCCCGCGGCAATCGCCCCCGCCGCATAGATCATATCCTCGTTAAAAATCGTCTCGGCGGTAAAACCCTCCAGCTGGTCGAAGATATCCTTGCGATACGCGCAACAGACGTTTGACGCAAAATACGTCTTGATCCCCAGCCTGGGAAGATCCGCCGCCGTCTTGACCATCGGCTCCTCCGGATAATTAAAGCTCCGGGTAAAGCGCTCGATCACCCGGCATCCCTTTGCCGGAAGCTGTCTGGCGTAAGCCATCGCCACGGTTTCGCCGCCCGCGCCCGTCTGAGAAAGACCCTCAAGCAGCCGCTCGATCAGATACTCGTCCTGGGGAACCGCGTCGTCCGTCATGAAGAGCATCACGTCCGCCTCCGAATACCAGGCCGCCAGGTTGCGGGTTCCACCGTGGTCGAACGCCAGCTTCGTCACATGGCGGACCTCCAGCCCCCGGACCTTGCGATACCTTTCGTCATTCCAGTAGGCTTTCTCCGTATTCATCACAATAATCCGCTCCGGCTTTACGGTCTGTCTCTCAAGCATCTGCAAAAGCCGCAAGAAGCGCCGACCTGGCCGATAGGTCGGAATCAGCACATCCACTGTCATATTCCACCATTCCCTTTTCTTCCCTTTTCAAACACACCCGCCCAGGCACAGATCACAAAGGCAGCCGTCATCCCGGCCATCAAAACCAGGTATTCCCAGGCCGCTCCCTCGATCCCTCCGAGGATCACCAGACGGGGCGCCGCCACCGCGGCTGCCGCCGCAGCGACCAGATAAATTCCAAAGATCACGCGTTGCCTGCGCATAATCACCAGCGCATAATAATGCAGGTTCAGCAGCGCATAGCACCCGCCCCCCAGGACGATCAGGCCAAAGGCCAGATGATAGCAGGTAAGCTTTCCGGCATACGCAGAGCCAAGGAGCCATTCCATAAGCGCCAGCACAGGATGTCCGAGCGCGATCACGCCCCCGATCGCAAGCGCCGTCAGCGCGCCGATCACTGCCGAAATCTGCAAAAGCCTCCCCGCAAATTTCTTTCTCTCTCCGCCGTCCCACCGACCCGTCAGGTCAGTCAGGAAGGGCCGGATCACAAATCCCGCCGCCAGATTGATCACCGAGGTCGGCATAAAGATCACATTAAAATATCCGGACGCCGCATCTCCCAGATGAGCGTCGATGGCGTATTTTGCCGCCGAAAACACATAAAAATCCAGAAACACCGAGACAAACAACAGCGCCGTGGAGGCCGTCAGCGCGCGCATCCGCGCCCCCGCCCAGCCATAATCGACGCCCTCGAGCGCCCGGAGCACCGCCGTATCAAAGAGGAACAGGCCCGCAAGCTGGGCGCACAGCGCGGCCACACATGCCGCGAACAGATTTCCTCCGACAAGCAGGACGGTAAGAAAGACGCCGACCGACAGCACCGTGCGGAAGGTGTTTGACTTTCCGGTCAGGTAGAGCCGCCCCTGCCGCTGAAATTCCGACTCATACACATCCGCCAGCCCGTCCACGACCTTATAGCCCACCAGAAGAAACAGGATTCCCGCCTTGCGCGCGGTGTAACCGCTCACAAGCAGATAGCCGCCTCCCAGAAGAAGCGCCAGCACACAGGTCAGATAACGGTGATGGAGGTAATCGCCAAAGCGGTATTCTCCCTTGCCGTCCGTGATCTGAAAGGGCCGGATCCCAAAGTAGGCCAGCAGAAACATCTGCTGTCCCACGGTGCTGAATCCAAAGGAAAAGATCCCTCCGTCGTCCTCTCCGGCAATCCGCAGCACCACGAAGGAGAGCACCATGCTGGCAAAGGCATAACAGAAGCTCCCGGCCATGTTCCAGAGCATATTGGCCCGCCCGCGGTCTGTCCCCGTGCGGATCAGAAGATTCGTCCATGCCGTCATCTTATGTTCCCTTCCTCCTGCGGAAATTCTGGATCAGCAGAATAGAGATCAGGATCCGCGACATATACTGAGCCGCCACAAACGGCTTTAGGTAGCTCTCTCCCGCGAGCCGCGGCGCGATCTGCACCGGCACCTCCGCCACTCTCGCCCCCTGCCGGATCAGGTAAGACACGGTATCCGGCTCCGGCCCGTAATTCAGATTACAGGCAAACTCGCGGATCATCTCCCGGTTAAACATCCGCATCCCGGAGGTCGGATCCGCGACATGCACTCCGGTCGTCAGCCGGATCGCCGCCGTGATCAGACGACTGCCAAACATCCGCGGAGAATACCCCTTCTTTCCCGCCGCGAAACGACTCCCGATCACAATGTCGTATCCCTCGTCAAGCTTCGCCTTCATCGGCGCGATATACTCCGGGCGGTGCTGCCCGTCCCCGTCAAACTGAACCGCACAGGCATAGCCCCTTTCGTGGGCGTATTTCATCCCCGCCTGAAAGCAGCCGGCCAGCCCCAGATTCACCGGCAGATCCAACAGATGGTAGCCGCGCGCCCGGCAGATCTCCCTTGTGTGATCCGTCGATCCGTCATTCACCACAATATAGTCATACTGCGGATAATCGCGGATCAGCTCGCCGACCACCGTCTCGATATTCGCCTCCTCGTTGAAGGCCGGAATAACGATCAGTACTTCACTCATGCCCTGTTATCTCCTGTCAAATTTCTTCCCGTCTGCAAACCTGTCGTCCGCAGTTTTTTCGTATGCCGCGGCAAATCCCGCCGCCCCTCCCTCTACGCAAGGATCAGGTCGCAGATCTCATCGACCGTCTCAAGGGGAAGCTCCGCGTAAAGCGGAAGCGTGAGCACCTGGGACGCAATTCTCCTCGCCACCGGCGTCGCCTCCGGGTCAAACAGTCCCCGATAGCATTCGTAGCTGTTGATACAGGGATAGAAATATTTCCGCGCGTGAATGTTATGCTCCGCAAGCCTGGCAAAGATCTGGTCGCGGTCAGCCCGGAATCCGTCAAAGACCACCGGCATGTACGCGTAATTGTATGTCACGTCGTTCCTTTGCTCGCACAGACGGATCCCGGAAACGCCCGAAAGCCGCTCCCGGTAACGCTCGGCCAGCCGCCTTCTCTTTCCGATCTCCCGATCCAGGTAGCGCAGATTGCAGAGCCCCATGGCCGCCTGAAATTCATTCATTTTTCCATTCGCGCCCACATATTCCACCGACTCATAGCCGGTGATCCCGAAATTCTTGATCTGGTACAGGCGGTCGGCAAGCCCCGGATCGCGAAAGGCAGCCGCCCCGCCCTCGATCGAGTGAAATACCTTCGTCGCGTGGAAGCTGAACATGGAAATGTCGCCGAAATTCGCCACTCCCGTCCCGCCAAGAGCTTCGCCAAAGGCATGAGCCGCGTCATAAATCACCTTCAGATGATGCCGGTCCGCAATCTCCTGAATCCGCTCCACATCGCAGAGATTTCCATAGACATGCACCGGCACGATCGCCCTTGTCCGCTCCGTAATCAACGCCTCGATCTGTCCGGCGTCCATCGTATAATCCCGATCATTGATGTCCCAGAATACCGGCTTTAGCCCGTTTCTCACAATCGCGTGCGTCGTGGAGGAAAAGCTGAACGGGGTCGTAATCACCTCGCCGGCCTCCTTCCAGTCGCCGGGTGTTCGCGCCACGCGCTCCCACGGAGCCTGCGCCCCGTCAGACGGCGGCTCTTCCGTCAGATTCAGCGCCTGGATCGACATCTCCAGCGCCGTATGACCGTTCACAAAAAGCTCCAGTCCCGACGTTCCCAGGTAACCTTTCAGCTGCCGCTTAAACTCCTCATGATACTCCCCCATATTCGTCAGCCAGCAGCTGTCCCAGATCGGCTTCAGCATCTCCACGTATTCCTCCAGGGGAGGCATAGAGGAGCGCGTCACCAGTATCGGAGTCTCATGTCTGCCTGTCATGTTTGTCCATCCTCCATACCGTATTCTTCGTATCTTCTGGAAACATGCATTTCCCGGATCCTGCCGACCGGCTCGATCCCGTTTCCAAGAAATACGTTCAGGTGATTTTTTACCATATCATATCCCGCCACACGGGAAAATGCAACTCCCCCGGCAAAGCGCGGGTTACACTCAAGGAAATAATATTCCCGCCCGCCCGTCTCCTTGCTCTCGATGAATTCAAAATTAACGCAGCCGCAGATGTCAAGCGCTGCCGCCATGTCCTGACACTCCCGCTCCAGGGCTTCGTCCCGGAACACGTAGACTGAGGTTCCCGCGCCGTTTGACGTCCGCAGAAGCTCCCGCCTGGGCAGGCACACGCAGTCCCCGCTCTGCGGATCCCGGACCACGTCAACCGTGATCACGTCGCCCTCAATCTTCGGCTGAACCAGATAGCGCGAGGAGGTCCGGCGAAGCGCCGTAGACCAGTAGGCCATCTGCGCCGGATCCTGGACAATGTGCAGGCCCTGGCTGCTTCGCCCGTCCACCGGCTTGATGACCTGCGGAAATGTCATGTCTCCGTAGCCGGAGGAGGCCTCCGACAAAAAGACCCGAGTCAGCCACCTTCCCGGAATTGTGCGGCACAGCTTTCTCTCGGAAAGAAATGTCTCGATCTTCTCCTTGTTCCGGCAATAATCAATCGTCTCTGTCCCGGACATGCAGACGACGGCACGAAGTCCGCCCATCTGCGGATCCAGGAGCCGCCATGCCTGAATCGCGTCCACCTCCACATCGGTGAGCGGAAGAATCCAGCCGATCCCTTCCTTCTCGCATACCTCCGCCAGAAAGCTCCGGTAAGCTGCGCCGTCGCTGCCGGGCGGAGACAGGTAGCACACGTCCACATCCCGGGAATTTGCCACCCATTTTGCCGGGTAAATGTCGCATCCGACTACCCGAAATCCCATCTCCTTACATCCCCGGATCACCGCCTCCGCCGAAAAGGAACCGATCGCCGTCACCAACACAGATCCTGTCATATCTTCCTCCTTCTTCTCATCCCCGCAGCCGCTCCTTTACCATATCCAAAAGATAGAAGAAGCTCTCCATCCGGCAAAGCCAGGCCAGAAGCATATATACCAAAGCCCCGCACAGAATCTGCAGCACCAGCTTAAGCCACGCAGACGCCACCGGCATCCACGCCCCAAGCGCCATCACCGCGCCGCACATCAGCACAGACAAAAAAAGCGACGGCATCACGTCCATCCACTGTTCACGGATGCGGTAGCCTAAAAGCCGCCGGTTTGGCGCCGCATTGACAAAGGTGCAGAGAAAATCCTGAAAGGCCTTCAGCCCTACCATGATATATACGCTGAAGCGCATTCCTATGACAAGAGCCAGAACGCTTAAAAGCTTTTTTACCACCTCAAGCGTCAGGAAAATATCGCTTCGCCCGACCGCGTTGACGGCCTGCAGATTCGTGATATGGATCGGCCAGAAGCAATAGGAAATACACATGATGCGCAAAAAGGGAACGCAGATCATCCATTTTTCTCCCAGGAGCGCCAGCACCAGCGTATCCGCCACCGCAAACAGTCCCAGAAGCATCGGAAGCACCAGAAAGGAGCTGACCCGGATCGCGCGGCGCATCATGGAGCGCAGCCGCTCCAGGCTCTCCTGCTCCGCGGAAAACGCAGGCAGCAGCACAGCCTGAATCGCCGCGCCGAGATTGCTCGCAATCAGCTTCGGGAACTGCTCCCCCCGGTTGTAGCTTCCCAGCAATTCTTCATTATAAATCTTCCCGATCAGAAGACCGTAAAGATTGTTAAACACGGTATCCAGAAGAGAGGCGCATAAAAGCCTCCAGCCAAACGCGAACATCTCCAGAAGCCGCCGCGCCGAAAAACGCCGCTTCGGCCGCCAGGACACCGTCACAAAAAGCACCAGCATCAGAGACAGATAATAGCTGATCTGCTGCCAGACCATCGCCCACGCGCCAAAGCCCTCATATGCCATCCCGATGCTCACCGTGCCGGAAATAAGGGAAGCGGCCAGCGTAGAAAAAAACAGGCCGCGAAATTCCATATTCCGGGACACCCACGCGGTCTGCACAGAAATAACCGCACCGGGAAAGAGGACAACCGCCAGGGTGCGCACGATCTGTCCAAGCTCTGCGATCCCATAGAAGGCTTCGATCGACGGAGCCGCCAGGTACAGCATCCCATACATGGCCGCCGCCACCGCCAGCTCGAAATAACAGACCGACGAAAAATCCGTCTCATCCGCTCCCCGGCGCTGGATCAGCGCCGTGCTGAAGCCGCTCTGGACAAAGGTATTGGCAATGGTGATAAAGATCGTGATAATGCCCACCACGCCATATTCCGCCGGAGTCAAAAGCCTCGCCAGGATGATCGCGATCACAAACTGCACGCCCTGTGCGCCTCCGTTCTCCAGAAGCTTCCAGAACATTCCCGCAGCCACCCTGCTCTTCATATCATTCTGAGACACTTATCTTCCTCCTCCGGGCATCCGGTGAAACGCCTCTCGCAGGCGTCGGTAACACTCCGGATGCGCCGCCTCCAGCCGGATGAAAAACCGCGTGCGGAGATCAAGCTCCCGATAGAACGCCCGGTTCTCCCGGGCCAGAATCTTCGAAAATTTCCTCGTGTTTACCCAGGTTCGATACCAGAGCCGCCGCACCGCATGCTTTACCGTCCCGTGGAAGCGTCCGCCGCTCATCTCGTCAAAGCCACGGTACATCCGCTCCATCGCGCGGGCATACTCGCGCTGCTTCTTCTCATAATCCCCCTGCTGCATCAGATTCGTCCAGGAGTAGGCTCCGCCCAGCCGGTACACACACATGGGCTGATCCATATAATACGCCCAGCCGTGCGCCGCCGCCAGAAGCTGCAGCGGAATATCCGCAATCGGAGCCTTTACATAAAAATCCGGCAGAGCCTCTACCATCTCCCGCCGGAACATCAGCGAAGCCGTCGGATACCCCGACGTCTTGTCGATGATCTCCGCCGGCCCGATCCTCCGGCTGCCCCGGTAGGGTCTCATCCATCGCCCGGTGAGCGCCCGGCCCTGCACGCTGACCCTTGCGCTGTGAAAGCAGAGCGAGCAGCCCGGATGCGCCTCCAAAAAATCCGCCTGCTTTTGCAGCTTATATTCGTCCGTCCAGTAATCGTCGCCCTCGCACATGGCGATGTAGCGTCCTCTCGCCCGCGGGAAGTTAAACGTCCCGCTGATGTTGGTCAGGCCCCTGGAATACTGGTTTTCCGTCTGCAAAATCGGAAAGATCCGATCCGGATACCTCTCTGCATATTCTCGAATCACATCTGCCGTTCCGTCCGTCGACGCGTCGTCATGGATCAGAATCTCATATTTAAAATCGGTCTTCTGCCTCACAAAGCCGTCCAGCGCGTCCCGGATCACATCCGCCTGATTGAATGTGATACAGCAGACGCTGACCAGAACCGCCCTCTCATCCTCCGGCTGTCTCATGTCCCGTCCTGTTCCTTTTCCTGAATCATCCTGTCTACTATAAAGCATTTCCTGCCGGTAAACATTACATTCGTCTTACTTTTTTCTTGCCAATCCCTTTTATTTTACAATATCGCCACAAATTTGTAAATCTGATATGGCTTTTTTCATTGGAATATGATAAATTAAGGGAAACGACATGAGTCGTTTTCTTTCATGTCAATCAATATGTTTAACGAAATATACAGGAGGGAATCATCAAATGCATAAGTACAGGACCTGCGGTCTCTCCCTGCTTCTTGCCGGAATGATGGCTTCCACAGCCGTTTTTCCCGCATTCGCAGACGAGACGTCTCAAGTTATTTCTGTTTCAAGCCCCGGGGCATCCTCTGACAGCAGTCAGACGGATTCCTCGTCAAGCAACGTGATTGTCGCCGGTTCCGGCTCATCCGTCTCTGCTACTCCTGGCGGCGGACCGGGCGCATCCTCGTCCTCTGCTGCCTCCGGCGTCACGTCGGACAGCCCCACCATTGAGGCAGGCGTCGGCGTCAGCCCGTCCGGAGACACCTCCTCGCAGACCTCCACGACGGTGACGCCGGAGGCGTCCGTTCCGGACGCCACGACGGATACGACCGCTCAGGAGGGAACCGAAAGCTCCGACCTGACCGAGGAGCAGGCGGCTGAGCTTGAGGCCGAGCAGGCCGCAGCAGCGGCGGAGGCCGCGAACCTGAACAACCCGTTAGCCGTCCCGGTGCGGACGCCGCATCTGCAGACGACCGTCCTCAGCATTGATATCGGCAACTGGTCGAATCCATATGTGAACAGCCAGCAGATTGAGGGCATGACCTCCGGCTTCAGCGGCCTCTCCACCTTCCTGGAGGAGATCCACGGCAACGTCCTCTATCGCACCTACAGCACGGCAAACGGCTGGAGCGGCTGGGCGCTGAACGGACAGCAGACTGCGAACACCATCAGCCTGGTGCCGGTAGAAGCGATCCAGTACCGTTTCGCGGGACCGGTCGGAGACGAATATGACATCTATTATTCCACCATCTTAAGCGACGGCACGCGCACCGGATGGGCGAAAAACGGCGAGACCGCCGGAACCATGGGACAGGGGCTCTATCTGACCGGCTATCAGCTCGCCTTCTATAAGAAGGGCAGCGACGAGGCGGCCAGCCTGGATACCACCAATGCCCTGGTATCCGTCCACGCGGACGGCGTCCAGTACGTCGACGGCGTCCTTCAGTACATCGCGGGCACCGGCGTCGGCTACACCGGATGGGGCTGGTCCGGCAACGACCGCTACTACTTCCAGGATTCCCTGCCGCTTACCGGCTGGCAGTACATAGACGGCTATAAATACTACTTTGCCGAGGACGGAAAGCTTGTGAGCGACGTAGAATCCCTGCTTGACGGCGACGGTCCCTACATGATCAAGGTCAACAAAGAGATGAACTGCATGACCATCTACGCGCAGGACGGCGGCAATGGCTACATCATCCCCGTGAAGTCCTTCCTGACCTCGGTCGGCGACGATACCCCGATCGGCACCTTCTCCACGCCGGAGAAATACCGCTGGCGTCTGATGATCCACGACGTGTATACACAGTACGCCACCCGCCTGGGCTCCGGGCTCTCGTTCCTGATCCATTCGATCATCTACGACGCCCCCAACCCCTACACCGTGTGGGCCAGCACCTATAACAACTTGGGCATCGCCCGCTCCGCGGGCTGCATCCGCCTCGCCTCCGGCGACGCGAAATGGGTCTACGACCACTGCCCGCTCGGCACGACCATTGTCGTCTACAACAGCTCGACGCCGGGACCGTTTGAAAGGCCGACCATCGCCTACGAGATCCCCTTCGAACAGACGTGGGATCCCACCGATCCCAATACCACAGAGGAGGGGATTGCCGCCGAAACCGCAAGAATTATGGCGGCGTTCAATCAGTAACGCATCATAAGCAAGACAAAAAGGAGACGCCGACCGGCGTCTTCTTTTTGTCTTGCTTTATATTACTTCCTCTCACATCCAGAGAATATAAATCAGCGTCAGGCACAGCCCGACTCCGGCTAACATCAGTCCAAAGGACAGGCTGCGTCCGATAATCAGCTCACTCTCGCGAAGCTCCTCATAGCGGACTGCCGCGCGGTGCCGGTAGTCGACGTCCGTCGGCCGACTGCGCCGCCAGATGCGGTTCGCCAGGCTCTGTAGCCCGTTCATCAGGTCGCCGACGCAGTCCGTGAACAGATTTCCCTCGGTTCGCTCGTGCGGAAGCGGGCTGTCGCGGTAAATGCTCCGCCGCAGGCTGACCACCAAACCGTCTGCCAGACTGTCAAGCACGCGTGTACACACCGCGCCAACCGGGATCAGCATGCGGACAATCTGATCCGTCAGCACATCGAGGACATAACAGCAGGCGCCCGACAGAAGCGGAATAAACTCCATCAGCACCGGACGATAAAGGCGATTCTCCAGATCCAGCCAGGATGGCCACCGGTTCACATACGCCCCTTCCTTCATCAGAAATCTCCGAATGACAAGCAGATAAACCAAGGCGCCGATTGTGATTGAAACCAGGCCGCCGGAAAGATTGGTCAGGCTGAAATAATTCACGACGTGTCCAAATTCAGAAAGCCCCATCAGCCCCTGACCCAACGCGGCAACCCGGTCCATGAGTGTGTGCGGAAACAGCCCCCAGCAGAGAAGAACCGCCGCGCTACCTCCCAGGGCAAAGACGCATTCCACGTTTCGGTACGCCGCCTGGCCGTCATACCGCTGCTGTCTGGCCGGATCCTCGTTTTTCTCGATGAAAACCGCCGTGAACAGCTTTGTCATATAGGCGACCGTCAGCCCGCCGGAAAACAAAAACACATATTCCAGCGCATGCATCCACATGCCGCCTCCGAATTCCACAATGCTCTCGTGCAGCAGCGTTTTGCTGATGTATCCGCCAAAGAAGGGAATCCCGCCGATCGCCAGCGCGCCGATGAGGAAGACAACCTTTAAAAACGGCTTTTTCCTCCCGTAGCCCCGGATCTCATTCAAATCAAGCGCGTGGGTATCCATGTAGATGACGCCGGCCGCCAGGAAGAGCACCAGCTTAATCAGCGAATGATTGACCATCTGGAGCATCGTTCCATGGACGGCCAGCGCGTTCTCCTCTCCAAGAAGTCCCTGCATTCCCACGCCGATCAGGATAAATCCGACCTGCGACATGGAGGAGCAGGCTAACGTCCTCTTTAAATCCACAGAAAAGACCGCCAACAGAGCGCCGATCAGCATGGTCAGGACGCCGATCAGAAGAATCAGACTGCCCCACCGCGCGTCGAAGCGAAACAGGCCGCAGGTCGTGACAAGCACGCCAAAGATCCCGGTCTTTGTCAGGATTCCGGACAGAAGCGCAGAGGCCGGAGCCGGAGCCACCGGATGTGCCTTCGGCAGCCAGATATGCAGAGGAAACGCCCCCGCCTTCGCTCCAAAGCCGACGAGCATACAGCAGCCGAGACCATACAGAAGCGGTTTGTTCTCATACGCGGCAGCCGCAGCCGAAAGCTCGGCCATCTGAAGCGTTCCCAGCTCATGCCGGACGACGAAAATCCCCATCAGCATCACCAGACCGCCGATCACTGCCACCGCGAGATAGGTGTCGGCGGCGCGCAGCGAAGGCACATTTTCCTCCTGCGCAACCCAGACATACGAGGTAAACGACATCATCTCAAAAAATACAAACGTCGTGTACAGATCAGAGGACAAAAATACCCCCATCGTCGCGCCGAGCGTCAGCAGCATAAACAGATAAAAGCGCGCAGTGTTGCCATGCCCGGCAAAATACCTGCGCGACAGGATCACGGCCATCATCCACATAAAGGCCGCAATCATCCCATACACCAGGCGGAACCCGTCCAGAACAAAGGACAGGCCAAACCCGCAGATCTCCGGCACATAAAGCGACAATACCGCGCCGTCTGCCCCCAGACCGGCGGAGCCTGCCGCCAGCAGCTTCACGCCATGACAAAACAGAGCCGCCATCACCAGAAATTCCGTGACGACAAAGAAGTCCGCCATGAGGCCTCCGACCCAAAGCTCACATCCTGCCTTTCCGTCTGCCCCCAGACCGGCACACTTCCCGACCGTCCAGGAAAGGAGTCCTCCGACAAACGGATATCCAACCAGAAATCCCAGAATCCAGCTTTCGTTCATCGCTTTCTCCTTTCTACCTGAGCGTACCGACAAGCCCAAAAAGCCCGTCGATCACCGGCTGCGGATGCAGCCCGAGGCCAAACATTGCAATCACAAAAACCGCCAGCGGAAGCAGCATCCGCCAGCCCGGATCCCTGACCTCCTCATAGGGGACGAGCTTCTCATTTTCCGCATCCGCTCCTCCTTGATCTGCCTGCGAAACAGAAGGCTCTGTCACCGGCCGTTCCGTTTGCATGCTCTGGCAGGAAAAGGCGCGAACCGACACGCTCAGCATATAAATTGCCGTGAGAAGCGCGGAAATCATCAGGGCAGCGATCCCCAGATAAGCCAGAAGCCCCCTCGTCTCGACAGCCGCCTTGACCAGATTCCATTTGCTGATGAATCCGCAGAGCCCCGGCACGCCCATAAGCGCCATCCCCGAAAGCGTAAAGGCCGCAAAAACCTTCGGCATCCGCCGCCCCAGGCCATCGAGCTGAAAAATATATTCCCGCCCGCTCTTACAGATCACAGCGCCCATACAGAAGAAGGAACAGATTTTCATCAGGGCATGGCATATCATATGGCACAGCGCGCCGACCAGCCCGAGCGGCGTCATCAGCGCGACGCCAAACAGGATATAGGACAGGTTGCTGACCGTCGACCAGGCCAGCCGCCGCTTGATATGCGTCTCCTTGAGCGCACGGCTGCAGCCGTAGACAATGGTAAAAATCACCGGAATCAGCACCACCGTCTGCGCCCAGCTTCCCCGGAGAAACTGCGTGCCGAAGCTGTCATACGTCACCCGCATGATGGCAAAGGCTCCCGCCTTGACCACGGCCACCGCATGCAGCAGCGCCGTCACCGGCGTCGGCGCCACGCCTGCCTTAGGCAGCCATCTGCAGAAGGGAAACATCGCCGCCTTCACGCTGAATCCGAAAAAGCAGAATACATAGATCAAAAGAAGCAGATTCGTCTTATCGCCGATCTTTTCCAGATCCAGCACGCCGCCCGGCACAAAATTCGCCGTTTTCCCGTAGATCAGGATAAAGATCACACCCATAAAGGCAAAGGCCGCGCCTCCCAGGGAATAATACAGATAGGTCCGGCTTGCCAGAATGGCCTCCCGCGTCAGCGTGTGCATCACCAGCGGCAGCGTAATTAACGTCAGCATTTCATAAAAACAGTACATGGTCACCACGTCCTCTGCCAGCGCGATCCCCATGGTAATGCCAAACGTAATGGTATAGAACATAAAGAAAATTGTTTCATGTTCTTCATGCTCCATGTACTCAAACGCATAGAGGGTCGCAAAGGGCCAGAGGGCAGAGAGAATGCCCACAAACACCGTCCCCAGGCCGTCCAGCTTTAAGCTCAGCGTCAGATTGCTCGTAAATTCAAAGATCACGATCCCGCTTTCCGGGCGATGCGTCAAAAGCAGAAAGGCCAGCACCGAATTTGCCAGCACGACCGCCTCCACATAGGCCAGCCGGTGCAGACGCTTCCGAAACGGAAGCAGAGGAACCAGAATCCCGCCCACGACGGGAAGCAGCACAACTACTGCCAGAAATATGGCATTCATCCGATCGCCTCCCCTCTACAGCACCGACGCCGCGATCCCGCTGACAAAGCGGATGAGCGGATTCGGGAACACGCCGAGCAGAAGGGTAAGCGCAGCCAGAATCGCCAACGGAACCAGCATCAGCGCAGGAGGATCCTTCTCCTCTTTGCCATGTCCCGCAGGCTGACCTTCCACCACGCAGGTCCCCTCGGCGGCGATTCCGGCCTTCGGGAAAAATCCGTTCGTCACCACCGGCAGCAGATACCCCGCCGTGAGAAGCGCAGACTAAAGCAGCACCGCCGGTCCGACCCAGCCAAAGATACCGATCTCGCCCTCCAGCGCGCCCTGAGCCAGATACCATTTGCTGACAAAGCCGCTCGCCGGCGGGATACCGATCAGAGCCAGAGAAGCGAACGTAAAGCACCACAGCGTGAGCGGCATCCTTTTCCCGATCCCGTGAAGCTGTTCGACCCGGGTCTTTCCCGCCTGATAAAGGAAGACGCCGGCCGTCAGAAACAGCGCCGATTTGATCACCGCGTGAAAGACCGCATGCAGCAGCGCGCCCTCCATCGCCGTCTGAGAAAGCACCGAAAGCCCAAAGAGCACATACGACACCTGGCTGACCGTCGAGTAGGCCAGCCGCTTCTTAAATACCGGCTCCCGGAACGCGAGCATCGAACCCATGAACACCGTCAGAAGCGTCAGGGACATCCAGGCCGTCTGAATCCAGGTTCCCCGGATAAAGGACGGGCCAACAACGAAATATACGACGCGAATAATAGCCAGGACGCCGGCCTTGACAATGATGCCGGACAGAACCGCGGACGCCGGGGAAGGCGCCACCGGATGCGCCGTAGGCAGCCACGCATGCAGCGGAAACATACCGGCCTTCGCGCCAAAGCCGATCAGCATGCCAAAGACCGCAATCCTCAGAATCGTCTGGTTTTCGGCCGCCCACACCGGATTCAGCACGCCTCCTGCCGTGAAGGTGAGCGTGTCGCAGGCACGATAGAGAAAAAAGATGCCGAAAAGCCCCAGATAAGCGCCGCACATGGAATAAAACAGATACTTAAGCGCCGCCATCGTGGCCTCCCGCGACCCGTTATGCAGCACAAGCGGCATCGAGGTCAGCGTCATCAGCTCATAAAACAGGTAAAACGTGACCAGAATGGCCGCAAAGCACATAGCGTTTAATACCCCGTACCCCACCAGATAGAATCCGAAAACCCGTCGTTCCCTTCCCTCGTGCGCCATATAGACAAACGAGTAAAAGCCGACGAGAACCCAGACCACGCTGATCATCGACGCAAACAGCCTGCTCACATCGTCCATATGAAAGAAAACGGGAATGCCACGCATCAGCTCAAACAGGGTCAGATCAGCCGGAGCGCTCCAGGCCACATAAAGGGTCAGAGCCGCCGTGAAAAGCAGCACAACGCCTGTCAGCATATGCAGCAGACGCAGCGCCTCCCTTCCCGCATCCCCCGCCACCTTCTGTCCGATCGGCAGAAGCAAAAGCACACCCGCAGCCACCGGCAGAAGAATCGGTAATAACATCATCACAATATTCCTCCCTCTATGCAAACCGTTCCAATCCCTCAAGCAACAGCCTGACGATCGGCTCTGAATTAAGTCCCAGAATCAGATTCAACACAATAAAGCAGACCAGCATGGCCGATTTGAGCGGCTGATCTCTGATGGTAAGTCTCGCGTCCGCCACCGTAAGACCGGCTCTCCAGGCCGGCGTGTAAAGCCGGATCACTGTCTTCATGAAATAAATCGCGTTCAGGATCGTGCTGAGCGCCAACGCCACCAGCGCCAGGATCATCTTGTGCGAAGTCTCATAAGCGGCCTGCGCGAACAGAAGCTTTGAGATAAAGCCGGAAAAAGCCGGAATGCCGACCATCGAGAGCGAACCCACCGTAAAGGCGATTCCGGCCAGCCGGTTGCGGTATCCCGCCCCGGTCAGCCCCCAGAAATCCTTCCGCCCGTCCGAAACATCCGTCAGCCCCGAAGCCGCCACAAAAAGCAGCGACTTCGTCGCCGCATGAGAAAGAATATGGTAAAGGCTCGCAATCACTCCCGCCAGGGTTCCCAACCCCAGACCCATATAGATGTAGCCGATCTGCGCGACCGAGGAATAGGCAATCATCCGGCGGATATTGTTCTCCTGAATCGCAAACAGGCTCCCCAGAATCATTCCCAGGATGCCAAAGACAAACAGGACATTGACCACCTTGCTCTCCCGGATCACATCGAAGCCGATCACCCGGTAAAAGATCTTGACCAGCAGAAAGATATAGCCCTTCGATACCAGCGACGACAGAATCGCCGAGGAGGAGAGCGTCGAATAGCCATAAGCGTCCGGCAGCCAGGCATGGAACGGGAACAGAGCGCTCTTGATGGCGATACCCACCGACATCAGACAGATCGTAACCAGAAGAGGAATCCGATATTCCCCCGACGCCTCCAGCCGCGCCACCGCCTCCTTAATATTGCTCATCAGCAGATGACCGGTCAGATCATAGAGAAAACAGATTCCCATCAGCAGAAGGCCGGAGCCCAGAAGGCTCATAATCATATAGCGCATCGCCGCCTCCAGCGTGCGCCCGTTCTCGCGGATCATGATCAGCCCGCACGCGGAGATGGTATTGATCTCGACAAACACATAGGCGGTAAACATATCGTTGGTATAAATCAGAGCCAGCAGAGAGGAAAGCAGCAGACCGATCATGACATAATACAGATTCTGTTTGCTCTCTTCCACCTCCCGCTCCAGCTCCCTGCGGCCGCTGAGCATGCTAAGAAGCATCACCACACAGAAAAACACCGCCATCCAGGCCTCCAGCTGGCCGACACGGATCTCATTGCCCCACGGAGCCGGAAAATGACCCATCCGATACACATAGGAATCCCCCAGGCGGATGGTAAAGGCCAGCACCATAAGCGACATCACGCCGATTGCCGAGATGACCGCCGTATTGACCCACCTTGCCGCCCGCCGTCCGAGAATGGAACAGAGCGGGCCGGAAAACAGCGCCAGAATAATGGAAAAGAAGGGGAAATTCTGAACCAGCTCCATCACAGTCCCTCCTTTTGCAGGCGCATGGAGATCTCATCCAGATTCAGCGTATGATACCTGCGGTACAGACGAATCGTCAGGGACAGCATCAGCGCTGACACGGAGACCGACACCACGATGCCGGTCAGCACCAGGCCGCTGGGAATCGGATTGATATAGGCCTCCACACTCTGCACGCCGTTCACCACGATCGGCGCCTTCCGTCCCGCAATATAGCCCTTCAGCGCCAGAAACAGATACACCGCCGTGTCCATAATATTTAAGCCGATGATCTTCTTAATCAGGTTATTCTGCAAAAGCAGATTGGAAAACCCAATTCCGAACAGAACCATCGCGATCGCTTCCTCATAGTTATTCAACAGATTCGCAGGATTCAAATCAGTACCCTCCTTTCCGGAACATGCAGTAAAAGGTATACATCGTCCCGGCCACGACCACGCCGACGCAGATATTTAGAACAAAGATCAGCCCGCTGCTCAGGATCGCCCCGGGCGTCCCGAGCGGGATGACGCTCTCGATCTCATTGGCTCCGGTATAAAACGAATAACACTTCGACAGGGAATAGCAGGCAAGCGCGCCGAAGCTCATGACCCGATAGGTCTTCGCCGTGAAGAAGCGCTCCGTCTTCGCAAACCCGAAGGCACACAGGTAGAGGATCAGCCCCGCGCCGATCACCGCGCCGCCGGAAAAGCCGCCGCCCGGCCCCAGGTGTCCGCAGAGAATCACATAGATCCCGAAGATTATAATCGGTGGAACCAGCATTCTCGCCGCAGTCTGGAGAATGAGGTCATTCTTCGGCTCATAGAGCCGGTCGCTGGCGTCCTCCCTCGCCCTGCCCCTCTTCTTATCCTCCCGGAGCAGGATCAGCACCGTACAGGTCGCCGCAAATAGGACATGGGATTCTCCCAGCGTATCAAACGCCCGGTAATCCAGGATCATACCGGTGACAATATTCACCGACCCCGTCTCCTGTAACCCCTTTTCAATGTAACGCGCCGCGACCTCATTGTTCACCGGCCGCTCGCTGGCTCCAACCGTCGGCAGCCAGGACACTGCCGTCAGCAGCGTCAGCACCAGGATCAGGCAGAACAGGACCGAAAATGCCTGGTAAAAATGATGAAATTTCTGCAGCCTGGTATTGCTGTGCATGTCATAGGCTCTGGCGTGTATCCGCTCCAGATCCTCTTCCCGGCGGTCGCGCAGCTCCTGTGGCTCCACGAACAGCTCCTGCGGCTTCATCTCTACCCGGCCAAGAAAAGGATCACGGCTTCCATCCAGCCACTGTCTGAGTCGATAGGAAACCGTCTTCTCATATTCCTCTGGCGTTCGCTTTCGTCCCATGTCAAGCGCCTCCCTTCTCTCCGGCCTCCGCCGCTTTGTGTTCCGGCCCGGCATCTGTTTCCGAGTCCTCTGTTTCCTCTTCATCCACAACCATCGCATGGATTTTCTTTAAGGTCACAAAAAACAGAATGCTGGTGATTCCAGCTCCGACCGCCGCCTCTGTGATGGCCAGATCCGGCGATTCCAGGAGAATCCACAGAATCGACATCACCAGACTGTAAGACATATAAATACAGATCGCATTTAACAGATTTTTAGAAAGGCTGACCGAAACCGCGCAGACCAGAAGAAATCCCAACAGCAGACAGGTAAAAATCTGCATCTGTCACACCTCCTCCTTCTTCTGAGCCAGCTCCTTCTCCAGCTCGGTTAACTCCACCTGCCGATAATGCTCCTCACGCGCCTCGTCGGTCGTGAATTCCAGGCGGGCAATCAGATGAGAGGACGTCGGAGAAGAAAACCAGAGAAAGGCCACCACCAGAAACAGCTTGAGCGAGGTGAGATGAAAGCCGTTCATCACGATCAGGCCGACAATCGAAAAGCCGATCCCCAACGTATCGCCCATCGCCGCCGCGTGCATCCGGTTCAGCACATACCGGAACCGATAGACGCCCAGCATCTCAATCGCAAAAATACCCAGGCCGCACAGCAGCAAAACGCCGCCGATCACAAAACGAATCCACTCAAACACTGCCATGCTTCAGGACCTCCTTTTCCTTTCCCTGGACTCCATCCTCCCGCGACTTCCGCTCCAGATATACGCCTGTGTAAATCTTGGTCAGCAGAACCACCGCCAGGAAGCTGATCATCGCATAGATCAGGCAGATATCCGCCAGATATCCTTCCTTCAGCATCAGCGTCAGGATGGCAATGATAACCATGACCATCGTTCCCATCATATTCACAGCCACAATCCGGTCAGCTACCCGCGGCCCGATGATCGCGCGAATTAGGCAGAGCACCAGCATCAACGCCAGAAAGATCAACGCCACCGTAAACAAAATCTGATAAGCCTGTTCCAGGCCCGGCACTCCCTCACCCATCACGATCTCCTTTCCTGCTTTCGCTCTACTCCCCCGTCCAACGGTCTCTCAAGCTCCGAGAGCATCACGGCAAATTCCGACTCGGCCATCCCCACTGCCAGACTCTCATCCAGACAGTGTACCACATAATCCTTATCCTCCAACGACACAGTAATCGTTCCCGGTGTCAGCGTAATCGCGTTCGCCATAAATGACCGGGCCGTCGGCGTCTTGAGCAGCTCCATACGGAAATGAACAAGCGTCGGCTGCAGCTCCTCTTTCTCGGAAAGAATCATGTGGATCACCGCCACATTCGCCCGGATGATCTCCACAATCAGCACATACACATAAATAAAAATGCCGGAAAGACGCCGGTACAACCATTTCTCCTTCTCCACGCTGTAATCCATAAACCGACAGGTGAAGGCGAACATCACCGCCGCAACCGCGACGCCAAACAGGCAGATTTCGAGAGTCACATCCCCCAGGAACACCACCCAGAGAATAAAATACAGCAAAAACATCGTAAAGCCTCCCTTCGCTGCTATCCATACGAAAATTGACTCTATTCTAACGCCATAACACCAAAACGTCCAGTAAATTTTCTTAATCCGCGGGTTGTCGGAGGATTAAGCCACCGATATTCTTCTCTAAATGCAGGACAACTACAGAACCCGTCGCGGACAGCCTCTTTTATTCGATTATTTTCCAATACCCTTTTTTATTTGAACCAATACGCACAATTTTCCCTGTTTCTTTCAGCATCTTCATTATACGACTAACTTTTCTGGTACTAAACTCCAATATTTCGCTTAATTC
>JAJQCO010000115.1 GCA_021202655.1 Clostridiales bacterium | reverse complement strand
CCGTGCCATGGTCGCTGAGCGTATTCTTCAGGATGAAGCCCGCCATGCCCATCGGAAATTCCACCTCCTGGCTTTCCCCGGACACCAGGAAATCATGCAGCTTCACAAACGCTTCCTTCCCGTAATAGTCGTCCGCATTGATGATCACAAACGGCTCCTTCACAATATCCCGGCAGCAGAGCACCGCCTGCCCGGTTCCCCAGGGCTTCGTGCGCCCCTCCGGCACTGTGAATCCATCCGGCAGATCCGAAAGCTCCTGAAATACATATTCCACATCAATCTGCTCCCGGATCCGGTTTCCGATCACTTCCTTAAATTCTTTTTCAATGTCCCGGCGGATGATGAAAACCACCCGGTCAAATCCCGCTTCCTTCGCGTCATAGATGGAATAATCCATAATAATCTCGCCGCCCGGCCCTACCTTCGCCAGCTGCTTGATCCCGCCGCCATAGCGGGAGCCGATCCCCGCCGCCATAATAATCAACGTCGTCTTCATATGCACATTCAATTCCCCTTATGTCTTTTTTATCCCCGCTCTATACCATAACACAGTTCATTAAAAAAAGCAAATCAATTCTGGGTAAGTTTTTTCTCCGTCATTCCAGCTCAAACGCCCCGGTGTAGAGCTGATAATACTTGCCCTTCTGCGCGATCAGGTCCGCATGGCTCCCGCGCTCAATGATGTGTCCATGCTCGAGCACCATAATGACGTCGGCATTCTGCACCGTAGAGAGCCGGTGGGCGATGACAAAAACCGTGCGTCCGTTCATGAGCGCGTCCATGCCTCGCTGGACAATCGACTCCGTGCGGGTATCAATCGAGGATGTGGCCTCATCCATAATCATCACGGGCGGATCCGCGACGGCCGCGCGGGCGATCGCAAGAAGCTGCCTCTGCCCCTGCGAGAGGTTCGCCCCGTTTGCGGTCAGCATCGTGTCATATCCGTCCGGCAGACGGGTGATAAAATCATGTGCGCCTGCCAGACGCGCCGCGCCGATACAGTCATTGTCCGACGCCTCCAGGTTGCCATAGCGGATATTCTCCATCACCGTCCCGGTGAAGAGCACGGTATCCTGCAGAATAATGCCCAGCGAACGGCGCAGATCGCTCTTACGGATTTTGCTGATGTCGATCCCGTCATAGAGGATCGTCCCGCTCTGGATATCATAGAAGCGGTTAATCAGATTGGTGATCGTCGTTTTGCCCGCGCCGGTGGAACCGACGAAGGCCACCTTCTGCCCGGGTCTGGCATAGAGCGTGATGTCATGCAGCACCGTTTTCTTCTCATCATAGCCGAAATCGACGTGCTCCATGCGGACGTCCCCGGCCAGCCTCCGGTAACCCGGACCTCCCTTCTCATTCGGATTCTTCCAGGCCCAGATATTGGTCCGCTCTCTGCATTCGGCAAGCGTCCCGTTTTCCTCCTTCACATTCACCAGTCCGACAAAGCCGTCGTCCTCCTCCGGCTTCTCGTCGATCAGCGCGAAGATCCGTTCCGCGCCCGCCAGTCCCATAATCACCATGTTCACCTGGTTTGAAATCTGGCTGACCGTACCGCAAAACTGTCTTGTCATATTCAGGAAGGGCACCGCGATGCTGATGGAGAAGGCCATGCCGGAAAGGCTGACATTCGGCGCGCCGGTTAGCAAAAGAATCCCGCCCGCCATGGCGACCACCTAGTACTTCACGTATCCGATGTTATTTAAGATCGGCATCAGCATATTCGCATATCGGTTGGCCTGCTCCGATACGCGGAACAGCTCGCCGTTGACCCGGTCGAAATCTGCCATGGTCCGCTCCTCATGGCAGAATACCTTGACCACCTTCTGTCCGTTCATGATCTCCTCGACAGAGCCTTCTACCCGCCCCAGCTCGACCTGCTGGCGGACAAAATACTTCGCGGATCCGCCGCCAACCTTCTTAATCACCTGCGTCATCACGAGGATACCGAGAAGAACAATGATCAGCAGCCACAGGCAGAAATACAGCATGATGGTAAAGATCGTCAGGATCGTCACGCAGGAAATCAGAAGCTGCGGAATGCTCTGCGAAATCAGCTGGCGCAGCGTATCGATATCGTTTGTGTAATAGCTCATGATATCGCCGTGATTGTGCGTGTCAAAGTATTTAATCGGCAGCTCCTGCATGCCGTGAAACATTTTCTCACGAAACTTCTTTAACGATCCCTGCGTGATCACCGCCATCGCCCGGTTATACGTCAGACCCGCGGCAAGCGACAGCAGATAGAACACGGCCAGCAGCATCACAAACGGCAGAATCCGCCCGGAGGCCGCGCTCCAGTCCCGGCTCTGCCAGCTCTCCTCCACAATGGCAATGACATTCTGCTGAAAAATCGAAGGCACCGCGCTGACGAACGCATTAAACAGGATGCAGACAATCACCAGCGGCAGCATCACCGGATAAAATTCAAACAAGGTCCGGATCAGACGCTTTACCGTGTTGAAACGGATACCGCTTAAGCCCGGGGCGCTTCCCGGCCTGCGTCCTTTCGTCCCGCCCGGAGCTTTGGTCTGGGCCTGATCTGCTCTACTGCTCATCCTTCTCACCTCCCGCCCGATTCTGGGAATCATAAACCTCCCGGTAAATGCTGCTTGTCTCAAGCAGCTTCTCGTGCGTCCCGACATCCCGGATCGTTCCTCCCTCCATGACGAGAATCCGATCCGCATCCTGCACGGACGCCGTTCGCTGCGCGATAATAATCTTTGTCGTATCCGGAATAAATTCGGCAAATGCCTTTCGGATCAGCGCATCTGTCCTGGTATCCACCGCGCTTGTCGAATCATCCAGGATCAGGATCTTCGGCCTCTTTAAGAGCGCCCTCGCGATACAGAGCCGCTGTCTCTGCCCGCCGGACACATTCGTGCCGCCCTGCTCGATCCATGTATCATATTTGTCCGGAAGAAGCTGAATAAATTCGTCTGCCTGCGCCAGCCGACATGCCTCCTGCATCTCTTCCTCCGTCGCGTTCGGATCGCCCCAGCGCAGATTATCCTTAATCGTGCCGGAGAAGAGCACATTTTTCTGGAGGACGACCGAAACCGCGTCTCGCAGCACCTCAATGTCATAATCGCGCACATCACGGCCGCCAACCCGCACGCTGCCCTCCGTCACATCATACAGACGGGAAATCAGCTGGATCAACGTCGATTTCGCGGAACCGGTGCCGCCGATGATGCCTATGGTCTCGCCGGAGCGGATATGCAGATCAATATCCGAGAGCGCCATCTTCTTCGCCTTTTTGGAATATTTAAAGCTTACCTGATCAAAATCAATGGAGCCGTCGGCAACCTCCATGAGCGGATGCTCCGGATTCTGGATCGCCGGTTCCTCCGCCAACACCTCCGCAATCCGCTTTCCGCATTCAATCGCCATCGTTACCATGACAAACACCATGGACAGCATCATCAGGCTCATCAGAATCAGGATGTTATAGACCAGCATGGCGGAAAACTGCCCCACATCAAGATCCAGCCCGCCGGTCGTAATGATCGTATAGGAGCCCGCAGTCAGCATAAACACCATCGCCGTATACAGACAGAACTGCATCAGCGGATTGTTAAAGGCCAGAATCTTCTCCGCGCGGGTAAAATCTGCGCAGACGTCTGCTGCCGCCGCGTCGAATTTTTCCTTCTCAAAGGATTCCCGGACATAGGATTTCACGACCCGCATGCCCTTGACGTTCTCCTGGACAGAGCTGTTTAAGGCGTCGTATTTCTTAAATACCTTCCGGAAAAGCGGCATCGTCACCCGGATCACCAGCCCCAGCCCGATCGCCAGCACCGGGATGATCAGCAGGAAAATCCCCGCCAGCTTCCCGCCCATCATGTAGGCCATGAAGAAGGAAAATACCAGCATCAGCGGACAGCGGATCGCCGTCCGGATCAGCATCATATACGCCATCTGCACATTTGTCACATCCGTCGTGAGCCTCGTCACCAAAGATGAGGTCGAAAATCTGTCAATATTCTCAAAGGAGTAGGTCTGGATCTTATCAAACATATCCTTCCGCAGATTTTTCGCAAAACCGGTCGAGGCTGTCGCGCAGAAATATCCGGCGCCCGCGCCGAATCCCAGCGAAGCAAAGGCCATAATTAAAAGCGTGATCCCGTAGATCAGGATCGTATTCATGCCGCATCCGGCCTTGATCTGATTCACCATCTGCGCAAGCACAAACGGGATGATACATTCCACCACCACCTCGCCGCTCACCAGAAGCGGCGTATACAGCGAAGGCTTTCTGTATTCCCGGATTGATTTCATCAGTGTCTTAACCATAAAAACACATTGTCTCCTTTCCGACTGTCTCAACCAAATGTAACAGGAATATATTTTTTTGTCAACCATAGATAGACTCAAAAACGGAGCATAACTACAGGACCTGCCACCGGCAGCTCCTTCCGTATGCTAAGGCAAACAAGGGCGGCGCATCTGCGCCGCCCCGTCCGTTTCTCTATTTTTCCTGACCCTTCTCCAGGATCTGCATGAATTCCTCGCCGGTGATCGTCTCCCGCTCGTAAAGGTACTGCGCGAGCTCATCCAGCTTCTTTCGGTTCTCCGTGATAATCGCGATCGCCTTCTCGTGCTGCTTTCTCACCAGCTCGACAACCTGACGGTCGATCTCGGCAGCCGTCTCGGCAGAGCAGGCCAGCGAGGCATCCCCGCCCAGATACTGATTCGTGACCGTCTCCAGAGCAACCATATCGAAGCTGTCGCTCATGCCGTAGCGGGTGATCATCGCCCGCGCGAGCTTCGTCGCCTGCTCGATGTCATTCGAGGCGCCGGTGGAGACAGAGCCAAAGACAACCTCCTCGGCGGCGCGTCCGCCGGTATAGGTCGCGATCTTCTCCTCCAGCTCTTCCTTCGTCATCAGGTAATGGTTTCCCTCCTCGACCTGCATCGTATAGCCGAGCGCGCCGGACGTCCGAGGAATGATCGTAATCTTCTGGACCGGGGCGGAATGCGTCTGCTTCGCGGTGACCAGCGCATGGCCGATCTCATG
The DNA here is from genome assembly GCA_021202655.1 of Clostridiales bacterium. Classification (GTDB taxonomy): domain Bacteria; phylum Bacillota; class Clostridia; order Lachnospirales; family Lachnospiraceae; genus Brotaphodocola. The sequence continues at coordinate 1,390 of JAJQCO010000115.1, read as the reverse complement.
GTAGGCGACCACGCATTTCTCCTTGTCGGAGAGGATCGCGTTCTTCTTCTGATACCCCGCGATGACGACCTCGATGCTCTCCTCTAAGTCAGCCTGGGTCGCATAGCTTCTCCCGTCGCGGACCGCGCGCAGCGCCGCCTCGTTGACAATGTTCGCAAGCTCCGCTCCGGAGGCGCCGGAAGCCATGCGCGCGACCTTGTTGAAATCAACGCTGTCCGACACCCGGATCTTCTTCGCGTGAACCTTGAGGATCTCCTCACGCCCCTTCAAATCAGGCAGCTCAACCGGCACTCTGCGGTCAAACCGGCCCGGACGTGTGAGCGCCGGATCCAGAGATTCCGGACGGTTCGTCGCCGCCAGGATGATGACGCCATTATTGCCTTCAAAACCGTCCATCTCCGTCAGAAGCTGGTTTAACGTCTGCTCGCGCTCGTCGTTCCCGCCGATCTGGCCGTCCCGCTTCTTTCCGATCGCGTCGATCTCGTCGATAAAGACGATACAGGGAGCCTTCTCCTTCGCCTGCTTAAACAGATCGCGAACCTTCGAAGCGCCCATGCCGACGAACATTTCCACAAACTCAGAACCGGACATCGAGAAAAACGGGACGTTCGACTCTCCGGCCACTGCCTTCGCCAGCATCGTCTTGCCGGTTCCGGGAGGCCCGACCAGAAGAATGCCCTTGGGCATCGAAGCGCCAATCTCCTTATACTTAGAAGGGTTATGCAGATAGTCCACAATCTCCGTCAGATTTTCCTTCGCCTCATCCTCTCCGGCCACATCTGAAAACTTGATGCCCTCCGTCGACTTGACATAGACCTTGGCATTGGATTTTCCCATGCCAAACATCATGGAATTGCTGCCGCCCATCTTCTTCATCATCTGGCCGGACAGATACCTTCCCAGAAGCCAGAAGATCGCGATCGGCAGCACCCAGGACAAAAGAAACGTCACAATGGGAGAGGCCTCCTCCACAATCTCACTGGTAAAGACGGCTCCCGAATCATACAGCCGCTGCACCAGATCCGGATCGTTCATCAATCCGGTCTTATAAACCTGCGTTCCCTCCGTATCCGTAAAAAGAATCTGATTGTCCTGAATCTCGACTCTTCCGATTTCCTGATTTTCTGTCATCGTCATGAAGGTTCCATAATCCACCTCCAGAATCTGCCTCTGGCTGATCCACGGCCGCATCAGCAGATTAAAAACCATCATCACCAGCAGAATGATACCATAATAATATAACAGTGATTTCCTCGGTTCTTTTACCTCTTTCATGTCAATTCCTCCATTGGCCTATTATAGCATGGAAAATCTGGCCAAAAATTATCCTTTTATAAATATATTCTTAAAAAAAGGGAAACGCCCGAACCGACAGGCGCTCCCCTTATCC
>JAJQCO010000009.1:16502-23407 GCA_021202655.1 Clostridiales bacterium | reverse complement strand
CGGGTGGAGAAGCTGCCGATCGTGGACGATGACTTCAACCTGAAGGGGCTGATCCCGATCAAGGATATTGAGAAGCAGATTAAGTATCCGTTGTCCGCGAAGGACGGGCAGGGACGTCTGCTGTGCGGGGCGGCCATCGGAATTACGGCAAACTGCCTGGAACGTGTGGAGGCGCTGGTGAAGGCGAAGGTGGATGTGGTCGTCCTGGATTCCGCGCATGGTCATTCTGAGAATGTATTACGCTGTGTCCGCATGATCAAGGAGGCGTATCCGGAGCTGCAGCTGATCGCAGGCAATGTCGCGACGGGAGAGGCGACGAAGGCGCTGATTGAGGCCGGCGTAGATGCCGTGAAGGTTGGCATTGGACCGGGCTCCATCTGCACGACCCGTGTGGTAGCCGGTATCGGCGTGCCTCAGATTACGGCGGTCATGAATTGCTATGCGGTGGCAAAGGAGTATGGAATCCCGATCATTGCAGACGGAGGAATCAAGTATTCCGGCGATATCACGAAGGCGATTGCGGCCGGAGGAAATGTCTGCATGATGGGCAGCATGTTTGCGGGATGCGATGAGAGCCCGGGAGATTATGAGCTGTATCAGGGAAGAAAATATAAAGTATACCGTGGCATGGGTTCTATCGCGGCGATGGAGAATGGAAGCAAGGATCGCTATTTCCAGTCGGACGCGAAGAAGCTGGTGCCGGAAGGCGTAGAAGGACGGGTCGCCTATAAGGGACTGGTTGAGGATACGGTCTTCCAGATGCTGGGAGGACTGCGTTCCGGTATGGGATACTGCGGCGCGCCGGACATTCCGACTCTGCAGGAGACGGCTCGTTTTGTCAAGATTTCGGCGGCGGCGCTCCGGGAGAGCCACCCGCATGATATCCATATTACCAAGGAAGCGCCGAACTACAGTGTGGACGAATAACGGATGAAAATTTAATGAAAAAGAGCTGCCGTAGTTTTCACGGCGGCTCTTTTGTGTTATACTGAAAGGAGGCAATATGCGGAGCTGCCTTTAGAGGGCTTCTCTGCAAAAAATATACGGGGGAAGTCTGGCGCACAGAGGATAATTATGTTATACTGATTTATGGCATGCGCAGAAAGACAGGGAAACTATGCTGAATGAAGATAAGATCCGACTGATGAATAGTATTGCCTCCTTTGAACAACGGGAGGGCAGGAAGATTGCCCCGGCATATCGATTCTTCCAGAGTGATTATGTCAGCGGCCGGATGATGCGGTCGTTCTTTTCCTATACCTTTTCCTGGATGCTGTGCGCGCTGGTCTGGGGCATATATAATTTTGACAGATTACTGGATACGGTGAATCTGGATGAGGTCGCGGAGCTGGTAAAGACGGCGGCGTTCGTATATGTGGCGGGACTGATCGTATATCTGATGATTACCTGGTATGTCTCCAGAAGCAGGTATGAGTATGCCAGGCGGAGAATGAGAGTTTATATTGCGAAGCTGCGGCGGCTTGAAAAACGGTATGATTTCCAGAGCCGGACAAAAGAACTTTCGAAGGAGGGCAGCCGCCATGAAGATGCTGCTAGAACTTAAAGAGTGTTTTCGCTCTTTTTATGCGAAGCATTCGGGACTGGCTACGGGAGCCATCCGATTCCTGTACAGCCTTACCGCAGTCTTTATCCTGAACCAGAATATCGGGTTCATGGAGGATTTGAAGCGCGTATTTGTCCCGTTTCTTGTCGCACTGGTATGTGCTTTCCTGCCATACGGCGTGATCGGCTGTATTCTCGCGGGTCTGATGCTGGCGCATATCTACACGGTTTCACTGGAGATCATGCTGCTGACGCTCGCATTTCTGGTTATTGTCATGCTGCTTTATTATGGATTTCAGCCTGGCGACAGCTTCTGGCTGGTTCTGACGCCGGTCGCTCTGATCCTGAAGGCGCCGTTTGCCGTGCCGCTTCTTGTCGGCCTGTCCGGGAGCCTTGTCTCGGTGATTCCGGTAAGCTGCGGCGTGGTGCTGTATTATATTCTGATGTATGTGAAGCAGAATGCGGGAGTCCTTACGAATGATGCTTCTGTTGACCTTGCGCAGAAATATCTGCAGATTATCCGGACTCTGGTGACGAACCGGGAGATGGGAGTGATGATCGTATCCTGTTTCCTGGGAATACTGGTGGTATATCTGATCCGGACGCTGTCTGTGGATTTTGCCTGGATCATCGCGATCACGATGGGGACGGTCGTGCAGCTTGCAGCCATACTGGCAGGGGATTATCTGTTTGACGTCTCCTATCCGGTCGGAGAGCTTGTGGCAGGGACGCTTGCGGCGGTTGTGATTGCCGGATTTTATCATTTTTTTGTCTTTGCCGTGGATTATACCAGGACAGAATATACGCAGTTTGAAGACGATGATTATGTGTATTATGTGAAGGCTGTCCCCAAGATCGCCGTGTCGAAGCCTGATGTGAAGGTGCAGCGGATCAATGACCCGGGGAAGAGAGGACGTTCGCGTCAGCAGGAGGCGAAGCGTTCCCATCGAAATCGTTAAAGAAAAATGACGCAGGAAAGAGAGGCATAAGTATGGGAAGCATTTTCCAGGGTCTGGAAAGCACATTCCAGGGAGCGTATTCCTGGCTCTCATTTTTGCCGAAGATCACATTGAGCAATGTGATGGAGATCATTATTCTTGCCGTGCTGGTGTATTTCGCCATGCTGTGGTTTAAGAGCAGCCGCGCGTGGTCGCTGTTAAAGGGAATCGCCATGATTCTGGCGTTTGCGCTGGTGGCGGCAATCTTTCATTTTGATACGATTCTGTGGATTCTGGAAAAGACGGGCAGCATCGCTGTCATGGCGCTTGTGATCATCTTCCAGCCGGAGCTACGGAAAGCGCTGGAACAGCTGGGAAGCAAGAATTTCTTCTCTGAGATTTTTTCCATGGATGAGAATCTGGAGAACCAGAGCTTTACGGAAAAGACGGTCGCGGAGATTACAAAGGCGTCGTTTGAGATGGCGAAGGTTAAGACAGGCGCGCTGATTGTGATCGAGCGCAACATTTCGCTCAGGGAGATCGAACGGACCGGGATTGAGGTGGACGGCCTGGTGACTAGCCAGCTGTTGATCAATATTTTTGAGAAAAATACGCCGCTCCATGACGGGGCAGTGGTAATCCGGGGCAACCGGGTAGCGGCTGCGACCTGTTACCTTCCTCTTTCGGATAACATGGAGATCAGTAAGGATCTGGGAACCAGACATCGCGCGGCGGTCGGAGTCAGCGAGGTGACAGACAGCATCACGGTCGTGGTTTCCGAGGAGACCGGGCGCGTATCTCTGGTGGACGGCGGGGCGCTCCGCAGGATCCCGGATATGGAATCGCTAAAGAGAGAGCTGGCTGTTCTGGAGAATCAGACAGATACTGGTTCCGCCCGGTTCATGATTTGGAAGGGAAAGCGGAGGAATGAAAGAAAAACTGTTAAATAATCTGGGTCTGAAGATTCTTTCGATTTTTTTGGCGTTTTTTGTGTGGCTCGTCGTGGTAAATGTCTCCAATCCGGTGGTTACGGGCAGCAAGGAAGTGACGCTGGAGATCCTGAATGAACAGGTCCTGACGGATGCGGGTAAGACGTATGAAATCAGCGGAAAGGGTACGACGACGGTTTCCTATCAGGTTCACACCAGGGATTCCTATCTGATTCGGGCTTCTGATTTTAAGGCGACGGTGGATCTGGCGGATCTTTACTCTGTGACCGGTTCTGTGCCGGTCGAGGTGGAGATTGTCAACAACCGGGATCTGCTGGTCAGCGTAGAGGCGAAGCCCGGCGTTGTCCGTGTGGAGACGGAGGATTTGCAGAGGAAGACGTTTGATTTGCGGACCTCGACTGTTGGCTCGGAGACGGATGGATATGTGCTGACGAACATTTCTCTGAGTCCTGCTCAGGTGACGGTAGAGGGGCCGACCTCCCAGGTCGGGCTGATCAGCTACGTTGGCGTTACCTTAAGCAAGGATAACCTGGATGGCAGCGTGTCTGGTGTAACGACGCCCATTTTTTACGACGCCAACGGGAACCAGATTACGCTCAGCGACCGGATTACCGTGGATACCGAGGAGATCCTCTATGATCTGACGGTGAATAAGATGAAGGTCGTTCCGATCGAGTATGAGGTGACCGGTTCGGTTGCGTCCGGATATCAGTATATCGGAAGCGAGATCAACAATCGCACGGCTGTGATTACCGGTACGTCAGAAACGCTGAATGCGATCACGGCGATTGAGATTTCTTCCGAGGCACTGGATATTACCGGCGCGACAGGCGATATGGTTGTCACGATCAGCCTTGCGGATTATCTGCCGGAGGGGGTGTCCCTTTTTGACGACGGTGTCGCGGAGGTAGAGATTACGCTGCAGAATGAACAGCTGGGGGAGAGAACGCTTGTGCTGACGGGCGAGGCTAGCGAGCTGCAGAACGCCTCGGAGGATCTGATTTATGAATTTTCGCCGTCGGAGATCAGCGTGGTGATCCGGGGGTTGAATGAAGAAATCCAGGATCTTGGCGCGTCAGATCTGGGGGCGTCGATCAATGTGACAAATCTGACAACAGGAAATTATACAGGCCTGCTGAGGTTTATGGACAGCTGGGATTATGATGTGATTTCCTATACGGGCTTTACCATGCAGGTAACAACGAAAAGCGGAGTGATCGTTGCCGGGTCGCCGGAGGAGGAGACGGACGGACAGGAGGAGACGGCTATTGACGGGGAGCAGGCCGGATCTGAGGAGTCTGTGGCGGAAGAGACCGCGGCGGAGACTGAGGCGACAGAATCAGAGAGCAGCGAGAACACGGAACAGAAAGAGGGATAAAGTGATTACGCAAAAGGTATTGATCAAAAACATATCAGGATTGCATCTGCGTCCTACGGGAATGCTCTGCAATGAGGCTATCAAATATAAATCGTCGGTGAAATTTCGCTTTGGCCGCACGGAGACCAATGCGAAGAGTGTGCTGAGCGTTCTTGGCGCCTGCGTGAAATGCGGCGATGAGATTGAGTTTATCTGCGACGGGGTAGACGAGCAGGAAGCGATGGCCGCCATGGTAAATCTGGTAAACAGCGGACTGGGGGAGTGAGCACACGACTGAGCCTGGCGTAGTCGTGTGTTATCGCAAGCGCAGGAAGCTGTCGACGGCAGCTTCTGTAGTAAGTCAGTATGTAGATTCTGTGGCGTAGGCGGGGGAGAGAAGCTTAAGCCGCGCGACGGAGTTCACATATATCATTGCAGCAGTTTATCCGACGTCCCTGCACGACCGGTGGTTGTGTGGAAGGATACGAAGTCGGATCTGTTGCTCATAATTAATAAGGAGGTGCTTTTATGTTTAAGGGAACAAACGCTTCTTCCGGTATTGGCATAGGAAAAGCCATGATCGTGGAGGAGACGGAGCTTGTCATCGAGAAAAAGGCTGTGGCGGATGCCGAGGCCGAGGTAGAGCGCTTTAAGGGGGCGCTTGAGAAGACAATTTCCGACACAGAAAAGCTCGCCCGTGATCTGGCAGAGAATGTAGGAGAGAAGGAAGCAGAGATTATGCAGGGGCATATGATGCTTCTGATGGATCCGATGCTGACCGGCGAGATTGAAAACACGGTAAAGAATGACGGTATCTGCAGTGAGTACGCGATCGAGCAGGTCTGCAATATGTATGCGGACGTCTTTGCCGGGATGGACAGTGAGATGATGCAGCAGCGCGCGACGGACATGCGTGATATCAAGACCAGGATGCAGAGAGTCCTGATGGGCGCGGAGACGGTGGACATTGCTTCACTTCCGGAAGGAACCATTCTTGTGGCGAAGGATCTGACTCCGTCCATGACGGCAGGGATCAATCCGAAGAATATCGTAGGCATTGTGACAGAGCTGGGCGGCAAAACCTCCCACAGTGCGATCCTTGCCCGTGCGATGGAGATTCCGGCGGTCGTGGCTGTGACCGGTTTTATGAAGGATGTGAAGAACGGCGACCAGATCGTGGTAGACGGCAGCGCCGGCGAGGTCTATGTCAATCCGGACGAGGCGACGGCGGATGAGTATGCCACGAAGCGCGCGAAATATCTGCAGGAGAAGGAAGAGCTGCAGAAGTACGTGGGAAAGCCTTCTGTGACCACGGATGGCGTACAGGTGGAAATCGTCGCCAACATCGGCAAGCCGGAGGACGTGGACAAGGTGATCGAATACGACGGAGAGGGCGTAGGGCTGTTCCGTACAGAGTTTCTGTTTATGGACCGCAATGCGATGCCGACCGAGGACGAGCAGTTCGAAGCCTATAAGACTGTGGCGGAGAAGCTGGCAGGCAAGCCGGTTATCATCCGGACGCTTGATATCGGCGGCGACAAGGAGATCCCGTATATGGGACTGACGAAGGATGAAAATCCGTTCCTGGGGTATCGTGCGATTCGCCTTTGCCTGGACCGCAAGGACGACATCTATCGTCCGCAGCTGCGCGCATTGCTGCGGGCAAGCGCATATGGGAATATCCGCATCATGATTCCGATGGTAACGTGTGTGGATGAGATTCGTGAGGCGAAGGCTCTGATCGAGGAGACGAAGGCAGAGCTGGATCGCAAGGGCATTCCGTACAACAAGGATATCCAGGTGGGTATTATGGTGGAGACCGCCGCCGCTTCCCTGATGGCGGACGTGTTCGCGAAGGAGGTAGACTTCTTCAGCATCGGGACGAATGATCTGACGCAGTATACCATGTCCTGCGACCGCGGAAATGAGAGGATCTCTTATCTGTATTCGACCTTCAATCCGGCCGTCCTCAGAAGCATCAAACGGATCATTACCTGTGCGAATGAGGCTGGCATTATGGTCGGCATGTGCGGAGAGGCGGCGAGCGATCCGCTGATGATTCCGCTGCTTCTGGCGTTTGGCCTGAATGAGTTCTCC
>JAJQCO010000009.1:0-16492 GCA_021202655.1 Clostridiales bacterium | reverse complement strand
CGCAGATAAGGCGATGAGCTTTGTGACCGCGAAGGAAGTAGAAGCTATATGAAGGAATATACCGAGAGTCTGTAATAACGGACGATTTTGATGCTGCGGGATGCGCGCCATGCTTAAATAAGGAAAAAATTTATGATGTTTCCTATAGCATGACGCGCATCTCAACGATAAATAAGTCAGGATGGGTATGGACATGATTGTATATGTGATCTGTTATCTGGCAAGCTTCCTGATGGCGAGGTGGGGGCATGACTGGCTGTCCGGACTGGCGCTTCTGGCAGCGGCAGTCTGGCTGTATGTTTCAGACTGGCGCAGGACCAAAAATCCGATTCATCTGCGGGGGATTTTTTCCCTGTTCTGGGTAGGCGGCGAGGGTCTGGCATGTCTGAAGCTGAGCCGACTCCAGACGGACTGGGCGTTGATGACCTGGATCTGTTTTTTCCTGGCCTATATCGGTTTCTGGATTGTGTTTGAAATCCTGAAGCAGATTTACGGCGAGGGAGGAAACGGTTACGGCAGGTGGAGGAGCTTTGAGGCGGACAGCGTCCCCGTATTCCGCATGATCTGCGTGCTCACCGTACTCTCACTTGCTGCGTTTCTGGCGGAGGCCGCGGTGCTGGGATATGTCCCGCTTTTTTTGCACGGCGTGCCCCACGCATATTCGGAATTCCATCTGACGGGACTGCATTATCTTACGGTCTCCTGCGTCCTGGTTCCCTCGCTGACGGTGCTGTATTTTCATACCTCAAAGGGCAGGGGAGGGGACGGAAGGCTGTTTGCGGCGGTGCTTCTGACGTTGATTTCTCTGCTGATTCCGATTCTGTGCGTCTCCCGTTACCAGTTTGTGTTTGCGGTGGCGCTTGCCGCGATCACCTTTATCTCTCTTCAGAAGTCGTTTCATCTCTGGTATCTGCTGGGGCTTCTGGCTGTGATCATCCCGGTCTACCTGATTCTGACGGTGGCAAGGAGCCATGACGTAGAATACCTGAACGGGATTTTTGAGATGAAGTATGAGAGCATGCCGATATTTATCACGCAGCCGTACATGTACATTGCCAATAATTACGATAATTTTAACTGTCTGGTGGAGACGCTTGCGTCTCACAGTCTGGGGCTTAAGGGGCTGTTTCCGCTGTGGACGCTGACGGGGCTGAAATTCCTTTTCCCGCAGTTAGTCAATTTCCCGGTTTATGTGGATAAGGCAGAGCTGACGACGCTCACGCTTTTCTATGACGCGTATTATGACTTTGGATGGATCGGCGTTCTGGCGTTTTCCGCCGTGCTGGGACTGGCGTCCTATCTGCTGGTCGTCAAGCTTCGGGAGATGCGCAACCCCATGGGTTATCTTCTGCATGCACAGGTGGCTGTGTACCTGATTCTGTCTTTCTTTACCACATGGTTCAGCAATTCGACTACGTGGTTTTATCTGGTGGTAACGGCCATTCTGGCTGTTTATTATAGTTTTAGCGCCCGACGCAGATAAGAGGCGGGCAGTGAGGAGGAGAACATGATATCTGAAAAAATGAGGCCGCTGGTGGAGAACAATTCGGTAATCCGGATTATGTTTGAGGAGGGCAACCGGCTGGCTGCGATTTATGGGCGGGAGAATGTCTTTGATTTCAGCCTGGGCAATCCCAATGTACCGGCTCCGCAGGAGGTAGAAGACTCGATTCGCGAGATCCTGGACGAGGAGGAATCCACCTTCGTGCATGGCTATATGAGCAATTCCGGTTATGAGGATGTGCGTGCGACGATTGCGGATTCTCTGAACCGTCGTTTTGGGACTTCGTTCCATCAGGGAAATATCCTGATGACCGTCGGCGCGGCGAGCGGATTGAATATTATTCTGAAAACGCTGCTGAATCCGGAGGATGAGGTGATTGTATTTGCGCCGTATTTCCTGGAATATAATAATTATGTCCGCAATTACGATGGAAAGATTGTCATCATCAGCCCGAATACCGTGGATTTCCAGCCGAATCTGGACGAGTTTGCAGAAAAGATTACGGCGAAGACGAAGGCTGTGATCATCAACACGCCGAACAATCCGTCCGGTGTGGTGTACTCGGACGCGACGCTCACCAGGATGGCCGAGATTCTGACGGAAAAGGAAGCCGAATTTGGGACGAAGATCGTTCTCCTTTCCGACGAGCCGTATCGGGAGCTGGCTTATGACGGCGTTGAGGTTCCCTATGTGACGAAGTATTATGCGAATACGGTGGTCTGCTATTCCTACAGCAAATCTCTGTCCCTGCCCGGTGAGCGAATCGGTTATCTGGTGATTCCGGACGAGCTGGACAGCAGCGAGGAGGTATTTACCGCCGCGACGATCGCCAATCGTGTGATGGGTTCGGTCAACGCTCCGTCTCTGATGCAGCGTGTGGTCAAGAAATGCATCGAGAAGGGGGCGGAGGTCAATCTGGCCGCCTATGACAGGAACCGGAATCGTCTGTATGAAGGCCTTCTTTCCTGCGGATTTTCCTGTATCCGGCCGCAGGGAGCTTTCTATCTGTTCCTGAAGTCGCCGGAGCCGGATGAGAAGGCGTTCTGTGAGAAGGCGCAGAAGTATAATCTTCTGCTGGTGCCGGGAAGCTCCTTCGCCTGCCCGGGATATGTCCGGATTGCGTATTGCGTTTCCTACGAGCAGATCGAGCGATCGATGCCGGCCTTTGAAAAGCTGGCGGCAGAGTATGGCCTGAAGGGCTGATCGGATACGCCATTGTGAAAATCCGTGAGCCAGGAGATTCACATACGGGAGAAGGGGAACCAGAGGAGGAAGAGAGCATGAAAGCGTGGGAAGCGAATATCAGAAGAGTAGTTCCCTATGTGCCGGGCGATCAGCCGAAGGGAGATCGCCTGATCAAATTAAATACCAATGAGAATCCATATCCGCCGGCGCCTGGAGTGCAGAGAGCTCTTCAGGAGATGAAGGCAGAGACATTTCGCAAATATCCGGATCCGACTTCGTCGGATCTGGTTCATGCGCTGGCAGAGCGTTACGGCGTAGGAGAGGATCAGGTTTTTGTGGGAGTGGGATCGGATGATGTGATTGCCATGTCATTTCTGACCTTCTTCCTCTCAGAGAAGCCGATTCTTTTTCCGGATATCAGCTATTCCTTTTATAAGGTCTGGGCAGATTTATTCCGGATTCCTTATGAGACGCCTGCGTTGGATGCGGATTTTCATATCCGGACAGAGGATTACATGCGGCCAAACGGCGGCGTGATTTTTCCAAATCCGAATGCGCCGACGGGGCTTTTGCTTCCTCTGGACGAGGTGGAGGAGATCATTCGCAGGAATCAGGACGGAATCGTCATTGTCGACGAGGCCTATATTGATTTTGCAGGGGCCTCTCCGGCGGAAACCTCGGCGCTTGAGCTGGTGAAGAAGTATGAGAATCTGCTGGTCGTGCAGACCTTCAGCAAGTCGCGTTCGATGGCCGGCATCCGAATCGGATACGCAGTGGGAAGTCCGATCCTGATCCGGGCTCTGAATGATGTAAAATATTCCTTCAATTCCTATACGATGAACATACCGTCTCAGATCCTGGGTGTGGAAGCCGTGAAGGATGAGGCGTATTTCCGGGAGACAGTATCGAAGATCGTGGAGACCAGAGAATGGGCGAAGGGAGAGCTTTGGAAGCTGGGCTTTTCCTTCCCGGATTCCCGTGCGAATTTTATCTTTGCTTCCCACAGACGAGTTCCGGCAGAACAGCTGTACGAAGCCTTGCGGCAGGAACAGATCTATGTGCGGTATTTTAAACAGCCGGGTCTGGACAACCATCTGCGCATCACGATTGGAACCAGGGAGGAGATGGAGACCTTGTTTGCCTTCCTGAAGGGATATCTGGGCTAAGAAAAGGTATATTCGGGCCGGAAACCGGATAAGATGGAAAAGAACGGAGAAAATTGGACAGGACCAGAAGGTGGTGACAGCATGGATGGGTTCCAGAGATATGTCAGGCTGGTATTGAATATTGTGATACCCGTGGCAGAAATTCTGTTGATCTGTCTGTTAGGACCAAGGCTTCTGGTCTTTTTCATGCCTTTTGTGGTCGGATGGCTGATTGCCATGATTGCTAATCCTCTGGTGCGTTTTCTGGAGCGTCGGGGAAGAATTGTGCGCAGGCACAGCTCCGCGGTCATTGTGGTTGTCGTGCTGGCGCTCGTCATCTGGCTTGGATATCTGGTGATCTCCCGGCTTGCCTTTCTGGCCATGGAGACCGCGAGAAACCTGCCTGCGATTTATGAATCCATGGCGGCGGAGATGAATCAGATGCTGCAGAGTCTGGATCAGAGACTCGGTTTCCTGCCGGATACGGTGCAGGAGTTCTGGAAGGAATTTACCGGCGACATCGGACAGAACGCGAGTCTGCTGGTGCAGCAGATTGCCTCTCCGACGGTATCCATCGCCGGGAGTATGGCGAAATCGGTGCCGAGTATTCTGGTCAATACGGTGGTAATGATTCTGTCCTCCTATTTTTTTATCGCCGAGCAGGAGAAAATTCTTGCGCTGGCAAGGAGATATCTGCCGCGGAATGGGAGCAGGTATCTGGAGCATCTGAAAAAAGAAGTCAGACAGCTGCTTGTTGGATATTTTCTGGCGCAGTTTCGGATTATGGTTATTGTGGCTGTGCTGCTGTTTGCCGGCTTTCTAATTCTGGGCATTCCCTATGCGATTCTGGTAGCGATTCTGGTGGCGTTTCTTGATTTCCTTCCTGTATTTGGAACCGGTACGGTTCTGATTCCATGGGCGCTCTGCGAGGTGTGGATCGGAAAATACGCGCTGGCTGCGGGACTCGTGCTGCTCTATGTGCTGACGCAGGTGGTCAGGCAGATCATCCAGCCCAAAATCGTCGGAGATACGATGGGACTGTCGCCCCTTTCAACGCTTCTGCTTCTTTTTCTCGGTTTTAAGCTGCGTGGAATTTCCGGTATGATTCTTGCGGTGCCGGTCGGAATCTTTGTCCGGGATCTGTATCGCTTTGGCGTGTTTGATTCCATGATAGAGAGCGCCAGGGAGCTTGTGAGCGAGATCCAGAGGTTTCGAAAGGGAGAAGATATAGAGTAAGAGGGATGTGGCATTGGAAATCAGGCAGTTGAAATATTTTATTGCGGCGGCGGAACAGCTGAATTTTACAAAGGCGGCAAAGAAATGTCACATTGTCCAGACAGCGATGCCACAGCAGATTGCCAACCTGGAGAATGAACTGGATATCCGTCTGTTTGAGCGCAGCCATCGCTCGCTGAGCCTGACGCCGGCGGGAGAGCATTTTCTGAAGCATGCGAAGACGATTGTGGCTTTTGCAGAGTCCTCTGTTGGGGAGATGGCGGATTTCCGGCGCGGATATCGAAACATTCTACGCATCGGGTATCACGGGGAAATGTTTAAGAGAGACATCACCGAAATTCTGAAGGAATTTCGAAGAAAGTGTCCGGATACCAAGATATATCTGATTCAGGAGACACAGGATCAGCTGATTGAACGGGCAGAGTGTGGGGAGGTTGACCTCGTATTTACGATTTATGCGGATTTCTTTCGGATGCTGGACTGGATGGAGACGGAGATCCTGGATCAGTCGGATCTGAAGGTGGTTGTTTCCAGGGATCATCCGCTGGCGGATCGCGGGACGGTTGCCTGGGAGGAGCTGAAGGACGAGTATTTCATTGAGTTTGAGGAGAAGGGTCTGGAGGAGCATCGCCTGGAAATGCTTCACAATGACATGGTGATCCGCAATTATGGAAGGATTTTCGACCACACAAGCGGCGAGATCCTGATTGAGAGCGGATATGCGGTTTCCCTGTGGACGGGGCGGATGTGCAGGGAGGAGGATTATCCGAAGCTTCGTTTTCTGGATATCGAAGGACTCCAGGCGACGACGCGGGGGTGCGTGATCTACAGAAAAAATTCATTGAGTGAGGCAGGCAGGACGTTGATTGATGAGATCAAAAGGTATGAGAGGCGAGTTCCCCTCTGATGACAGGCCCAGTTACTGACAGCTTCTACCATATGCTACGGCAATCAGAAAAAATGATTCTGATATCAGTTTTTGTCATTGTTCATTTTTTTAAAGCGATGGTATGATAAATATATGACAAGCAGATGCAGAGTCAAATTCGTTTGAGAAGGGAGAAGGATATGAGAAAATGGATGAAAACCGGCCTGATCCTCGGCGCGGCGCTCTCCATGACGGCATGTGGCGGAAGCAACAACGCGGAGACGACAGCTGCGCAGAGCGAACAGACAGAGACGGCTGCGGAAGCGGAGACGTCAGAGGAGTCAGGAGGAAGCTATACGGCGGGAACCTACACGTCGTCGGCGCAGGGCTTTGGCGGTGAGATCACCGTATCAATGACCTTTGACGAGACCGGGATCACGGCGGTAGAGATCACGGGAGATCAGGAGACAGAGGGCGTCGGCTCCAATGCGGTAAATGACATGCCGGATCAGATTCTGGCGGCGCAGTCCGCGGAGGTAGACGGGGCGTCCGGAGCGACGATTTCCAGCAAGGCAATTATGACGGCTGCCGCGGATTGTATCCGGCAGGCGAAGGGCGAGGAGAAAGCTCTGGCCGAGGTAAAGATGGAGCCGGGTACTTATACGGCCTATGCGGAGAGCTTTCAGGCCGGCGATGGTCTGAACGTATCTGTTACGGTGAGCGAGACAGAGATTCTGGGCATCGAGGTGGATCAGGAGAATACGTCTGACACGCCGACGGTTCTGCAGGCGGCGATTGACCTGCTGATTCCGAGGATGCTGGAGTATCAGTCGACCAGTATCGACGCGGTGACGGGCGCGACGGCCAGCAGTAACGCGATCAAACAGGCGACCGAGACAGCGCTTGCCGAGGCGCTTGCGGCGGGCGGCAGCGATGAGGCTGCCCTGGAGAATTTCCATGTTTCCATGGAAAAGGTTGATAAGACGGAGACGTTGGAGACGGATATCCTTGTCATCGGCATGGGCGGCTCCGGGACGTCGGCTGCGCTTTCGGCGGCTGAGACCGGCGCGAAGGTTCTCGCGATTGATAAGGCGGGCAAGTACGGCGGAACCACATGCCTGACGACGGAAGGGCTGTTTGTGAATCCCGAGCGTTTCCAGGCGGAGCACAACAACGGAGAGGATTATACCGATGCGGACGTTCTGTATAATGACTGGGTCGCGTATGGCGAGGGAGACAGCAAGCCGGAGGTCATTCATCGGATGGTTTACGAGTCCGGCGAGGTGCTGGACTGGCTGACATATGATCACGGCTACGAGGTTTCTGAGCCGATGACGGGCTTCACCGAGGCAGACGTCTATGTGACGAAATATCAGTGGATGCCGAATGACATCATGTATAACAAGGACGTGCTGGGAACCTATTTCGACCGTCTGTGGTCTGATTTTACGGAGCTGGGCGGAACCTACATGCTGGAGACCGAGGGGTACGCGCTGATTTATGACGCGGAATCCAACAAGGTGACCGGGGCGAAGGCCAGAAATGTGGTAGATGGAACGGAATATGTGATCAACGCAGGCGCGGTGATTGACGCAACAGGCGGCTACGCGGGCAATGCGGAGATGGAGCTGGAGCTTCTGCACAACGAATATTATCCGCTGAACGGCGTATGGAAGCTGTTCGGATCGCATCAGAACGATGGCAAGATGATGCAGGCGGCCAGGGATATTGGCGCGGGTCTTTACAATGCCAGTGTTCCGCCGGAGGTTCACAATTCCGGAACGGAAACCTGGATTTCTACGCAGTTTGAGAAGAATTATATCGAAGGAAAGGTCGGCGCGGAGACCGGCCGTCCGGCCTACTGGTCCGCAGGCGATCTGCCGGCCAATATGGGCTGGAGCGCGGACTCTCTGGCTGTCGGCAAGGACGGAAAGCGTTTTACCTCTGAGACACAGGTTTCCTTCCTTGGTCCGTGGGCATCCGGTCCGAATTATTACAGCATTTACAGTGCGGCCCAGGTGGAGGAGCTAATTAAAAATGGTTTCGACACAGACCGTGACGGTCCGTCCTCCAATTTCCTCGGAACGGGTACGCAGATTCCGATGAATACGCCGATCGAGAATGCATATGAGGTGCTGGAAGCGGCGGAGGAAGCAGGAATTGTGGTGAAGGCGGATACGATTGAGGAGCTGGGCGAGAAGCTTGGCATCGATGCGGCAAACCTGGTCGAGACGGTTGAGAACTATAATCATTACTGTGAGACCGGAGTAGACGAAGAATTCGGAAAGGACGCATCGCTCTTAGACCCGATCGGCGAAGGCCCGTATTACGGGGTGATCATGGCTTCCTATTGCTATGGCACGAATGGCGGCCTGGATATCAACGAACGCTTTGAAGTGCTTCAGGAGAACGGAGAGACGCCGATCGAAGGGCTTTATGCGGTGGGAACCGAATCCATCGGCGTACTCTTCACCGAGAAAAAGGCATATGTGACGTATGGCGGCGCTAACAATGGCTGGGCCTGGACGTCCGGATACCTTTGCGGAGAGGAAGCGGCTGCAAAGCTTGGCTTTACAAAGGAATAATGACATCTGCTCTGCATCAGGGCTGATACGGGGAGCCGCAGAATCATGATGGATTCTGCGGTTCCTTCCGTCTGCGGATCCTTTTCACAATCTTGCGGATGATCGGGATGAGGATCGCCAGGATCACGAGGAGCACGATCAGGGCGGGGATGTGGCTGACAAACCAGACAAAGGCGTTTGTCGCCGTGACGGCAATGTCACGGATGTTTTCGCTGAATCCTTTGCGGATCCGCGTGGCGACAGAGTCCGGGACAGTCGGCGTCAAAACGGCTACTTCGCTGATGTAGAGGTACACGGTGCTGTAATCCACCTGGTTGTCATAGGTGCGCAGCTGAGATTCCATGGATTCCAGCTGATAGCGGATGTCAGAAAGACGGGATTCCAGCGCGATGACCGCGTCGACAGACTCCGCTTCGGCGAGAAGCTCGAGAAGGCGTTCCTGCTCAACCAGGAGCGTTTTTTTGCGGCTCTCAATATCCGTGTAGTTGAGCGTCACATCCTGGACGCTCTCCGATTTGTTGATGATGTTTCCCAGTCCCTCCACCTGAGAGAGAAAGCTGTCCAGATGATCGGACGGGATCCGCAGAACCAGGCTGGCATGACGACGGCTGCTGTCAGAGTAGAGACTGTTTCCGCTGATGTCCGACTGCTCTGTATAACCGTCGATTTCTGCGACGGACTGATTCAGAGATGAGAGCAGCGAATCAAATTCGGTCGTCTCGACAGTCAGGTCAACGGTGCGGATCAGTTTTCTTGAGGAATTGACCGGCTGAATGTCCGTTTTGGATGAGAGCCCGTCGTCGGCTGTGGCGAGATCATCTGTCACATATGCCATTTCTTCCGTGACCGCCCGATTCATGGCGCCAGCCGCCATGTCGTAGGCCTCGGCCGCCGTTTCGCCGACAGAGTACAGAACCGTGTCAGCCGAAGCAGAGGCGCCGGAACGGCTGCCGCAGGCGGTCAGCACGGCGAGACATAAGGCTGCGATAAAACGTACTGGCTTTTTCATCATTATTTTTCCCTCCCTGAAAAAGCATGCCAATGAGATTTTATGACCTCATTGTAGCATGTTTTTCTGCGTCTTTCCGAACTTATCTCTGAGAATTTTATTAATAAATTTTTACTTTTCAGAAGGGGAATATTGTTCTCCTTCATTGGCATCCTCCACGACAAAACTGGCGCTGTCCTGCGCGGGTACATAGCGAAGACGGATCACAGACTGTGGCCAGTTCAGGCTGACACGGGCCTTTTTCTCCTTCTCTTTTCCGGCCCGGTCAATGAGATCCAGAAGCTCATCCAGAACCGCCCTGGTCAGATATCCGCCGCGCCAGTGGAAGGTCAGCGCCCGCCCCTTTTTTGCCGCCTGAAGCGCCCGCTTATATACATCCTCGCTTTTGGTGAAGGACAGCTTCTTTTCCCTGTAATAGAAATGGTCGCTGTCTGTGCAGGCCGGAGCAGGCGCGATCAGAGGTTCGTGGTCGCGGAAGATTGCCCGGTCGTCCAGATTGAAATAATCATAGCGAATGTCGTCGCCTGTGAAGCTGCATTTCCCCAGGCTGTTATCGAAGGTTGCGTCCAGGTGATAATAGCTTCCTCCGATGCGGACAATATTCCAGGTATGGCAGTATTTGATGCCCTTCTCCGGATTATTGCCGCACAGGGCAATCATACACCAGATCCCGAGCGCGTCGCAGAGAACCTTGACGGATTTGGCGATCCCCTCACAGACGCCGACGCCCTGTCCCAGGGGGCCGATGATTTCGTGGGAATATGGCTTTTTCAGCTTGTCATAGCGGACATTTTCACAGATGAAGTCATGGATGTATTATTCCTTCTCCCAGTCAGAAAGATTTGCGGCAGGTCGCGTCAGCTTTTCAATGCGGGAGGCCATAGCCCTCTGATGCTCGCGTATCCGGTTCTTATCAAACAGATAGTCCGGCTGAAAAAGAAGATTGGGCGAGTCCGGATAATAGAGAAAATGGTAGCCGGAGGCCCAGAATATCTCAGGGTGATCCAGGCGGAGACGGAAGAAAATATCATGCAGTTCCTCAGCGCTCAGCCGGAGCGTCTGGATTTCACTTTCCAGATTCTGGATGCCGCACAGGATGTCGCGGTAGACAGACTGCTGCGGGCGGGTCAGCCTGTTGTAATAATATGCTTCCATGGGTCGGTTCCCCTTTCTGTCTGAATCCTGTCTGCGCTTTCGGGCGCGGGTATGGTCGGTATCTTTTATCCTGTTACTGATAACATGCCAGTCGGCCGATATGCGACATGTAACCTTATCCTACCATAAAATCGTCTCAAGTCAAATAATACTTGTCCGCATGATCCGGATTATGGTATACTGATTTTAATCGGAGAAAATATTCGTCGGAGAAGATGCTCTGATCAGACAAAAGCAGGAGGCATAAGGTGAAAAGAGAGAAGATAATCGTCATCGATTTCGGCGGCCAATATAATCAGCTGGTAGCCCGCCGGGTACGTGAATGCAACGTATACTGTGAAATTTATTCCTATCGGACCGATCTGCAGAAAATCAGGGAGATGAACCCCAAGGGAATTATCCTGACCGGCGGCCCAAACAGCTGTTACGAAGAAGGGGCGGCAACCTGTGACAAGGAGCTTTTTGAGCTGGGCATTCCGGTTCTCGGTCTCTGCTACGGAGCTCAGCTGATGACGCAGGTTCTGGGCGGTAAAGTAAGCAAGGCTCCCGTCCGCGAGTACGGTAAAATTGAGGTGACCGTGGATCCGACCTGCAAGCTTTTTTCAGATGTCCCGGAAAAGACGATCTGCTGGATGAGTCATAACGATTACATTGAAACCATTGCTCCCGGATTTACACGGGTTGCCTGGACCGATCACTGCCCGGTTGCCGCGGCTCTGAATTCAGAGAAGAATCTGTATCTGATTCAGTTCCATCCGGAGGTGCTTCACACCGTGGAAGGAACCAGGATGATTTCAAATTTCGTTTACCATGTCTGCAACTGTGCCGGAGACTGGAAGATGGATGCTTTTGTAGAAAATTCCGTTCAGGCTCTCCGCGAAAAGGTAGGCGGCGGCAGGGTGCTGTGCGCCCTTTCCGGCGGCGTCGATTCGTCCGTGGCGGCTGTTCTGCTTTCCAAGGCGGTGGGCGACCAGCTGACCTGCGTTTTCGTCGATCACGGCCTGCTTCGCAAAAATGAAGGCGACGAGGTGGAAGCCGTATTCGGACCGGAGGGCAACTACGATCTGAACTTTATCCGTGTCAACGCACAGGAAAGATTTTATCAAAAGCTGGCCGGAGTTTCAGAGCCGGAGAGAAAGCGCAAAATCATCGGCGAAGAATTTATCCGCGTATTCGAGGAGGAAGCGAAAAAGATCGGCGCCGTGGACTTCCTTGTTCAGGGAACTATCTACCCGGATGTGGTAGAGAGCGGCCTCGGCGGCGAATCCGCCGTCATCAAGTCCCATCACAATGTCGGCGGTCTTCCGGACTATGTAGATTTTAAAGAGATCATTGAGCCGCTCCGCGACCTGTTTAAAGACGAAGTGCGCAAAGTCGGCCTGGAGCTAGGCATCCCGGGAAATCTTGTCTATCGCCAGCCCTTCCCGGGGCCTGGCCTTGGGATCCGCATCATCGGAGAAGTGACTGCGGAAAAGGTTCGCATTGTCCAGGATGCCGATGCGATCTACCGCGAGGAAATCGCCAAAGCCGGGTTAGACAAGGAGATCAACCAGTATTTCGCGGCTTTGACCAACATGAGGTCTGTTGGTGTCATGGGGGATGAGAGGACGTATGACTATGCAGTGGCGCTGCGCGCGGTGAAGACGATTGATTTCATGACGGCCGAGGCCGCAGAGATCCCATATGATGTCCTCACCCGGGTCATGAACCGGATCATCAATGAGGTGAGAGGAGTCAATCGGGTGCTTTATGATGTGAGCTCGAAGCCGCCGGGGACGATTGAGTTCGAGTGATATAATAAGCCCAGAAACGTTGATTTTACAACGTTTTCTGGGCTTTGTGCTTGCAGAATGCTTGCAAATGGTGTACTCAGATGTACTCACGCTGTTGCCAAGTGTTGCCAGCAGAGACAGAGCCGAAAGGCTCTATTTTTTTGGCTTTTCAAGGGATGTGAAAGGAGGTGATAAAGGCGCAATATTGTCAAAACACTTGACATTGTATGTACAAAATGCACAAAGAAATGCAAATAAACGAGATAATATTTGTTGAAATTGCTTGACATTGCCGGACGGAACGTTTATTATGGAAAAAGCAATATTGCAAAAAATAATCAAAGGAGAAAAAAATGGCTAAAAAGAATGATAACCAGAGTTTGTTTGTGGGGGCTGACACTATCGCTAGTGATTTAAATGTCTCTAAACCAGTTGCGTATCGGTTGATTCGTGAGATGAATGAGGAATTGAAAGCCAAGAATATGATCGTACTCCAAGGCAAAGTCCCGAGGAAATACTATCAAGAAAAGATCTATGGCCTGTTGGATGATAAATAATGCTATTTACGAAACGAGGATTTATCAGACAGGAGAAAATTATATGGCGGTAAAGAAAATTATCATGGAATATAAAGATGGTTTTGTAACGATTGACCTTAATACTGTGAAAGACACTAGACTATGGGGAAAAGATTTGGGAAATTTGCTAAGAATACTTGCCTTAAATGAAAGTTGGAACTTTTCAGCGAGCGGACTTGCTAGGATTTATCCTGAAAGCGCAAGTACATTTACAGCCAGTTTCCGTAGACTTGAAGCATTGGGGTATCTGGTTATGGAAGAACAATCAAGAAATCAAGGACGGTATGGTGAGGGCAATGTTACCGTTATTGAACAGCCGGAGGGACGCATTACACCTAAGAGCAAAAAGAAATCAAAACGAACTGACAATCAAACCGTAGTGGAAAATAACCATGACGAAAATATATCGAAGCGGTAAATTGCCGTGTCGGTGAAATGACAAGACGGAAAACAACCGTATCGGGGAATTGCCGTATCAATAATTGCCGCGAACAGAATTTCCGCGAACGAAAGGACGGTGAACGGAAAAGCAAGGACAATATATTATTTATTATATAGGCTTTACTATATAGACACTATTATGATAAGCAGTAAAAGAGAAAAGCAATACGGCTAACGCCGGGGAAAACAGTTATAAGTTAAATATAATTTTATTTATATTACGAGAAAAAAACGGAACGGCAAAATACCGTTACGGAAGAATGTCAATACGGTAAAACTGATGTAACATACAGGGAGGGAAAATGAGCGCGAGTAAAGACCAAAAGCGTGGAACATGGAAAGTGTATATACGGTACATAGACTGGCGCGGAGAAAAGCAGATCAAGACCAAGAGAGGGTTTGCAACCAAGCGGGAAGCACTTCAATGGGAGAGGGAGTTCCTACAAAAGCAGTCAAAAGACGTCAACATGAGTTTTAAGGCTTTTACGGAAATTTATCTCAGAGACATAAAGCCAAGAATAAAGTATAGCACCTACTTAGGCAAGAAGAATATGTTTGAGAGCAAAATCCTGCCTTACTTCGGGAAGAAAGCCCTTGCGGAGATTAAGGCGTCAGATGTAATTCAATGGCAGAATGAGTTATTACAGCAGAGGGACGAGGAGGGAAACGCCTATACCCCTACATATCTTCGTACGATACAAAATCAGTTGAGCGCATTGTTTAACCATGCTGTTAAATTCTATGGGTTGCCAGTGAACCCGTCCGCACAGGCCGGGAAGATGGGAAAGTCAAATGCCAAAGCAATGTTGTTCTGGACGCAGGATGAATATTTGCAGTTTATCCAGACGATGAAAGAAAAGCCGCTGTCGTATTATTCGTTTGAAATGCTTTACTGGACAGGAATACGTGTCGGTGAACTTTTAGCATTGACCCCTTCAGATTTTGATTTCAAGAACAGATTGTTGTCCATCAGTAAATCTTATCAGCGGTTGGAGGGGAAAGATTACATTACGGAACCCAAAACGGAACAGAGCAACCGGACGATTGCCATGCCGGATTTCTTGTGCGTGGAGATGGAAGATTTTCTAGCTTCGCTTTATGGGTTGGAACTGGATATGAGAATATTTCAGGTGACGAAAAGTTATCTCCATCACGAAATGGACAGAGGGTGTAAGCAGAGCGGTGTGAAAAGAATCCGTATCCATGATCTGAGACATTCCCATGTGGCGCATTTAATTGAATTGGGCTTTTCTCCTGTGGCGATAGCAGAGCGGTTGGGACATAAGGGTATTTCCATCACCTATATGTATGCGCATTTGTACCCTTCAAAGCGGCAGGAACTGGCGGACAAGTTGGGGGAGGACAGAGAAAAGGCCGAGAAACTGGCGGAGAAAAATTTGATGGAGGGACACGAAAATGTATAAAAGAGATAATCTGCCGAAAGCGCAGCCGAAAAAGAAAAAGAACGAAAAAAACAGGTATCGGAATGTGATTATGAATTTCCGAGTGACCCAAGAGGAAAAAGAAAAAATCGAAAGCAGGATTGCCGTATCCGGTTTGCAGAAGTCAGATTATTTTATTCAGTCCTTGATGAATCAGACCGTGATTTGTCACGGAAATATCCGGATGTTTGACAGCATAAAAACGCAACTGAATTTTATAATGCGGTGGTTGGAAAATGTCCAGAGTATGAGAGACATAGATGAAAATATTCTGGAGAGTGTAAGGATGATTTTAGAGTTATATGCAGGACTGGACATCGAAAAAAAGGAGTGACAGCCATAATGAAGAATCAGCGAGAAGAAATATTAACAACTCAGCCAAGAACCTTGCTTTTAAATTTGTCCGAAGAAGATGTAAAAAGCCTTTGTGAAAAGGCCGGGAGTGTGGGCTTGACAGTTGCGGAACTGATTGAAAATTTTATCGGCGATCTTGTTTACGGAAATCATTCAAATGGTTCTGATGAAAGGATGTATGCGAATGAGTGGTTTGATCGGTGTTGGTTCGCTATGTTTCCAGAAAATACATTTCTGAAATATTTGATTGACTGGGGTGGAATATACGAAGTTTTAGAATTGTGGGAGGAAATAAAACAGGCGAAGGAAGAACTGGCAGATATTGAAAAAAATCCGGAGGATTATGAAGCCGATGAATTTTCAGCGATAAAAGAGGAAATAGATTATTGGCAGGACGGGTTGAACGAATTTTTTAATTCTTACCAGAATGAAACCGGGGAAAAAGCGGATTCCAGTTTGGAGTCCGGAATGAAAAAGATTATGAAATGGCGCGAAGAAAACCAATCATTTTTTCTCTTTTGCCGCTGATGATTTTTGCAAAATCTATTCGGGTTGAAATCATAGTTTTACATTCTTAGCAAGCATAGCCTAGAGGGGTACACTTCGTTTCCCCCATCTGCGGCGCTTGTTAGTCGTTTCACTGGGGTTGCACCCCCTAATACCCCCGTTTCTCGGATTGACCCAATCCGATATTTTCAGTAGGCGACTGAAAGCAAAAATCATCAATACATAGCAATATCCTCACGGTGAGGATATAAGAATGGAGTCGGGCAGTTATTTCAATAATTTTGCATATAGAAGTTTTATTTTTTGGTATAGAGAGGTAACGGGTATGAGTGAAAACAGAAAAAAAGAAAGAGCAAGGAAATGTGGATTTAAAGTCTATTTATTTCCAGAAGAACGTGTGATTTTGGAAACAAAAGCACGGGTTGCAAGAATGACAAAATCCGACTTAATCAGAGAGTTTATTTTATACGGAGAAGTGCGGCCAAGTAATAGGGCTATTATGTCAGATGAAAATTTTAAGGCATTGGTTTATGAAGTGAGTAAAATAGGAACTAACGTCAATATGATCGCTTATAATTCTAATCTGAAACAATCTACAGGACGTGAAGAAATAGAACTGTTAAAAAAGGAGTATTACGAGTTGCTTGCTCTTTATACGGAAGCATTTTTGTTGCCCATTGATGAAGAAGATAACGAGGAATTATAAAATTC
>JAJQCO010000105.1 GCA_021202655.1 Clostridiales bacterium | reverse complement strand
AGAGGTGAGAGACGTTATGGGCGGAAGGGTAATTATGACAGAGGCAACCCGGATTTTAAATCAGGGAAAAGCCGAAGGAAAAGCTGAGAAACTGCTTGAGAATCTGCGTGCTCTGATGGAGACGACCGCATGGTCTGCAGAGCAGGCGCTGGCGGCGCTGAAGGTACCGGAGGAGGAGTATCCGAAGTACCTGTCGATGTTGAAGTAAACAAGGAGGCAATCATGATGAGAAAACAGTTGATAACCGCGGCGTTTGCGACGCTTCTTGCCCTTTCGGCGGCGGTTCCGGCTTTTGCCGGCTGGCAGCTGGATGAGAGCAACAATCGCTGGTGGTTTGAGAATGAGGATGGCTCCTGGCCGGCGGACTGCTGGATCTGGGTTGATGATGACGGAGACGGGCTCTATGAGGCATATTGCTTTGATGCGGGCGGTTACCTTCTGACCGGCGTCACGACTCCGGACGGCTATATCGTCGATGGAAACGGAGCCAGGCTTCTGGATGGCGCTGTCATGTCTGCGCCGGCCGGCTGGATCGGAACCTATACGGCTGCGAGCGGTGAATCTTTTACGGTTGTTGACCTTGACAGTCAGTATCTTAGGATTGATTTTTACACTGCGGGCGGCGAAGAAAATACGGTTCTGCAATTTGCCCCGGCTCTTTCCGAGGGGGATGTGTACACGGCGACTCTTCCGCTGCTTGACACGGAGGGAAATCAGATCGGTATGAATACCTTTACACTTGCCGAAGATGGATCCTCGGTCACCCTGGATTCTTCGTATCTGACGCCCGGCGTCTATGTCAGGCAGAATTGAGGAGAGGGCAGCGGAGGCAGGCAGCGACAGGATCTGCATCGGTATTTTTGGTGAGTTATGAAAAAGGAATCTACAAGGCCGCGTCTGCGAAATACAGGCGCGGCCTTGTTCTGTGAAACCGACTCAGGGATGGATCGGAAGCGAATCGCTTTCGTCCAGATCACCGGCGGCTTTTACCTTGATCCGGCAGGTATTCCCCGGGTGATAGGCGAGGGGAATGTCCTCGGATTCGACGATCTCAACGGTAGAGGGAATCGCGCCGGCCTGCACGGCCAGCCGAATGGCTTTTTCGCGGGCCTGTGCCATCGCCTCCTCGCGGGGGATCTGCTGATAGTCGGCCAGACTGTCGGAGGTACCGCTGATTTTGCTGATGGCGCTTCCGATCGCGTTGGCGACGCCAAAATGAGTCGGCTTGATGACCTCGGAGGCGCCGGCGAGAACCGGCGGGAGGATGATGCTGCCGCCGCCTACAAGCACGACGCGCACGTCGCTGCCGGAGAGCTTCATGGCGTCAAGACTTTCCTCGGCCATCGCCGTGATGACGGCCATCGCCTGGCGGGCAAAGCTTTCTTCAAGGCCGGAGACGAGCGCGGGATTTCCTACCTCAGCCATGCCAAGACGCACCGCGATATCAGTAGCGGTGATAGTATGGCCGCCAAAGACGAGTGCTTCTTCGGTGATGGCATAGCCGACGCTGTCTGGGCCGACCGTGACGGCGCCGTCTGCTTTTTTGCGGACGATGCTGCCGCCGCCCAGGCCGATGGAAAGAACGTCGGGCATCCGGAAATTCGTGCGGACGCCGCCGATGACCGCGGCTGCGCTGCTCTCTCTGGGGAAGCCTGCGCGGACAACGCCCAGATCCGTCGTCGTGCCGCCGACGTCCATGACAATGGCGTCGGTCTGCCCGCTTAAGCAGCAGGCGCCCCGGATGGAATTTGTCGGGCCGCAGGCGATGGTCAGGATGGGATGACGCCGTGCCTGTTCCATCGTCATCAGGGTGCCGTCGTTCTGGCTTAAATAGATGCGGGCGTTTGTGATGCCCTCATCGGCAAGGCTGCGCGCAAAGCCCTCTGTGAAGCGATGAGAAACCTCGAAGAGAGCCGCGTTGAGGATCGTCGCGTTTTCACGCTCGATGAGCCCCATGGATCCAATCTGATGGGAAAGCGAGATGTGGATACTGTCGCCGAGGATTTCACGGCAGATCTCGGCAGCGTGGAGCTCCTGATCGCTGCGGATGTTGGAGAAAACGCCGGTGATGGCGACCGCTTTGACCCGGCCTCGAAGGGAGCGGAAGAAGTCGGCAGCCGCTTTTTCATCCAGAGGAGCAATCTCCCGGCCATCGTATTCGTAGCCGCCGCCGATGACGGCCCAGTCTGCGCAGGTGGCTTTCAGATCCTCCGCCCAGTCTGTCATGGGCTGGATGCCAAGGGTGGCCGGGGAGCCCAGCCGCAGAACGCCGACCGGAGCCAGGCCACGCCGCTCTACGATGGCGTTGGTACATTGGGTGGTGCCGAGCATCGCCCGGCTGATAAGGGCAGGATCCACGCCGCTGCGGTCGAGGAGAATCTGAACAGCGCCCATGATGCCGCTGTATACATCCTTTGAGGTGGGGTACTTTACCTCCGCGTATACCCGTCCGGTCTGGTCGATCAGGACGGCGTCCGTATTTGTGCCGCCTACGTCAATTCCAAGCTTATACATCTGCCTTCCTCCTTGCGACCCGCTCTTCAAGCGGAATATAATCCGTCTGGATGCCGAAGTATCCCGGCCCGACCAGCTCCAGCCCTTTTGTCGTCCGCCACAGGGGATGACAGGGAATTCCGATCATCCGTACCCGCTTGCCGTAGCGCAGAGCGTCCGTTGTGACGGGGTAACAGGTTTCCGCGTCGGTCAGGCAGATGAGGTCTGGAACCGTGGCGCACAGCTCCCCGTCTACCGTGGCGGAAAGGTTTTCGTTCTGAAAGGTGACAGAAGCCTGACGTCCCGTCCAGGAGCCGATGCCGTCCAGGGTGACCTGCCCCAGGTTAAAGGCGCCGTTGGTGTCCCGCTCGACGTCTGTGATCTTGCCCAGGAACAGCTCAAATCCGCCGCAGCCGGACAGAAATGCGGCGTCCTTGTCGGCGGCAGACTGGATTGTGCGGATGAGACGGCCAAGCTCCTGGCAGCGGCTGATCGTGTGAAAGACGCTGTATTTTTTGAAGGTGGCTCCATCCATGGCGTACATGGTCACGCAGACATTTCCCCCACAACGGATCGTGCAGGCGCGAGCCAGTTCTTCCGTCCAGCGGTTGTCTACGGTCTCGAAGGTGACCTGGTTGCCCTTTTCATCGACCAGGGCGACCGGAGAAGCTTTTACGCCGCCGATGGTCATGGTCTCCATCTGCAGCTCCGGGAAGGCGCGGCCCATCCCGTCGGCATCTACGACCGGAATGCCAAGTCTTGCGCCCGCGCACAGGGGCATCATGCTGTTTACGCCGCCTGCCTCTGTACACATCAGGGCGTCCGGCTTCCGGCCATAGGTTTTTTCTGCCATGCGGCACAGGGTCTCGACTTCGGTATTGCCGATGCCCTTTTCCGCCAGTACGGTCGGCGCGCCCATCATTCCGATGGGAAGCACCAGGGCGTCGTTCGCGATCTCTTCCGGGTCGAGCAGGGTAATGTCTCCGTGCTCCCGGATCGCGGTGAGGACCATAAGCGTTCCGATGTAGGGATCGCCGCCCCCGCCTGCTCCCAGAAGCGAGGCGCCAAGGGCAATGTCGCTGATATCTGATAAACCGATCTGTCTCATATTATTTTCACTTTCATGCGTGGTGGTGCGCCGCATCAGCGGCGCATAGTCTTTAGATAACAGGTATCTATCGGTATTATATTGGTTTTGGTCAGATAAAGCAAGAACCAGTCGCCCGTAAAAAGCTTGCGGATAAAGAATACTGTATGTTGTATGCAGCATGCGCTTTGGCAATGCTTTTATTATAGTATTTTCTTTTTCTTAAAAATCAGCAGGCAGATGAGTACGACGGTCACGCTGATCAGAATGATGACCGGGTAGCCGCTTTCAAGCTCCGGCATATTTTCAAAGTTCATGCCGTACCAGCCCGTGATCAGGGTCAGGGGGAAGAAAATGGTAGATATAATGGTCAGAAACTTCATGTTTTCATTCTGCTTTGCATCGACCAGAGTCTGGTAAACGTCTCTGACCTGACGGGCATATTCCAGCAGATAGTCGGTGCGATCCTTTAAGCGATCCGCCCGGTCGGCGGCCGTCCCGAAATATTTCAGCTGCTTGCGGGCAAAATATCGGTCCTCATTGTCCTCCAGCTCACGGATCATGTCGGTAAGCTGGTCATAGTAGCTGCGCAGGGTCAGAAGATGTTTCCGGATGGGCTGCAGACGGCCCTGCAGGTGATCCGAGAGTCCCCGAGAGGCCTCGTCCTCCATCTCCATCAGGGAGCGCTCGTAGGATTCCAGCAGCAGCGCGTCCCTGGAAATAAATTCCGCAATAAAATTATAAAGAAAGCGTTCGCGCGTTTCTCCCTGATGCACCTTCTTGGTGCGGATCCGTTTTACAAGCCGCAGGGTAAATTCGCTGTTGTCGATCAGGATCACGTATCTGGCGGTGACGATGTAGGCGATCTGGTATCGCTTGCCCAGCACGTCAAGAAGCGGCGGAATGGCTAATGTCCCATACAGGCAGTCCTGCTGACTTTCTACCTTGCAGAAAAAGATTTCCCGCAGGGTGAGGTCTGTTTCTGCGTGGATATTTAAGGCGTCCAGAATATGCGGACAATCCCTTTCGGTTGTGATGATCACGGCGGAAACGTCATTTGTGAGAACGGTTTCCAGATCGGTTTTCTGAAGCTGGCTTCCCAGTTGGTAGATCATTTTTGTTAACTCCCGTAAAATTGCTTTTTTTCATTTGTTAATCATAGCAATTCCCGGTCGGTACACCTATCGTTTCCTCGTAAAATTTCCGTAAATTTTCTGTGAAGTGCGATACAAATTCCATAGAGATTCCTGTCAATTTTTCTTGCCTGATGGCGGGGGTTCATGTTATAATGCAACCCAGAGCAATTTGATACATCGCGCTGATAACGTGGTAAAGCAGGAAGGGAGAAAATATGAGAAGAAAAACAGGGAGTATGTTACTGGCAATCGGCCTGTCGGCATTGCTGCTTGCCGCCTGCGGCGGTTCGGGCAGTTCGGATGGCGCACAGGCGGGCGGAGCCGCGGCGAGCGAGACGACGGCAGCGTCGACAGCGACGGAGGGAGCCGTTCTTTACCACTGCTACAATACGGCGCCGTATGTTACGCTTGATCCGAGCAGCGAATATTCCAACGGAATCATGACGCTGCAGAATGTGTATGAGACGCTGACCCGGTATAACAACGAGACCGAGGAGGTCGATCCGCTGCTGGCTGAGGAATGGAGCCAGAATGAGGACGGTACGGTGTGGACGTTCCGCCTGCGCGAGGACGTCACCTTCCATGACGGATGAACGCGGAGGCCGTGGTGGCTTACATTCAGCGGACGATCAATATGGGGCTGGGAGCTGCCTTCATCTGGGATCCGGTGGAGAGCATTGAGGCGACCGGGGAGTATGAGGTGACATTTACCTGTCGTTACGCGGCTCCGGTGGATCTGATTGCTTCCGCCGGCTACGCGGCTTATATCATGAGCCCGAATGTCATTGACAAGGATACGGAATGGTTCAATGAGGGCAATGACGGCGGCAGCGGCCCGTATATGATTTCCAAGGCTTCGGGCGATACCGTGATCCTGGCGGCCTATGAGGATTACCGGGGCGGCTGGACGGAGGATCAGTTTCCGAATGTTATCGTGAAGGAAGTGGCGGAGTCGAGCTCCCGCAGACAGCTTCTGGAGACGGGCGAGGCTCAGCTTTCGAGTGAATTTTCCAGCACGGATTTAAATGCGCTGAAGGAGGAGACGGACAAGGTTTACGCCTATCAGGTCAGCACCTTCAATAACGTCATGATCTTTTTAAACAGCGAGAGCGCGCCGTGTAATAATGCGGATTTCCGCCGCGCGATGCAGTATGCCTTCCCGTTTGAGGAGACGGTAAACGGCGTCCTCGAGGGCAACGCAAAGCAGTCGGTCGGCCTGGTTCCGGAGGGACTGTGGAGCCACGATGACAGCATCCTGCAGTATCATTGTGACCTGGATAAGGCGCAGGAGTATCTGGATAAGTCCGGCGTGGATGTGAATGGCCTGACTCTCAGCGTGACTTACATGAACGGCTATGATGAATACGCAAGCTTCCTGCAGCTGTATCAGTCGAACTTAAAGAAGCTGGGCATCAACCTGGAGCTTCGCAGCATGGAGTGGGATGAGCAGTGGGCAGAGGCGCAGTCTCCGAATGCGGATGAGCGTCAGGATATGACGGTTATGATCTGGTGGCCGGATTACGCAAGTCCCTTAAGCTGGTTTGATACGCTGATCCGCAGTGAGGACACGATTGTTTACAATCTTGCCTACATTAAGGACGCGGAGCTGGATGCCATGATGGAAGAGGCGGCTACCCTGACGGTCACAGACCGCGATCAGGCGATTGAGATCTATCGTCAGGTTCAGCAGAAGCTGGCAGAGGAGGCCTACATCATCAATATGTATGACCAGACTCGCACCTATATCATCAGCAATGAGATCACCGGCGTAGATGAGAATCCTGCATACTCTACCGCGGTGCAGTACTACAACGTAACGCGCAAGAATTAACCTGTAGCTGATGTCGAGGGCGGCAGCCGTTTGGCGCCGCCCTCGGTTCATAGGAAGGGAAAACCATGATCAAATACATTATCAAGCGTCTGCTCAGCAGCGTGGTGGTTCTGCTGGGAGTCATCACACTGACGTTTATTATCACGAGAGTGGTGCCGAGCAATCCGGCTGTGAAATGGGCCGGTTCCCGCGCCACACAGGAGCAGATCGCGCAGGCGAGCATCGAGCTGGGCCTTGACAAGCCATTGCCGGTGCAGTACGTCTCCTATTTAAACCAGCTGCTGCACGGGGATCTTGGCACCAGCTATTCGAGCAAGCAGCCGGTGGCAAAGGAGCTGGCGCAGTATGTGCCGGCGACGCTGGAGCTGGTTCTGATTGCCTTCGTTCTGGCGATCATTGTGGGGATTCCCCTGGGGATCTACTCGGCGAAGAAGAAGGATCAGCTACTGGATCATTGCAGCCGGTTCTTTTCGATCGGCGCAGTGTCGCTTCCCACCTTCTGGGTGGCGTTGTTCTTGCAGCTGATCTTTTATAAGACGCTGCAGCTTCTGCCGATCGGCGGGCGGCTGAGCGTGACGGCGACGGTCTTTGACACGCAGCCGAATGTGACGGGCCTGCTGCTTCTGGACTGTGTCCTGACCGGAAAGTGGGGCATGTTCCGGGACGCGCTTTCCCATATGATTCTTCCCTGTATCACGATCGCATTGTATCCGGTCGGACTGGTGAGCCGTATGACCCGAAGCGCGCTGCTGGAGATCCTGAATGAGGATTACATCACGGCGGGGCGCAGCTATGGCCTGAGTGAGCGGAAAATGCTCTGGAAATACGCGCTGAAAAACAGCATCGGCACGACGGCGACGGATGTGGCGCTGTCCATGGGCTATACGCTGACGGACACCTTCCTTGTGGAGGCGATCTTCAGCTGGCCGGGAATCGGCAGCTACATATCGGAAGCGGTGACGACCCTGAATTTCCCGGCGATCATCGGCGTAACCATTTTTGGCGCCTGCTGCTATATTATCCTGAATCTGGTGGCGGACATTATCGTGGCGATGGATCCCCGGATCCGGCTGTAGAGGAGGGAGAAAGATGGATGCTATATTAGATACACTTAAGCCCAGATGGAACAGCTTTCGCGAGAGTCTCTATTTGCTGGCAAGAAACAAGCTGTCTTTGCTGGCGCTGATTATCCTTGTCGCGCTGGTGCTGCTGGCGATCTTTTCGCCGGTGATAGTCCCTTATCCGCAGGATATTGCCGATGAGACGCACATCGAGGCGAAGTTTTCCGAGCCCTCATCCGAGCATCTGATGGGAACGGACGAGTTGGGGCGCGATGTGTTCAGCCGTGTGGTCTACGGCGCGCGGGTGTCTATTTCGAGCGGCCTGATGGCAGTGGCGATTGCGCTGGTGATCGGCGTTCCGCTGGGAGCCGTGGCGGGCAGCTTTGGCGGCTGGGTGGACAACGTGATCATGCGTATCACCGACGTGTTTCTCTCATTTCCGCCGTTACTGCTGGCGATTGCGCTGGTGGCGTTACTGGGTTCGAGCCTGACGAACGCGATCATGGCGATCTCGGTCTCGTGGTGGCCCTGGTATACCCGGCTGATGCGCGGGCAGGCCATCAGCATCAAGGAGCGCAAGTTTGTCCAGGCGGCAGAGACGATCGGCACGAGCCGCATCAAAATTATTTTTAAGCACATCATTCCGAACTGCATCAGCCCGATTATTGTGCAGGCGTCCATGGATATCGGCGGCGTGATCATGACGCTCGCGAGCCTGTCCTTCCTTGGACTGGGGGCGCAGAGCCCTACGCCGGAGTGGGGGCTGATGATTTCGACCGGACGTTCTTATTTTCCGGACAAATGGTGGTGCTGTATCTTTCCGGGCCTTGCTATTTTCCTTACGGTGCTGTGCTTCAATCTTCTGGGCGATGCTATCCGTGAGATCCTGGATCCGAAGACGCGCAAGAAGTGAGGAGGATGAGAGATGGCCTATTTTGAAATCAAAGATCTTCTGGTAAAGCATAAGGAGTTTCAGGGAATCCGGACCGTACTCGATATCGATCACATTGCCATCGAAAAGGGAGAAACCTATGGTATTGTGGGCGAATCCGGCCAGGGAAAGACGGTGCTGGCGCTGACGATCCAGCAGCTGCTTCAGTGCCCGCCCGGCGTTGTGGAGCGGGGAGAGATTCTGCTCGACGGGGAGGATCTGTTAAAGAAAACGCAGAAGGAGATGCAGCGTTCCATCCGGGGACGTAAGATCGCCATGATCTTCCAGGATCCGATGAGCTGTTTAAATCCGGTGTTTACCGTGGGTGCGACGATGGTAGATGTGCTGCGGCAGAATCATAAGGAGCTTAAGAAAAAGGAAGCCCGGGAGGAAGCCGTGCATCTGCTGGAGGAGGTAAAGCTGGCGGACGCGCACAGCATCATGGTGAAGTATCCGCATCAGCTCTCCGGCGGACAGCGTCAGAGGGTGATCATCGCCCTGGCTCTGTGCTGCGGCGCGGAATTTCTGATTGCGGATGAGCCGACGCGAAACCTGGACGTGACGATTCAGGCCAGCGTGCTGAAGCTGTTAAAGGAGCTGCAGCAGAAGCGGAATATCACGGTTCTGTTTATCGCGAATAACCTGAGTCTGATGTCGGCGTTCTGTGATCGGATGGGCGTGCTGAAGGACGGGCGGATCATTGAACAGGGGACGCCGGAGGAGATTATCCGCAGTCCGAAGGAGACGTATACGAAGGTCCTGATCGAGGCCGCGGATGTGGAGAAGCGGAGCCGTGCGGGACAGAGGGCGGACAGGAAGGATGAGGTCCTTCTGGACGTTCAGCATCTGAAAAAATATTTTGATATTAACGATGAACTGAAGCATCAGAAGCATCTGACACTAAAGGCGGTAGACGACGTCAGCTTTACGCTTCACAAGGGCGAGGTTCTGGGAATCGTGGGCGAGTCCGGCTGCGGCAAGTCGACGCTTGTAAATACGATCCTCGATCTGTTTGAGCCGACGGACGGCAAGGTGTTTTTCCAGGGACAGGACGTGTTTGGCACAAAGAAACGGGACAATGCGTTCAAAAAGAATGTGCAGATCGTTTTCCAGGACCCGTACTGGTCGCTGAATCCCAGATGGCTGGTGAAGGACATTGTGGCCGAGCCGCTGGATGTCTATGACAGGCTCAGTGAAAAGGATCGTCTGGCGCGTGTAAAGGAGCTGCTGGCGATGGTGGGGATCTCGGAGTCGGCGGTCTACTGTTATCCGCATGAATTTTCCGGCGGGCAGCGCCAGAGGATCGCGATCGCCCGGGCGCTGGCCAGCGACCCGCGGCTGGTGGTGCTTGACGAGCCGACCTCCTCGATTGATGTGTTCAGTCAGGAGCAGATTCTGGCTCTGATCCAGAGCCTGCGCCAGAAATTTGACCTGACCAATATTCTGATCTCGCATGATCTGGGCGTGGTGCATGAGCTGAGCGATGTGATTGCCGTGATGTACCTGGGACGGATTGTGGAATTCGGCCCGGCGGATGAGATTTTCAACCATCCGCAGCATCCTTATACGAAAGCTCTGTTTGACGCGATTCCAAATCTGCACTCGGTTGGCATGGAGGGATTAAAGACGCTGGAGGGACAGATCCCGAGCCCGATCAATCCGCCCTCCGGCTGCACGTTTCACACGCGCTGCCCAATGGCGCGGGAGGACTGCGCGGCCTGCTGTCCGTCGGAAACGTATCTGAACAGTCAGCATTATGTCAGCTGCCTGCTGTTTGAGCAGGGAAACGAACAATAAATGACGAGGAGAAGAGGACATGCGAGTTTTAAATCGTGAGAATCTGATGGATATTCTGTATGGCTGTGCCGTTTTGGGCACGGGCGGCGGCGGTTCGCTGGAGGAAGGCATTGCCATGATCGACGAGGCGCTTGCCGCGGGGAAGGAGTTCCGTCTGGTTTCTTTTGAAGAGCTTGATCCGGAGGCGATCGTCGGCACGCCATACGCCTGCGGGGCGATCAGCCCGTTGACGGAGGAAGAGATCCGGAAATATGCGAGGCTTAAGGAGACGGAGGAGAGCTTTTATATTCTCTGTATGCGGCAGATGGAGCAGTTTCTGGGACGCGAGATCGCCGCAGTGATCAGCACGGAGCTTGGCGGAGGCAATACGGCGACCGCGCTCTACTGTGCCGCAATGACCGGACGTCCGATCGCGGACGGGGATCCGGCCGGGCGCAGCGTCCCGGCGCTGCAGCATTCGACGTATTTTCTGAAGGGGGTGCCGATGTGCCCCATGAGTGTGATGAACCGTTTTGGCGAGGGCGCTGTGTTTACGAATGTGTTTGACGATGAGCGGGGCGAGGATCTGGTGCGCGCCCTGGCCGTGGTCAGTCAGAATACCATCGCGGTTATGGATCATGTGAATACGGCCCGCGTGATCGGCGATTCGGTGATCCGGGGCGCGATCAGCCATGCGGAGGCTGTGGGAAGGGCTTTCCGCAGCGCGAAGGCGCAGGGGACAGATTATGTTGCCGCGGTGATAAAGGCCGGAGGCGGACGCCCGGTCTTTTCCGGTGTGGTGAAGGAAAGCGGATATGAGACGAAGGACGGCTATACCTTTGGAAATACCGTGATCACCGGAACCGAAGAGTGGGAAGGCCACGAGCTGAAAATCTGGTATCAGAATGAAAACATCATCAGCTGGCTGGACGGGGAATATCATGTAACCGTACCGGATCTGATCTGTGTGTTTGATCTTGATGAGGCGATGCCCCAGCTGAATCCCTATACCAGAGTGGGAGAGCGGGTCTGTGTCATTGCGCTGCCCGCGCCCGCGGAATGGACGACGCCGAGAGGGCTGGAGGTCTTTGGCCCGGAAAGCTTCGGGCATGACGTCGCGTACCGGCCTTTTTGCGGTGAGTGAAAGGAGAAGCAGGAAATGAAAAGTGGGGAAGAGATGAAGGAGGCGCTGGCCCGTCTGGTGCGCGTGGAGAGTGTGGCCGGCGTGGAGGCATCGCCGGAATTTCCTTACGGACGGGGATGTGGGGAAGCGTTGCAGGAGGCCCTGCGCCTCTGTCAGTCCCTCGGGATGACGACGGTGAACCGGGACGGAATTGTCGGCTGGGCCGAGATCGGACAGGGGGAAGAGATGGTGGGCATACTGGCTCATCTGGATGTGGTTCCTGCCGGAGAGGGCTGGACGTATCCCGCCTATGATCTGACTGAGGTGGGAGATCGGCTTTACGGGCGCGGAGTCACGGATGATAAGGGGCCGGCAGTGGCCTGCATATTCGCGATGAAGGATCTGCTGGATCGCGGTGCGAAGCTGAAACGACGGATCCGGATCATTTTCGGACAGAATGAGGAGAGCGGAGTCTGGACGGATATGGAGTGGTATAAGGCTCATGAGGAGCTGCCTGTCTTTGGTTTTACGCCGGACGCCGATTTCCCGGCTATTTACGGGGAAAAGGGAATTCTTGGAATGGAGGTTTCGCTCCCGCTTTCCCGCTCTCTGCTGACGGACATCCGGGGCGGGGACGCCGGAAATATGGTGCCTGCCTGGTGCCGGGCGACGGTAAACGGAAAGCAGCTTGAGACCGTGGGCCAGTCGGCGCACGCATCCACGCCGGAGGACGGGGACAATGCCATCACGAAGATGATGGAGCTGCTGGAAAAGGAGATTCCGGAGGATCCGCTGGTTTCGTTTTATCAGAGCTATATCGGCTCCGCGCTTCACGGAGAGAAGATAGGCTGCGCGCTGGAGGACGAAAAGAGCGGAAAGCTGACGATGAATGCCGGCGTGGTGCGGGTGCGCGGCGACCGTCTGGTACTGGAGCTGGATGTGCGCAATCCGGTGAGCTTTGAGGCGGAGGCAGTGATCGAGCCGGTTCGCCGGGCGGCGGCCCGGTTCGGCCTGGAGCTTACGGTGACGGAAAATACGGCGCCCATCTATATGGACAGAAACGGGAAGGTGATCCAGGCACTGTTAGACGTATATCGGAAGATGACCGGCGACGATTCGGAGCCGGCGGTGATTGGCGGAGGAACCTACGCCAGGGCGATGGATCACATTGTTGGATTTGGTCCGATGCTCCCGGGCAGAGAGCTGACCGAGCATCAGAATAATGAATATATTCTGCGGGAGGATTTCTATGCCATCCGGGAAATCTACCGGGAGGCCATGGAGCGGCTGGCCGGACTATAAGGATGGAAGAGGGAAATGTCTGGCATATCGGATGCTTCCCTTGCATGAAATGATAGAAGACAGGGAGGAATACCAGGATGAAAACAGAGCTTCAGATCGCGGCGGATAAGCTGATCCGTGAAATCTTTGTCGTAAAGCCAGGAGAGAGCGTCGTGCTGACCGCAGACGGCGGCAGTGACAGCAGGGTGCTGGAAGCGGTGAGCGAGAGTGTGCTGGAGGTCGGCGGACACCCGATGACAATCGTCGTGCCGACGCCGGGCGGAGTAGGAAAGGCGGCAGATCCGGATCTTCCGGTGGAGCCGTTGTCGGCGGCTGTGTGTAACTGCGACGTCTGGATCGAGTTCAACCATCAGTGGCTTCTGTATTCCACACCATTCGAGCGGGCGGCCGAGCAGAATAAGAAGCTTCGCTACATGTGCCTGGTGGATTTCAATGAGGAGCTGATGATCCGCACGATCGGCCATGTGGAAACGCCAAAGCTGCAGGTGTTCATGCGCCGGGTGACGCAGATGACGGAGCAGGCAAAAACCATGCGGGTGACGACGCCCGCCGGGTGCGACGTCTCCTTCGAGATCGATCCGCAGCATTATGTGGCCTGCGACTGCGGCGACGCTTCCTTCCCGGCGACGCATATGCTGACCGGGCAGATCAATGTGGTGCCGCGCTTTGGCAGCATTAACGGGACGATTGTCTTTGACGGGTCGGTTACGCCGCCGTTTGGCAAAAGTCCGGATGAGCCGATCCGCCTGATGGTGAAGGACAGCGTGATCGTGAAAATCGAAGGCGGCGCGGATGCGGCGGCTTATGAGCGGTTCCTCCGCGATTTCCAGGATCCGGGCATGTTAAAGATGGCGCATATTGCCTATGGCTTCAATCCGGGAGCGAAGCTCACCGGCAACATCGTAGAGGATGAGCGCGTGTGGGGAGCGACCGAGTGGGGGATCGGCTATGTCAGCGTCATTGATGCGCCGCCCTGTGGGCAGGAGGCAGTGAGCCATACCGACGGAATCTGTTTGAACAGCAGCGTTTGGCTGGACGGACATCAGATCATGGATTGCGGCGAGATTGTGGACGAAGAGCTGAAGGCGCTGATGCCGGAAATCGGGCGATAATTTGCAAAAAAAGATCCCGGGACGCCTGGGACACAAATGGATTCAAAATACTCACCGGGGATTGAGAAGCTGTGCATCAATCGGCGGTGGGTATTTTCGTATCAGTGACGATACGGCTTGTGCGGGACAATGCCGTATCATTTGCATTGCATAGGGAGTAGAGGGAATGAACTGGAGCTTCATATTTTTTTTCAACAGTATTTTATTAGGCGTAGGGCTGGCCATGGACGCGTTTTCCGTATCCATGGCGAATGGCCTGAATGAGCCGTTGATGAGCAGGGGGAAGATGATGGGGATCGCCGGTGTGTTTGCCGGATTTCAGGCGCTGATGCCGATGCTCGGCTGGATCTGCGTTCATACGATCGTCCGTCTTTTTACGGCATTTGAGCCGTGTATTCCCTGGATTGCGCTTGCCCTGCTCGCCTATATTGGCGGAGAGATGCTGATCGGCGGTCTGCGCGGCAGGGGCGAAGAGCAGGAAGCAGTAAGGCTGGGAATTGGGGAGCTGATTGTACAGGGAATCGCGACGTCCATTGACGCGCTTTCGGTCGGCTTTACGATTGCGGATTACGACTGGCTGATGGCGCTTGTGGCTTCACTCATCATATCTGCGGTTACCTTTGTGATCTGCATGGCGGGTCTGGTAATCGGAGAGCGCTTCGGGACAAAGCTTTCTTACCGGGCGCAGGTGCTGGGAGGCGTGATCCTGATTCTGATTGGACTGGAGATATTCGTGACAGGGGTATTTTTCTGAGAAATTCTGTTCAGGTACTTGAAAAACAGTGGAAAGGGTACTATAATGGATCGTGCAATTCCCACTAAAATGCTAGGAATTAGCGGGAGACCAGTTTAATCTTGGATATGTCCGTAAAATCGGGTCAGGAAACAGGGAGACGGGCATACAGAACGGAGGAGAATAGAAACATGTCAGAACCGATATTAGAGGTGGACCGGCTGACGGTCCGCGTGGAAGATAAAGAGATTCTGCACGGAATTGACCTGGCGGTGCGCGCAGGCGAGACGCATGTCCTCATGGGGCCGAACGGAGCGGGAAAGTCGACGCTGGGCTATGTGCTGATGGGAAATCCCAAGTATCAGGTGGAGAGCGGGACCATCTGGTTTCAGGGAAAGGATGTGACGCAGGAGCCGACGGACAAGCGGGCCAGAGAGGGGATGTTCCTCTCCTTCCAGGAGCCGCTTGAGGTGCCGGGTCTGTCCCTGGAGGGATTTTTAAAGAACGCGGTGCGCCAGAAAAATGGCGGCAAGCTCCGCGTGTTTGAGTTCCGCAAGGAGCTTCGCAGGGATATGGAAACGCTGCAGTTGGACGACTCCTACGGCGAAAGAAGCTTGAACGTCGGCTTTTCCGGCGGCGAGAAGAAGAAGTCGGAGATCCTGCAGCTGATGATGTTAAAGCCGGCGCTTGCCATCCTTGATGAGACGGATTCCGGCCTGGATGTGGACGCGGTGCGCCTGGTTTCGGAGGGTGTGAAGGAATATCAGCGGACGCAGGAGGGGGCGCTTCTTATCATTACGCACAGCACCCGGATTCTGGAGGCGCTGCATGTGGATTATACGCATGTTATGGTGGACGGACGGATTGTGGCGACCGGCGACGGCTCTCTGGTGGATCAGATTAATGAGAATGGATATGAGTCCTTTCTCGAGATGACTTCCCGCGGTCAGGAGGTCTGAGAATGGCTGAGAAAGAGAAAACCTACGTGGAGGACGTCGACCGGAGCCTTTACGATTTCCGAAACGAGGACAAGGATAATTACAGGCTGCAGGCCGGTCTGGATCCGGCGATCGTGGAGAAGATTTCCGAGGAAAAGAAGGATCCGGAGTGGATGCGGCAGTTCCGGATGGAGTCCCTTGAGATTTATAACCGCATGGGAGTTCCGGACTGGGGACCCTCGATCGACGGGCTGGATATGGATCACATTGTGACCTATGTGCGGCCGAATACGCGGATGAGTGCAAAGTGGTCGGAGGTGCCGGAGGAGATCAAGGATACCTTTGAGAAGCTGGGCATTCCGCAGGCGGAACGGGAGTCTCTGGCAGGCGTCGGCGCACAGTACGATTCGGAGCTGGTGTATCACAATGTCCGCGAGGAGGTTGCGGCCCAGGGCGTCATCTATACGGATCTGGAGAGCGCGATCCGCGGCGAGCATGGGGACCGCTACGCGCAGATGATCCGTGATCATTTCATGCATCTGGTGACGCCGCGGGATCACAAGTTCGCGGCGCTGCACGGGGCAGTCTGGTCGGGCGGTTCTTTTGTTTATGTGCCGCCGGGCGTGTCGGTGGAGATTCCGCTGCAGTCGTATTTCCGGCTGAACGCGCCGGGAGCCGGACAGTTTGAACACACGTTGATTCTGGTGGATGAGGGCGCTTCTCTGCATTTTATCGAGGGCTGTTCCGCGCCGAAATATAATGTGGCGAACCTTCATGCGGGCTGCGTGGAGCTGTTTGTCGGCAAAAACGCAAAGCTGCGCTATTCGACCATTGAGAACTGGTCGAAAAATATGTACAATCTGAATACGAAGCGCGCGACCGTAGCAGAGGGCGGCACGATGGAGTGGGTATCCGGCTCGTTCGGCTCCCATGTATCCTATCTCTATCCGATGACAATCCTGAGAGGTGAGAATTCTCATATGGAATTCACGGGAATTACCTTTGCGGGGCGGGGACAGAATCTGGATACCGGCGCGAAGGTCGTACATGCGGGGAAAAATACGACTTCCTATATCAACACGAAGTCCATCTCCAAGGATGGCGGAATCAGTACCTTCCGAAGCTCTGTGGTGATCGGAGAGCAGGCGAAGCACAGCAAGGCGGCGGTTTCCTGCCAGTCGCTGATGCTGGACGAGGTTTCCCGTTCCGACACGATTCCGGCCATGGACATCCGCACGCCATATGCCGACGTCGGCCATGAGGCAAAGATCGGGCGGATCAGCGACGACGCGGTTTTCTATCTGATGTCCCGGGGGATCAGCGAGGAGGACGCGCGGGCGATGATCGTCAGCGGATTTGCGGATAATGTGTCGAAGGAGCTGCCGTTGGAATATGCCGTTGAGATGAATAACCTGATTCAGCTCGAGATGAAGGGGAGCATCGGATAAAAGGCGGATACCTGTGGATGGAGGACGTGGAATGAATGGAATGGATATGACGGTGAACCGGCTTCCGGCCAGGACCTGGAACTGGCTGAAGATGAATGAAGCCCGGATTGCCGATATGAAGATAGAGGAGGCGTGTCCGCTTGGCCTGGAGATTACGGGCGACGGGGTGAAATCGACCCGCCTGGAGGAAGGCAGCGGCGCCTGGGAGAGGATTGGCACCGGCATGGGGCCGGATATGGATCAGCTGCTGGAGGATGCGGCGACAAATCTGTTGATGTCCGGAGACGGAGGCGAGTAGGAAAATCTGGCCGTCCTGGAATATAAGGCCGGACGGGCGGGGTATTACGGGAATCGCTTATACCTTCACGCAAAAAAGGGAAGCACACTCAATGTGGCGGTGCTTTACCGCGCCGCGGACAATGTCGACGTATCGGGAGTGGCGGCGCTGCAGACCAAGATTTACGCGGAGGTCGGCGCGAAGGTCCGCCTGTATATGGCGCAGATTCTGCCGGACGGCATGGTCAGCCTCAATGATATCGGGGCAGAATGCGAAGACGGCGCGAGCTTTGAGCTGATTCGCCTGGAGCTTGGCGCGGGCAGGCTGTATTCCGGCTGTGAGACGGATCTCAAGGGAAGCGCTTCTGTCTTTCAGGCGGGGATTGGCTACGCGGGGCGTCCAAATCAGAAGCTGGATATGAATTATACGGTCCGCCACAGAGGGAAAAAGACCGAGAGCCGGATGGATTAGAGCGGGATTCTGGCGGATCAGACGAAGAATCTGTTTCGCGGGAAGATTGATTTCCTGCCGGGCTGCGGCGGTGCGAAGGGAACCGAGACGGAGGACGTCCTGCTGCTCGGCGATCGGGTGGAGAACCAGACGATTCCCTTAATTCTTTGCGGCGAGGAGGATGTGGAGGGCAATCACGGCGCCACGATCGGCAGGCTGGACGACACGACCCTGTTTTATCTGGAATCCCGCGGAATTCCGAGGGAGGAGGCGGAACGGATGATGGCGCGGGCGAAGACCGATGCGCTCTGCGTGCAGATTCCGTCGGCGAGGATCCGGGATCAGATTCAGGCGTTTATGGGAACGGACGCTTCCTCTCAGGAGGTTGCTGAGGAATAGAAGGGAGTTTGAGTACCTTGGAGAATTTTAAGAAGGACTTCCCGCTTCTTGCGGGCTCTGACATTGCGTACCTGGACAATGCGGCGACGGAGCAGCGTCCCCGCCAGGTACTGGAAGCCGAGCGGGAATTTTACAATAAGTACAACGCGAATCCGTTGCGCGGGCTTTATGCT
The DNA here is from genome assembly GCA_021202655.1 of Clostridiales bacterium. Taxonomy (GTDB): domain Bacteria; phylum Bacillota; class Clostridia; order Lachnospirales; family Lachnospiraceae; genus Brotaphodocola. Next base: position 5,206 of record JAJQCO010000105.1, on the reverse strand, counting down.
CTGGCGATGGAGGCGACCGAGCGCTATGAGGCCGCGCGGGAGCGGGTGCAGAAATTCATCCATGCGGCAAGGCCGGAGGAGATCATTTTTACCCGCAACACGACGGAGAGCATCAATCTGGTGGCCTACAGCTACGCGCTCAGCACCCTGAAGCCGGGAGACGAGATTCTGATTTCGATTGCGGAGCATCACAGCAACATGCTGCCCTGGCAGATGGCGGCGCGGCAGACCGGAGCGACGTTAAAATATCTGGAATGCGGGCCGGACGGCAGCTTTCCGGAGGAGGAGGTTGTGGCGGCGGTTACTCCCCGCACGAAGATCGCGGCGGTCGCGCATATTTCCAATGTACTGGGAAAGGTCATGCCGGTGGAGGCGCTGATCCGGGCGGTGCATGCCGTGGGCGGCGTTGTCCTTTTGGACGCGGCGCAGAGCGCGCCGCATGTGCCGATTGACGTGCAAAAGCTGGATGCGGACTTTCTGGCCTTTTCCGGCCACAAGCTGATGGCGCCGATGGGAATCGGCGTCCTCTATGGAAAGAAGGCGCTGTTAGACGCCATGCCGCCGTTTCTGACCGGCGGGGAGATGATCGAGTCTGTGACCCGCGAGGGCGCGACATACGCGCCGCTTCCTCATAAGTTTGAGGCCGGTACGGTCAACGGGGGCGGCGCGGTTGCCCTGGCGGCGGCGATTGATTATCTGGAGACGATCGGCATGGAGACGATCCATAAAAGAGAGCTGGAGCTGACGAGGTATACCCTGGAGGGGATGAAGCAGAGAGCGTGTATCCATGTTCAGGGAAGCGGCCGCGCGGAGGATCACTGCGGCATCATCAGCTTTACGATTGACGGCGTTCACCCGCATGATATTGCGACGATTCTGGACGCGGACGGAATTGCGATCCGCGCCGGTCATCACTGTGCGCAGCCGCTCTTAAAGCACCTGGGCGTCATGTCCACAGCCCGCGTCAGCCTGGCCTTTTACAATACGGAAGAGGACGTGGACAGATTCCTGAAAGCGGTCTGCCGGGTAAGGAGGGAAATGGGCTATGGCGAATAGAACCTTTTACAATGAGATCCTGACGGATCACAATCTTCATCCCGCCCACAAGGAGAAGCTTCCGGACGCGAACCTGATTCTGGAGGGCGTGAATCCCAGCTGCGGCGACGACATCATCCTGCAGCTGAAGGTCGAGGGAGATGAGATTGTCGACGGCGCCTTCGAGGGAAGCGGTTGCGCCATCTCGCAGGCCTCGGCGGATATCATGCTCGATATGGTCATCGGACGCACGAAGGAGGACGCGCTGCGGCTGACGGATATGTTTCTGCGCATGATTAAGGGCGAGGTCACGGACGAGGAGCTGGAGGAATTAGAGGAGGCTGCCGCGCTTCACGACATCCGGCATATGCCCTCCCGCGTCAAGTGCGCGGTGCTCGGGTGGCATACGATGGAAGAGCTGTTTGCGGAAAAGACGGAGAAATAACCGGCTGCAGACGGCAGGTTCTGCGGGAAAAGGCGGCAGGAGGAAGATATGTGGAACAAAAGAGTAAGCCAGCTTGAGGGAAAGCTGATCGTTTCCTGCCAGGCGCTTCCGGAGGAGCCGTTGCATTCTTCTTTTATTATGGGGAGGATGGCGCTGGCGGCGAAGCAGGGCGGAGCAGCCGGGATCCGGGCGAATACGACGGAGGATATCCGCGAAATTCAGAGTCAGGTGGATCTGCCGGTGATCGGGATTATAAAGCGGGACTACGCGGACAGCCCGATCTATATCACTCCGACCTTAAAGGAGGTAGAGGAGCTTGTCTCGGTAAAGCCGGAGATCATCGCCATGGATGCGACAGCGCGCAAAAGACCGGGCGGACAGCCGCTGGATGAGTTTTTTACGGAGGTGAAGAAGGCCTGGCCGGATCAGCTCTTTATGGCGGACTGCTCTACGGTGGAGGAGGCGCTTTTTGCGGACCGGCTGGGATTTGATTTTATCGGCACGACCATGGTCGGATACACGCCGGAAAGTCGAAACCTGCGGGTGGAGGAGGATGATTTCGCGCTGATTAGGGAAATCCTTGAGAAGGCGAAGCATCCGGTCATTGCGGAGGGCAACATCAATACCCCGAAGAAGGCGAGACGTGTGCTGGAGCTTGGCTGTTTTGCCGTGGTAGTCGGCTCGATCATTACCAGGCCCCAGGTGATTACGAAGACCTTTCCAGATGAGATTGCCGCCAGGTAGGGACAGCAACATAGTTTTTGCCCGTGCCTGTGCGGGACGGCTCAGAGGATCTTTTCCGGTACGAACTGAAGGTAATCGGAGGAGACCAGCTTGTATTCGATGCCGTTCTGATATCCGCGGATGCTGTCGCCGTACCGCTTCTTTCCATGGCAGTGGGAATAGATCACCTTCTCGGCGCCGTATTCCTCGGCCATGCGGGTGAAACGGCTTTCTCTCTCATAGATGCTGGTCGGCGGGAAATGCAGGAACACGATATATTTTCGCAGACCGGCGGCCTCTGCCAGCCGGAAGGAACGCCTCAGCCGCGCTTCCTCCCGGGAGAGGATGTTTTCCAACTGTTCCGGCGTGGTGTCGCGGCCCTCGTCGCAGTAGCCCTTCGTGCCGACCAGCGCGTAATCCTCATAGACATAGAAATTATTCTGAAGGAATTCCAGTCGGCCGGAAAATTCGTGGTTCAGCCGTTCGGTTTTCTTCGCGTTCCAGAACATGTCGTGGTTACCCCGGAGCAGAATTTTTCTGCCGGGAAGCGCCGCGATATAGTCCAGGTCTTCCCGGCACTCTTCCAGGTTCCGGCCCCAGGAATGATCCCCGGTGATGACGGCGGTGTCCTCCGGCCGCACCGTCCGAAGCCAGTTTTCGCGGATCCGCTGCGTATGATTTGTCCACTCCACGCCGAATACATCCATCGGTTTGTGGACGGTGAGTGACAGATGAAAATCTCCGATCGCGTATAACGACATATTATGTCCCCCTGTCTGAATTCCGGCGTTTCCGCCATGATCCTCCGGCCATAAAAACACATGAAAACATTTTCAGCGGCAGCGATAAAGCGCGGCGCTGCCATAACTGTCATAAGAGTATCACATCAGACCGTATTTTTGCAAGCTCCTGTTCTTCTGCTCAGAAACAATTTAATCCAAATTTAGCTTGCTTTCCCTATTGACGCATGATAAAATAATAACGTATGAGTGAATTTGAGCTCATGAGTCTATTGCATGGCGCGTACGGAGAAGAGGCCATGGGAAAGGAACAAAACATGTATTTGGAAATCGAGAAAGTAATCGGAAGAGAGATCATCGACTCCAGAGGCAACCCCACGGTTGAGGCAGAGGTTATTCTGGTAGATGGCACTGTTGGAAGAGGAACCGCACCGAGCGGAGCTTCTACCGGTGAGTTTGAGGCGCTTGAGCTTCGCGACGGTGACAAGAGCCGCTTCGGGGGCAAGGGCGTGAGCAAGGCAGTCAACAACATCAATACGGTTATCAACGATGTGCTGCAGGGTGCGAACGCATTTGACACCTATGCGGTGGACAAGGCCATGATCGAAGCGGATGGGACGAAGGACAAGTCCAATCTGGGTGCAAACGCGATCCTCGCTGTATCGATCGCGGCGGCACGTGCAGCAGCCAATGCACTGGAGATCCCGCTGTACCGTTTCCTGGGCGGCGCGAATGCAAACAGGCTTCCGCTGCCGATGATGAACATCCTCAATGGCGGCGCACATGCATCCAACGACGTAGATGTTCAGGAATTCATGGTTATGCCGGCAGGCGCAGCGACCTTCGCAGAGGGACTTCGCTGGTGTACTGAGGTTTTCCATGCTCTGCAGGCTCTGTTAAAGTCCAGAGGTCTGGCTACCTCCGTAGGTGACGAGGGTGGTTTTGCACCGAACCTGTCCGGTGGCGACGAGGCTGCGATCCAGGTAATCCTGGAGGCGATCGAGAAGGCCGGTTACAAGCCGGGTACCGATTTCGTGCTGGCTATGGATGCCGCTTCCTCTGAGTGGAAGGGCAGCAAGAAGGGTGAGTATATCCTTCCGAAGAACGGAACCAAGTATACCTCCGATGAGCTGATTGCTCACTGGAAGAGCCTGGTTGAGAAGTATCCGATCTACTCTATCGAGGATGGTCTGGATGAGGAAGACTGGGAAGGCTGGCAGAAGCTGACTGCAGAGCTGGGCGACAAGGTTCAGCTGGTTGGCGACGACCTGTTCGTAACCAATACCGAGCGTCTGGCGAAGGGCATTGAGCTGGGATGCGGCAACTCCATCCTGATCAAGCTGAATCAGATCGGTTCTGTATCTGAGACCCTGGAGGCCATCAAGATGGCACACAAGGCCGGCTATACGGCTGTGACCTCTCATCGTTCCGGTGAGACCGAGGATACCACGATTGCTGACCTGGCGGTTGCTCTGAACACCTGCCAGATCAAGACCGGCGCACCGAGCCGCAGCGAGCGTGTTGCGAAGTACAACCAGCTGCTGCGCATCGAGGAGGAGCTGGGTGATGCAGCGATCTTCCCGGGTGTAAAGGCTTTCAACATCAAGTAATGAAGCGTTAGATTTCATGGACGGGGCGTCAGCTTTCACTGGCGTCCCGTTTGTATTTGCCATAGCATACGGAAGGAGCTGCCAGTGGCAGGTCCTGTAGTTTTGCCATAGCATACGGAAGGAGCTGCCAGTGACAGCTCCTGTAGTTGAGGTGACGGGATGATGGAGATAACAGAGAAGCTGTTTTATCAGGACAGCCATATGCGGGAATTTACAGGGACGGTGTTATCCTGCGAGTGGGAGGAAAAGAAATCTGCCTATGGCGTTGTGCTGGATCGGACGGCCTTTTTCCCGGAGGGCGGCGGACAGCACGCCGATACGGGAATTCTGGGCGGGATTGAGGTAGAAGATGTAAAGGAACGGGACGGGCGGATCCTCCACTATATGAAACGTCCGCTTGCAGTCGGCAGTCAGGTGAAGGGAGAGCTTGATTTCAAGGTGCGCTTTTCCGCCATGCAGCAGCATTCGGGGGAGCATCTTTTTTCCGGCCTGGTGCATCGACATTTCGGATACGATAACGTGGGCTTCCATCTGGGGCGGGAAATCGTGACGATGGATTTTAACGGGCCGATGACAGAGGAGCAGCTGCGTCAGGTCGAATACGAGGCCAATGAGGCTGTGGCGGCTGACATTGAGATTCTGGTGACGTATCC
>JAJQCO010000025.1 GCA_021202655.1 Clostridiales bacterium | reverse complement strand
AACAAATACCTTGTATGCAAACGTGAAGCAGGATCACCACTACTTCATGGAGCAATATATTACACAAAAAAGAAAGGGGTAAAAAACATGAAAGCAAACATCGCATTTATGCACGGACCGAAGGATCTCCGCATTGAGAACGTAGAGGTGCCGGAACTGAAACCGAATCAGATTCTGATCAAGACTAAGGCCTGCGGTATCTGTGGTTCGGATGTACACTGCTATTTGGGGGAGTCTGCGGAAGGACGATATGATATCGCTCCTTATACACCTGGCCACGAGGTAGGCGGACAAGTGGTTTCTATCGGTTCGGATGTGACGACATTCAAGGTAGGCGACAAGGTGACAGCGGAGTGCGTGTTGGCCTGCGGTCATTGCGCCAATTGCAAGGAGGGACTGATGCCGTCCGCATGCCTGAACATGAGAGAGCTGGGTTTCCGTCCAGATTCTCCCGGAGGCATGGGTGAATACTTCGTTATCGAAGAGGAATATGCGTATAAGATCCCGGATGACTGGTCCTATGACTGGGGCGCATGGGTGGAAACATTCTCGATTGGTTATTTTGGTATCTGGGGTAACGGCGGCTATATTGACGCCTCTGATTATGCACTGATCATGGGCGCGGGTCCGGTCGGTCTGTCCGCAGCCATGGTCGCCAAGACTTCAGGGGCGAAGGTGGTCGTCTCCGATGTGAATGCGGTTCGCCGTGAGCGAGCGCTCAAATTCGGCGCTGACGTTGTTCTCAATCCACTGGATGAGGACTACTACGAGCAAATCAAAGCGGCGACTGACGGACATGGCCCTTCGGTGATAGCAGAGGCTTCAGGCAGCAACGCTGCATTGGCGGCGATCTTCGATGTCGCCGGTCACAGCTGCCGCGTCAATCTGATCGGTCACTCAATTGGTCGTAAGGTACCGGTAGAGATTGGAAAAACAATCTGGAGCACCCTGAGGATCAAGGGTTCTGGTGGAACTAAGAACTGGATGCAGCGTACGATTCGCTTCATGAACGCGATCAAGGATAAGTACAACTTTGACGAGCTGACCACCCATCATATTCCGTTCATGGAATTGGATAAGGGCATGGATCTCGCGATCAATCATCCTGAAGAAGCATTTAAGGTAATTCTCACCTTTGAGGATTAATTGCATCAAAAACAGAGTGAGGTGTTCAAAAATATGGCAAAGGTTATCGGTATTGGGCATATGAGTTATACCGTAATGGATATTGACAAAAGTCTACATTTCTATTGTGATCTGCTAGGCGGCAAGCTGCTTACAGAAACCGTGGACGAAGGTCCTGAATTAGGACGTTACGTCATGGGAGATATGCTGAAAGATCCTTATGGAAGGCTGCGGGTAGCAATGGTCGATCTGGCTGGTTTGCAGATCGAGTTTCTGCAGTATCTCGAACCTGAAACAAAGATCCCATACCACGGCAATCCGTCGATCGCAGGCTCTGCACATATCGCAGTCAATGTTGACGATATTGAAGCGGTTTATAAAAAACTCAAGAATGAAGGTGTGATCTTTCATTCTGAAATTAATGACTGTGTTCGAGAAGGCGAGCTGGTCTGGCGTTGGGTCTACTCCCGCGATCCAGATGGTATCTGCTGTGAAATCGTCCAGTTAAACGAGGAGTCCGAGTACATCAAAAATTCACGCCAAAAGTGAATCAGAGCGGGATTGCTTTGTTACATGATAAAAAAATAATTATATACCAAGTAGGAGGAAAAGTATGAGACTTCAGGACAAAGTAGCGATTGTTACAGGCGCAGGCGCAGGCATGGGAAAAGTTACAGCAGAGTTATTCGCTCAGGAGGGTTGCAAAGTTGCGGTCTGTGATCTGAATGAGGAAACAGCGAAGCAGACGGCCAAGGAAATCAGTGCCGCTGGCGGAGTTGCCAACGCTTATCAAGTGAACATTTCGGACGAAGCAAGTGTTGACCGCCTGATGAAAGCTGTGATTGCAGATTTTTCCAAACTGGATATTCTGGTGAATTGCGCCGGGATCAATGGTGTCAACCAGTGGGCACATCAGGTTGAGGAGAAAGACTGGGATGCGGTCTTTGCAGTGGATGTCAAGGGAACATTCTTCATGACAAAACACGCCGTCCCGCTGATGAAAGAGAACGGAAAAGGCAGCATTGTTAATTTCTGCTCGATTTATGGCATTATTGGCGCCAATGAATCCGCGCCGTACTGCGCCGCCAAGGGCGCTGTAGCCAATATGACCCGTACGGATGCGATTTGTTATGGCAAGAGTGGCATCCGCGTCAACTCAGTGTGCCCAGGCACTGTTTTGACTGAACTGACACTGGCTAAGGCACGCGAGGTGGAAGGCGGCGAACAGGCATACATTGACGAAATGTTGCCGAAGCATCCGATCGGTTTCCTGGGTGAGCCGATTGATATTGCCCATGTCGTGCTTTTCCTTGCATCGGATGAAGCGCGTTTTGTAACTGGCGTTAATATGCCGGTAGACGGTGGATACACTGCTCGGTAAAGCAAAGAAAATGAAGAAAGCGATACCACCTTTGAAAAACAAATAAATACTTGTAAATCAGAGGTGGTATCTTCCTGAACAGTAAGGGGGAACAAAAGAAAACGGAGGAGGATTGTTAATGGATACAAACACTGAGCAGCTCCAAATGGATGCAGTTGCAAGAGAAGAAAAGCCTCTGGGTTTTATTACCCGCGTGGCATACGGATGCGGCGATACAGCCTGCAACGTCGTTTACGGTATGGTCGGCACATTGTTGACTCTCTTTTACACGGATTATATCGGCATCAACGCAGGATCTATAGCAGTAATCATGTTGGTTTCTCGAGTTTTCGATGGCGTATCCGATTTTATTATGGGTTTCATCGTTGAGCGGACGCATTCCAAATGGGGTCAGTCCAGACCGTGGGTATTGTGGATGGCGCTTCCATATGCAATTGCGGGCGTACTAATGTTTACAGTACCGCAAACAAGCGAAAACCTGCAGCTGATTTATATCTTTATCACATATAACCTGTGTACAACTTTTATCTATACTGCACTTAATTTGCCTTATGGCAGTTTGTCGGCAATGATGACCCGGGCATCCCGCGAACGCGATCTGCTGTCGGTATTCCGCATGGGAATGGCGCCGTTTGGCCGTATTTTGGTTGTCAGTTGCACGCTGCCGCTGGTCAAGCTCCTTGGAGACAATCAGAGTGGTTGGATCAAGGCAATGTGCCTGTGGTGTGCGATCGCATTTGTTTTGCTTCTGTTTTGTTTCGCGCGATGCAAAGAACAGGTAGTCATCGAGGCACGAAAGAAACAGAAGGCAGTGCCGATCGGACAAAGTCTGAAAGCGATTGCGACCAATCAATATTTCTGGATGTGTTTGGTAGTATGGATGTGTATGACTTCTTATACTACGGTTACAGGTACTGTGCTTCCATACTACTGTAAATACATTCTGCACAATGATACATGGATGTACAGTGCGCTGTATGTATCTGAGACCGCGATTACCATTCTTTTCACATTTCTTTGTCCGCTGGTTTCCAACAAATGCGGCAAGCGAAACCTGATTCTTGGCGGCACAATTTTGGCAATGGTCTCGCAGATTGTATTTTGTCTTGATCCTTATAATTTTAATTTGCTGCTGGTTACTACTGTGTTTCGCGGCATTGGCGTCAGCCCGCTGTTCGCACTACTGTTCGGACTGGTGGGCGATGCGGTGGAATTCGGTCAATGGAAGTCCCATATTCGACAGGAGGCACTGGTTTTTTCTGCCGGTTCTGTGGGCAACAAGCTTGGCATTGGCGTTGTTTCTTCTGCAACCGCAGGTTTACTGGGGCTGAGTGGATATATTTCCAGTACAAATAACACGACTGTTATTCAACCGGACAGCGCTCTGCAGATGATCGTAAGGCTGTTTAAGTTTGCGCCAATGATTCTTTTCGTAGTGGTAATCATTGTAATGCTGTTCTATCGTTTGGATAAGGAATACGATCAAATCATGGCGGATCTGCTTGAACGAGAGAAGCAGGGTCTGATGTGATTAATTTTAAAGCAAAATTACCTTATAGTGAACGACACTGACAAGTTCGCTTTCATGCGATACAGGAAAATTCTGAAACAATGTTTTTGTCGTTCGCTATAGAAATGTAGCGAAGGAGGAGAGTTATGCAGAAAAAACAGATGTTATTTCAACCCATTCAAATAGGTAGGCTGAAGCTGAGGAACCGGATCGTATTTCCACCAATGAATACGAACTATTCCAATGAGAATGGTGCGCCAATGGAGTTGATGATGGATTATTATGCACGACGTGCAAAAGGCGGCGCTGGTCTCATTGTGGTGGAGTCCACAACAATTGACCCCACTTCCCGCAATCATGGAGCCCAGTCTCAGTTTTCAGACACTTCTTATATTCCACTGTACTCCAAGTTAGTAGATAAAGTACATCGTTATGGCGCAAAGGTCTCTATCGAACTGACCCACTTCGGTGCAGATGGTACGGTCAGCTCGGGTGGGCTGGAGCCTGCACCGTCCAACGTAACTTCTCGTGGCGCACAGTATGCGGTTCACGAGATGACGATTGATGACATCCACGCCATGCAGAAGCAGTATGTACAGGCAGTAGTTAATGCAAAGAGTGCGGGTTTTGACGCAGTTACGTTCCATGCAGCGCACGGCAATATCATGCCTGAGTTTTTTTCCACATTATATAATAAACGCACAGACTGGTATGGCGGCAGTCTGGAAAACCGTGCGCGTTTCGCCCGCGAAATCGTGGAGCAGTCCCGTGCTGCGGTCGGTCCGAATTTCCCGCTCATCATGCGTATCTCTGGTGATGAATACATCGAGGGTGGCCGGACAATAGAAGAAACCGTAGAGATCTGCCGCATCATGGAAAAGGCAGGTATTGATTGCTTTGATGTATCAGGCGGCATTCAGGCAAGCTATATCTTCTCTATTGCTCCTTATAATCTGCCCGGTCTGCATGGTTTCATGATGCCGAGTGCAAAGGCAATCAAGGAAGCAGTCAACGTGCCGGTAATTGGAGTCGGGGGCGTACGTGATCCCGAACTGGCGGAGAAATTCCTTGAAGAAGGATATGCCGATCTGATTGCCCTGGGGCGTTCGTTTATCGCGGATCCGGATTTTGGCATCAAAGCCATGGAAGGCCGAAACAAAGATATTCGTCCCTGTCTGACTTGCGGCAACTGTTTCTCTGAAATCTGCTGTGACCGAATCCTGACTTGTACGGTCAATCCGGAAGCAGGTCGTGAGGATGATTTCAAGGGTATTGAAGAAGCAAAGGTCAAAAAGAAGGTACTTGTTGCCGGTGGAGGCGCGGCCGGACTCGAAGCCGCACGTGTGCTGGCGTTACGCGGTCATGATGTAACATTGGTCGAAAAGAATGATTCCCTTGGCGGTTCGATGGCTGCAGCTGGCATCCCGCCGCACAAGGAAAAGATTAGCGAATTAGTTGAATGGTACGAAAAAAATCTGACAGATTTGGGTGTAACAATTAAGAAAAAGTGTCCCTATACATCAGGCATGGAAGACGGCTACGACGCATTGTTCTCTGCAGTTGGTGCGGAGTACCTTCGTGTGATCCCGGGCAGTGACAATGAGAGTGTAATTACTGCAGTGGATGCACTGAAGCATCCGGAAAAGGTTGGTGAAAAGGTTGTCATCATCGGTGGCGGCGCAACCGGTTGTGAAAGTGCAGAATTCTTCGGAGCACAGGAATACCAGTTACAAGTACATCGCCTGAAAAACTTTGACGGCGACCTTGATATCACGGTAACCCATGATGAAAGCCACCACAATAAAGATGTGACTATCGTTGAGATGATGCCGGCGTTGGGTATTGGGATGAATGAATTTGAAAAGCGTATTCTGTTCGCCACACTGGAGAAGAACGGCGTAAAAACAATGGTTAACACCAAAGTATGGAACATTAAGGATGGTGTTGTACGCGTTATAGACAAGAATGCAGGTAATGTCGTTGAACTGCCGGCTGACACGGTTATTTTGGCAGGCGGTCTGCGTTCCAACAGTATAGAAACGGAGAATACGTCGGTTCCTGTGTATCCCATTGGTGACGCTGATCATCCGGGACGTATTATTAACGCATTATTCCAGGCTTACTGCATAACTCGGGATTTTTAAGAGTGTGAGGCTTTTAAAAATCCTGAAAAGTAACTGCCTGTTCCAAAATCATTCTGCAAGACAATATCAGTAATGGAAGAATTGGTGTTTAAATGCATATTGGCCGCAGTGCCCATGATGCTTTGCATCATAGCCACTGCGGCATGACTCAAAGAAAGATCACAGAAGCCTGGAGTATTTATTCCAGTCTACTTCCGGAACTTTCAAAGCAGACATGGCCTGTTCGGCTGTCCATTTCATGGTGTCCATAAGAGCCTGGATGGCTTTGAGTTGGGTGCTTTCTGTGCCTTCTGCTAAACTGTACCCCTTGTCAAGGACAATTTAAGAAAAAGGGAACAGATTTTCTGT
>JAJQCO010000057.1 GCA_021202655.1 Clostridiales bacterium | reverse complement strand
ACCTTCAGCGCCGCCAGCGCCTGCTCCGCGGTCAACGCCATCGTCTCCATCAGAGCATCATCCCTGGTGTAAGCAGATTATCTCAATCATACCGCCAGAACATACTTACGTCCATTGATCTGTGTGACCGGCAGTTCGATCCCATATATGGTCTGGATCAGCTCCGGCGTGACGATCTCCTGGGGTTCGCCCTCGGCGATGATTTTGCCATCCTTCATGCCGATCAGGACGTCGGCGTATGTCATCGCCTGATTGATGTCGTGCAGGATCATGATGATGGTCATGCCGTACTCGCGGTTGAGCTGCCGGACAAGCTTCATGATTCCGATCTGATAGCGGATATCCAGACTGTTGCACGGCTCGTCAAGAAGCAAAATATCCGTCATCATGGCAAGCGCCATGGCGATCCAGACGCGCTGGCGCTGCCCGCCGGAGAGTTCTGACACCGGGCGGTTGCGGTACAAATCGACATGTGTGACCTCCATCGCCCAGCGGATAGCCTCCTCGTCCTCCTTCGAACCGGCGGTCTGAAAGGCGTTCAGATAAGGGGTTCGTCCATAGCCGACCAGCGTCTCCACCTTCCGATCCGGCGGAGCCGTGTTATTCTGATGGACGATCGCGACCTTTCTCGCAAATTCCCTTAAACTGTATCCCTCCAGATCCTCGCCATAAAGGGCGATTTTTCCTTCGTCCGGATACAGATTCTTTGTCAGCAGTTTAAACAGCGTACTCTTGCCGCAGCCGTTCGCACCGAGCAGCGCCGTGATCTTTCCCTTTAAAAATGCTACGTCCAGATGCTCCAGGACATTGACCTTTCCGTCATAGGAAAAGGTCAGATCCTGCGCTTCCATCACATACTCTGCCTTCTCTTTATATTCCATACGTCTTGTCACTCCCCCGGATCAGGATAATCAGCATCGGCCCGCCCACAATGGACAGCAGGATTGAGGCCGAAATCTCATAAGGCGCGGCGATCGTTCGCCCCAGCGTATCGGCCAGAAGCAGCAGAAACGCCCCGCCCAGCGCGGAAAACGGGATCAGCACCCTGTGATTCGACCCGACAAAAATCCTCGCGATATGCGGCACGATCAGCCCGATAAAGGATACTACTCCCACCTCTGCCGTGGAGATTGCCGCCAGCATCACCGCGATCAGAGAAACTCCGATCCGCGTGCCGGTCACATGCACGCCCAGACTTCTCGCGGTCTGATCGCTCAGGGAAAGAAGATCGCAGCGGTAACACATCATCCACGCCAGTACCAGTCCCAAAGCCACATATCCGGCGATGATATACACATCGTCCCAGGTTTTCTGGGAAATATTGGCGTTTGCGATCGACGCCACCCCGGTCAGATTCCCGCCGGTCATTGAGTTGAACGCCTGCGTCAGCCCGGAAAACATCGCGTTCACCGCGACGCCTACCAGGATCACACGCAACGGATTCAGCCCGTTTTTAAACGCCAGCAGATAGACCAGTCCGCAGGCGGCCACGCCTCCGGCAAAGGCCAACATTGGCGTAAAGAAATACAGCGACGGAAAAAGCCCCGCCACCAGAACCGCCGCAAAGCTCGCGCCGGAGCTGACGCCGATGACGCCGGGATCCGCGATCGGATTCTTCATACATGCCTGAAACAGCACGCCGGACACTGACAGGGCCGCGCCTCCCAGCACCGCGATGATGATCCGCGGGAACCGCAGATCCCACACGGTCGCCACGTCCGGATCATAGGCCACAAACAGCCCCTCATACAGCTGCGTCATGGAGACCTTAAGGCTCCCCGTATTGATCGACAGACTGATCATAATCAGAAGCAGAATGGTCACACCGATGAGCGCCGACGCCACCGGCTTCTTTTTCTCCTCCGTTGTCTTCGTATTCATGCACCCTCCCCTGAATCATTACTCCCCGTACAGCATCGGCTGCAGGGTCTCGAGCGCCGCCGGAAATTTAAAATTCGCGCTCATCCCAAACTGATCGTAGGGCAGGTCGTACACACACTCATCCTGCACCGCGCGGAAATGCCTCCAGATATCATTTGTCTCAAATTCCTCCGCGAACATCTCCACCACATCCTCCGGCATTGCATGCGCTGCCCGCAGAATAATATCCGGGTCGCGTGACTGCATGTCCTCGGTATTGGCCGTGATAAAGTCTGCGTCCTCATCCTCATAGACATTCGTTCCGCCCGCCAGCCGCACCAGGCTGCCGACGTAGCTCTTGCCGGTCGCCACCACATAGGAGCCGGGAAGCCCCATCAGGATCAGCACCGTCGGACTGCCCTTATCCACATTTTCCTTGCTGTATTCGTAATAAAAGGCAGAAAATTCATCGATCAGCTCCTGCGCCTCTGTCTGCCTGCCAAAGAGCTCGCCCAGCTGGCGGATACCCTTATACATCCCTTCCACGCTTTCCAGATTCAGGAAGAGTCCGTTCAGCCCCGCTGCCTCCAGCTTTGGCTGCATGTCTGACTGCAGCGACGCCGGACCGATCACATAATCCGGATTCAGCGTGCGGATGATCTCCATATCCGGCCCCATCGCCGTGCCCACGCGCGTCGCGCCGTCATAACGGGACGGGATCGTAGAAAGCGTCGAGTCCGGCACGCCCACCAGGTCAATGTCCAGCCGCGCCATGATCTCCGTAGTCGCGGGGCTTGTCGCCACGATGCGCAGCGTATCCGCGTCGCCCACCAGGGCGGTGTCCGCCGACGCGCCGCTCTGATCCACGCAGCCGACCGTTATGACTGCCAATAATCCCGCCAGGAGAATGCCCGCCCATCGTCGACAGCCTCTGGTTTTATTCCATAGCTCTTTCACTCTTTTTCGCCCCCAGTCTGCTCCCGGCTTCCTGATTCAAGCTCTGTTTCTCCGGACCTCCTGCCCGGTCGCGCGCCCGCCGCCGCAAACCAGACAAGAAGCAGGGCAGCCGCTCCCAGCAGGACGGTCATGACCAGCTTGTTTCCATTCCATTCGCTCGTTTTGCCGTCGGCCTCCGGCGTCTCAACGGTCTCCAGCTCTCCGGCGATACCGGAAATGCCGGTCGCCTCCTCCAGCATCGGTTCGGTCAGCTTCCTCGCCTCCTTCAGGGGAACGGCAGAAAGATCATAGGAGGTTTCCAGGTGGTATTCGGTCGGATCTGCTCCGCTCACGCCCGATGTATTCACGGCAGCGGAAGCGCCGGATGGGAAGCCTGCATGTTCTCCCTGCACTGCATTAACATCGGCCTGCCCTGTCGATTTCTTCGGGATCCCGGTCACCGGATCGTCTGCGTTGCCGCTCCCGTTGATCCAGTCATCGTCCTCCACACTCTCCTTCCCAGAAACAGATTCCACAAATTCCTCCCACTCACTCCCCTGATCTTCCATCCCGGACACTGCTTCGTCAAAGTCTGCTTCCTCTGTCAGTGCATACCGGGCGCCGGACGATCCTTCCGCATCGCCCTGCAAATCTGTCGCCTGCGCCGTCGTATTTCCCTGCCCCGCTTCCGTCTGCGTATCCTGGCTCATTTCACTTTCCACGGACGGTCCGCCCGTCCCCGAGCTGACAACAAAGTCGCCGCTGCCGTTTCGCGCGTCCGACACGGTAAAGAAAAATACCACGTTCCGCCCCATCGCCTCGATATAGGCCTTGCCGCGAAACACCGAATCCATACTGCCAATCGGAATGCGGTAATCCGTATAGCCGTATTTTTCCTCGATATCGCCGGAGCCCTCCACCGCCGCCCTGGACTTCATCGTCTGATAACTCCGCGAGACATAATTTCCGCCAATCCGCTCTTCAAAGGATACGTCCCGGATAAACTGGCTCAGATAATACCGCACCGTCAGATACATCTCTCCGGAGGTTTCCACCTCCAGAAGCCCCGTCGAACCGCACATCCGCTCTGTCATTCCCTGGCCGATCGCCGCGTTATTGCCGGGATCATCCACCGATCCCGTTTCAGGGTCCCTGTAGCTGGGCGCGACCGTCACCAGATAGGCTCCCGCGTCCATCGCCCAGGCCGTCGTCACATCCGCGCACGCCAGAGCTGCCGCCAGGACAATGACGCAGCCAATCGCCTGCATGGTTCTCCACACGCTATGGCAAACTCTTCTCTGCAACGCCCTGCCCTCTTCCTTCTCCATCTACTGGATCCTCCTCGCCATGATCACCAGCCGCCCGTCATCCTCGCTGTAATCGCAGGTGGCAAGCGTCAGGATATCATCCCCGTAAGCCATCTCAACGCCGGTATCATAAAGCGCCATCTCCTGCATCCGCCCGATCGCCAGGCTGGCCGTCTCCTCATCCGGCGAGACAAAATCAAAGGGGAATTCCTCCACGTCGCTTCCCTTTGCCACCGCCGCGATCTGATAGGTCCGGCTCTCGTATAAGGTGTCAAACCGGATCACGCTGTTTTCCTCCCAGAAGGACTCCTTCTCATACTTCAGCAGATCCGCGAACATGGATCCGTTTTTCATATTGTGACCATAAATAATCAGATTGCCGCCGTAGGAATTGATATTGGACGCCCCGTCCAGAAAGAGTAGTCCGTTCTGACTCTCCTGCTTGTCAAATCCCTTATCACTGTAATAGTCCGGATCCTCCGGCGTCCACATCACCGGATAATCAATCTGTGTCCCGTCGATCATCAGCCACCCGATCAGATCCGGATTCTGCAAAAACAGATCGCGATAGGTATTCAGAATCTCCTGCTGCGCAACGTCCAGCGGGCTGGCAGTCTCCTCTGCCGTCTCCGCCTCCTGCCGGATCTGCCGCAGCACATCCATATCGTCCTCCTCCTGCTTCCCGCGCATAAAATATGCGCCCAGACACGCCACGCAGACCACGCACACGCCGATGCACGCCAGACGGATCTGTTTTTTATACTTCCCCTGCTTCCAGTTCTTCTGAATCCTGCTCCAGCTGCTCAATTGATTTCCCTCCTTCATTTCTTCTCCCATGACGGCTCCGTTTTTGTTAGCTTTCGCTAACCTTTGAGGCTAAAAATATGGCAGAAATTTTTTATCACATGACATATTTCCAGAATATGTCTGTTTTACAACCTGCCAGATTTACCTTAGCGCCATCACAAAAATTCGTCAAGAAAAAATTTCCGGATTCTCCCTTTACCCATGGTTAAAAATGATCCCGTCTTTTCCTGTCAAATATGGCAGAATTCCTTTTAAAACCTGACTTTCCCGCCATCCGAAGATACCATTTACCCATGGTTAAAGAAAAATTTCTCAATAAAGCGGCTTTTTTAATTTTTCCGTCAGAAGAACGAGGAACCTGTCCTCTGAATTTTTACAGACATGAGTGCGGAGGCCTTTGGCATGTGCGCCCCGGCCGTGCAGGTAAACGCCACCTCCAGCTCTCCGATGAGACTGCTGTCGTTTCCCTGTCTGACCTTCCAGACCATGTCCTTCATCGGGATCCCGACGGTATCATCCTGAATCCTCGGTTTCTTTATCCGGGTTCCCGCCGTATATTCCAGACTCTTCATCTGTCCCCGCACGTCATAGTTCTCTGTCATGGAATGATGAAAGATCATCTGACGCCGCAGGCGGATCTCACTCTTTCCGCGCTCGATCACCATGAGTCTCGTCTGATCAAACGCTCCCTCCGCCATGGACGGCTCATCGCCGTCAAGCCTTTTAAATGTGACGTCAATCGGATAGCGGCCTTCCGGCAGGATACCGGCAAATTCCACATTCCGAAATTCCAGGCAATCCTCTCTCTCCAAAGAAGAAAATCTGCGGCTCCTGCGAAGCATACACATGATTCCCTGATTCGTCATCATGTTAAGAACCGGAATCGGGGCGTCTGCCAAAAGACTACGTGTAACCTCCCGGGCGTCCGCCTCCGATATCCCCATCGTCTGATACCAGGCTTCGATTCCCTTGCGCCACAGCCGATACCACATATAAAATTCGATTCCCTGCGACGTCAGCTCGTAACGGTCGGTCAGATATCCTCTCTGGGCAATGGATTTCATCCGCTTTACCGCCGCCGCAGTCGAAACCTCCAGCTTATGTCCGAGCATGGTGAGCGTCCGCCCGTTTCCGCTCATTTCCGCCCACACCTCAAAATACGCCAGCTCTGTCCCGGTCATTCGCTTCCGGGTGTCCGCAACTCCACCTCTGCCGCCTGTCATTCCAGCTCATCCTCACTGACCAGCTCGTCATATTCCTGCTCGTCCAACAGCTCGTCAAACGCATCGGCGACAATCTCATACTCCTCGTCATCCCCGATGTTATCCAGGCTCGGATTGCCCTCCTCGTCCTCCTCATAGCGATAGAGATAGGCCTCGCCCGTCTCCTCCTCCGCCCCTTCCATCGGAAGCAGCGCAATGTAATCTCGTCCTCCCGCCTCAAAAATGGTCAGAACCACACACTCCATCGTGCTGCCATCGTCGAGCGTCAGAGTGACTGTCATCTCCTCCGGCTCCTCATTCTGTCTCTTAGCCATGCTTCTCTCCTTCCGCTGGTACGGCAGTGCGGGTCTTCCTCCTTCGCTGCCTGGTTGATGTGATAAATGCCTCCGCTATAC
>JAJQCO010000037.1:9171-23705 GCA_021202655.1 Clostridiales bacterium | reverse complement strand
GGAAGAGCCGTCCGTCGCGTCAGCAGCAGCGGAGCCGTCCTGGAAGTCTTATCCGTTAGAACTGTACAGCGGCAGGGAGGCGTCGGCCCGGCTTATTGCGGGATGGCCGGACGGATGTGCAGTATTATGAAAAGGTGGCAGATTCCATGGCAGAGACAGATAAAGCAAAGAGAGTTGAGGAAGAGATTGAACTGGAGAATCCGGCCGATTTTACGAGCCCGGAGGAATTATATCAGACCCTGATCCGGACGATTCGAAAATACCACCCTTCTGATGATATCACGATGATTGAGAAGGCCTATCGGGTGGCGGCGCAGTGCCACCAGGATCAGAAGCGCAAGTCGGGTGAACCTTACATCATTCACCCTCTTTGTGTTGCCATCATTTTGTCGGATCTGGAGATGGATAAGGAGACGATCGCGGGCGGCCTGCTTCACGACGTCGTAGAGGATACGAGCATGACGCTCGACGACCTGACAAAGGAGTTTGGCAAGGAGGTCGCTTTCCTGGTCGACGGAGTTACAAAGCTGACTCAGCTATCCTGGGATAAGGATAAGGTGGAGATTCAGGCAGAGAACCTGCGCAAGATGTTCCTGGCGATGGCGAAGGATATCCGCGTCATCATCATCAAGCTTGCCGACCGGCTTCACAACATGCGCACCGGCGAATACTGGAAGCCGGAAAAGCAGAGGGAGAAGGCGAGGGAGACGCTGGAGATCTATGCGCCGATCGCGGACCGGCTCGGCATATCCAAGATCAAGACGGAGTTGGACGATCTGTCCCTGCGCTTCCTTGAGCCGGAGATCTATTTTGACCTGGTAGAAAAGGTGAATCAGCGCAAGGATTCCCGGGAGGAATTCATCCAGGAGATCGTGGATGAGGTCAGGAATCACATGAAGGACGCGCAGATCGAGGCCACGGTCGGAGGGCGGGTCAAGCATTTCTTCAGCATTTACAAGAAGATGATCAACCAGGATAAAACGATCGACCAGATTTACGATCTGTTTGCGGTGCGCATTATCGTGGAATCTGTGAAGGACTGCTATGCGGCGCTCGGCGTCATCCATGAAATGTATAAGCCGATTCCGGGGCGCTTCAAGGATTATATTGCCATGCCGAAGTCCAACATGTACCAGTCGCTTCACACGACGTTGATCGGGACGAACGGCCAGCCCTTTGAGATTCAGATCCGGACGTATGAGATGCACCGGACGGCTGAGTACGGAATCGCGGCGCACTGGAAATATAAGGAAAGCGGCAGCGGCGCCATCGCGGCGGGCGACGAGGAGGCGAAGCTTTCCTGGCTCCGTCAGATTCTGGAGTGGCAGCGCGACACCGATGATTCCAAAGAATTCTTAAGTATGGTCAAGGGAGATTTAAATCTCTTTTCCGACACGGTGTACTGCTTCACGCCGACCGGCGATGTAAAAACCCTGCCGAGCGGATCCACGCCGATTGATTTTGCCTACGCCATCCACAGCGCGGTGGGCAATAAGATGGTTGGCGCCAGAGTGAACGGCAAGCTGGTCAATATCGACTATGTGATCCAGACCGGGGATCAGATCGAGGTGATTACCTCACAGAATTCCAAGGGTCCCAGCCGCGACTGGCTGGCTCTGGTGAAAAGCACACAGGCCAAAAATAAAATTAATCAGTGGTTTAAAAATGAGCTGAAGGAAGATAACATCATCCGCGGCAAGGAGCTGATCGACCGCTACTGCAAGACGAAGGGGATCAACTTCCCGGATTTAAACAAGCCGGAATTTCAGGATAAGGTCATGCAGCGCTACGCGTTCAAGGACTGGGATTCGGTGCTGGCGTCCGTGGGTCACGGCGGCCTGAAGGAAGGCCAGGTCGTGAATAAGATGCTGGATGAGCTGGAGAAGAAGAAAAAGAAGGAAATCACGGATAAGAATGTCCTGGAAAACATTTCAGAGTCGTCTTCTTCTCAGAAGGTCACACTTGACAAAAAGACGAAGAGCGGAATCGTGGTTCGCGGGATCCACGACGTGGCGGTTCGCTTTTCCAGGTGCTGCAGCCCGGTGCCGGGCGATGAGATCATCGGTTTTGTGACCAGAGGGCGGGGAATTTCCATCCACCGGACAGACTGCATCAACATTCTCAACCTGCCGGAGGATGAGAGAAACCGGCTGATCGACGCGGAATGGCAGAAGGCGGTGGGAGAGACGATGCCGGATCGCTATTCGACGGAGATTCAGATCTTTGCGAATAACCGGATCGGCCTGTTTGTCGATATTTCCAAAGTATTTACCGAGCGCCAGATTGATATTACTTCGATGAATGTGCGCACGAGCAAGCAGGGCAAGGCGACGATCATCATGACCTTTGATACGCATGGAATTGAAGAGCTGACTCATCTGATTGACAAGCTCCGTCAGATTGAGGATGTGCTGGATATCGAGCGGACGGCCGGGTGAGGATCCGTGGCAGCGGCGCAGGTCAGGTTACTGAGCGCCTCGCGCATACGGGAAGGCTGGCATACGGCAGGTTCGTATCGTCGGAGGGAAGGAGAATGGAGACGATGAGTGATTTTCGGATTCAGGGCTATGTGCTGGGAAGCGTCGGCACCAACTGCTACCTTGTTTTTCATGAGAAGACGAGGGAGGCGGTGATCGTCGATCCGGCGGATCAGAGCGAGCGGATCCAGAAAAAGGTGAGCGAGCTGGATATCAGGCCGACGGCCATTCTGCTCACGCACGGCCATTTTGATCACATTATGGCAGCGGAGGATGTGAGAAAGACGTACCGGTGCCCTCTCTATGCGAGCGAGGCAGAGACAAAGCTTCTGGCGGATGACCGGCTGAACCTGTCCGGCTATATGGGCAGCCGCGGCCTGTCCCTTCGGGCAGACCAGACGGTGAGAGACGGCCAGACGCTTGATCTGATCGGTTTTCAGTGGCGTGTCATTGCGACGCCCGGCCATACGGCAGGCTCTGTCTGCTATTACATCGAATCGGAACATGTGCTGTTGAGCGGCGACACACTGTTTTGCCAGTCTCTGGGGCGGACCGATTTTCCGACCGGAAGCAGCAGGCAAATCGTCGATTCGATTGTAAAGCGTCTTTTCGTTCTTCCGGATGACACGATGGTATATTCCGGCCATGGCGAGCAGACGACCATCGGATTTGAGAAAAAGTACAATCCGGTCGCGGTATACCGGGAACAGTTGTTTGACTGAGAAAGACAAAATATAAACAGGATTTATGGTGATATGATTGGAATTTTGCTGAACGACGCTTCGTATGAGCAGGATGTGCGGGAGCTTCTGATGGCCTTTTTTCCGCGCCGGACCTTTACCCACAAGGCACAGGATATGCCTGAGATTGCCGCGGTCGGCGAGCTGGATGAGGAGAGAAGACATCTGCGGTTTTACCTGGCAGAGGGAGCGGACGAGGAGGCCGGGACACGGATGTCGTGCGCCGGGCAGGAGTTTTGCGGGCGGATCTGGAATCCAGCCAGTTCGCCGGTGGCCCGCGGGCTGGGAAATACGTCGCTTCCGGAGACAGAAAATGGCGGAGCCGGGGCGGAAGCTTCGGAGGAACGGTTCGCGCCGGATCCCGTGACGCTTCCGGAAATCGAGGAGGCGATAAAAAGCGACGTTCTTCTGGTGGACTACGACGGAGACCGGCGCGAGACAAAGAACCGGATCAAGAGACGGCTGTATGTTCTTCTGGTCTTATATACCGGAAAACAGATGCCGTGGGGCGCGCTGACGGGAATCCGGCCGACCAAGATCGCGCTGACGAGACTGGACGAGGGCTGGGAGGAGGCGAGGATCACCCGCCTGATGCGGGAGGAATATTATGCCAGCCCGGAGAAGACGGCGCTTTCCCTCGAGATCGCGAAGAGGGAACGGGAGATGCTCTCCGAACTTAAGGATCCGGACGGCTACAGCCTGTACATCGGGATCCCGTTCTGTCCGACGACCTGTCTCTACTGCTCCTTTACCTCCTATCCGATCGCAGCGTGGCAGAGCCGGACGGGAGAATATCTGAATGCGCTGTTTCGGGAGCTGGATTACGTGGCGCAAAAGAAGCAGGGCCGCGCGCCGGATACCGTTTACTTCGGGGGCGGGACGCCGACCTCGCTTTCCGCGGAGGATCTGGACACGTTGATTACCCGGCTTGAGACGACGTTTGATCTCTCTGCGCTGCGGGAGTTTACCGTGGAGGCGGGGAGGCCAGACAGCATCACCGGAGAGAAGCTGGCGGTATTAAAACGGCATGGCGTCACCCGCATCTCGATCAATCCGCAGACGATGAAGGAAGAAACCCTGCGTCTGATCGGGCGGCGGCACACGGTTGCGGACGTGACAGACCGCTTTCGTCTGGCGAGAGAGATGGGATTTGACAACATCAATATGGACCTCATCATCGGTCTTCCTCAGGAGGAGATTGAGGACGTCCGCGCGACCATGGAGGCGGTGCGGGCGCTTGGGCCGGACAGCCTGACGGTTCACTCTCTGGCGATCAAAAGGGCGGCTCGCCTGAATACGAAGAAGGAAGACTATCAGGATCTGAAGATTACGAATACGCAGGAGATGATCGACCTGACGGCGCGTTATGCGCGGGACATGGGACTGGAGCCTTATTATCTGTATCGCCAGAAAAACATGGCGGGCAATTTTGAAAATGTCGGCTATGCGGCGCCGGGAAAGGCCTGCCTGTATAATGTGCTGATCATGGAAGAGAAGCAGACGATCATCGGATGCGGAGCCGGGACGACGACGAAACGCATCCATCCGCAGGAAAACCGCATCGAGCGCGCCGAGACGGTGAAGGCGGTGGATCAGTATATCGCCCGGGTCGATGAAATGATCGCCCGGAAGGAGCGCGTGCTGTGAACAGACGGCAGGCGGGCGACGCAGGTATTTACAGAAAAACGCCAAAGGGCTGCTTGTGTTTATTACATAGAAAAGGACGGGAATTTTGGTATGGCATTGAAAAAGAAGCCGGTGACCGGCATGAGAGACATCCTTCCTGACGAGATGCAGGTGAGGAACGAGGTGACAAGACAGATCCGGGAGACCTATGAGCGTTTCGGGTTCACGCAGATTGAGACGCCGTGTGTGGAGCATATTGAGAACCTGACGAGCCGACAGGGCGGCGACAATGAGAAGCTGATCTTTAAGATTTTAAAGCGCGGCGAGAAGCTGAATCTGGAAGGCGCGGAGTCGGAGGCGGATCTCGTGGACAGCGGCCTGCGCTACGATCTGACGGTGCCGCTCTCGAGATATTATTCCAACAATAAGGCGGCGCTTCCGTCGCCGTTTAAGGCGTTGCAGATGGGAAATGTGTGGAGGGCGGATCGTCCGCAGAAGGGCCGCTTCCGCCAGTTTACCCAGTGCGACATCGACATCCTGGGCGACGCGACGAATATGGCGGAGATTGAGCTGATCCTGGCGACGACGACGGCGCTGGGGAAGATTTGTCCGGGCAGGGCGTTTACCGTGCGGATCAACGACCGCCGGATCTTAAGGGGAATGGCGCTGCACTGCGGCTTCGCGGAGGAGGCGCTGGATCAGGTGTTTATCACCCTGGATAAGATGGACAAGATTGGCATGGACGGCGTCCGGGCGGAGCTTCTGGAGGACGGTCACACGGCGGAGAGCGTAGAACAGTATGTGAAGCTGTTATCCGGCGTGGCGGACGACGCGGCCGGAGTGCGGGCGCTCGGCGATGTGCTGACTGATGTGCTGGATCCCGGAGTGGCCGCCGGGCTGGCAGAGATCATGGATACGGTAACCGAGGTGGCGGAGACTGCGTTTTCGCTGCAATTTGACCCGACGCTGGTGCGCGGCATGTCCTACTACACGGGAACGATTTTTGAGGTTTCGATGGAAGGCTTTGGCGGCTCCGTCGCGGGCGGCGGCCGTTATGACAGAATGATCGGAAAATTCACCGGACAGGATACGCCGGCCTGCGGGTTTTCGATCGGCTTCGAGCGCATCATCACGATCCTGATGGACGAGGGAGGCCGGACGGGCGGCGGCTCTCCTAAGAAGGCCTATCTGGTAGAGAAAAACATGGATCCGGTGCGCTTCCGGCAGATTGTAAAGCAGGCGATGGAAGAGCGCAAGGCAGGAACGCAGGTGCTCCTTTCCCAGATGAACAAGAATAAAAAGTTCCAGAAGGAGCAGCTCGAAAAAGAAGGCTACACGGAATTTGTGGAGTTCTATCGGGAGAGTCTGAAAAGCTGATCAGTGAAAACAGGCCGAAGGCGAACACGGATTCGCCGGGCTTATGGAGGAGAAAAATCATGGCAGAGTCAATGCTGGGACTGAAGCGGGCCCACAGATGTACAGAGGTAACGACAGCCAACGTCGGCCAGACAGTGACCGTGATGGGCTGGGTGCAGAAGAGCAGGAATAAGGGCGGCATCATTTTTACAGATTTGAGGGATCGTTCCGGCATCCTGCAGATCATTTTTGAGGAGGCGGACTGCGGAGCGGAGTCCTTTGAGAAGGCGACGAGACTTCGCAGCGAATATGTCATCGCGGTCGTCGGCCGTGTGGAAAACCGTCTGGGCGAGGCCAATCAGAACCTGGCGACCGGTTCCATCGAGGTGCGGGCAGAAAGCCTGCGGATTCTCTCCGAATCCGAGACGCCGCCGTTCCCGATCGAGGAGCATTCCAGAACGAAGGAGGATCTGCGCCTGAAATACCGCTATCTTGACCTTCGCCGTCCGGATATCCAGCGCAACCTGATCCTGCGCAGCAAGATCGCGATTCTGACCAGACAGTTTTTGGCGGAGGAGGGCTTCCTGGAGATTGAGACGCCGACTCTCATTAAGAGCACGCCGGAGGGCGCGCGCGACTACCTGGTGCCGAGCCGTGTGCATCCGGGCTCCTTCTACGCGCTGCCTCAGTCTCCGCAGCTTTTTAAGCAGCTTCTGATGTGTTCCGGATATGACCGCTATTTCCAGCTTGCCCGTTGCTACCGCGATGAGGATCTGCGGGCCGACCGTCAGCCGGAATTCACTCAGATCGACATGGAGCTTTCCTTTGTGGACGTCGATGACGTTTTGGATGTGAATGAGCGTCTGATTCATAAGCTCTTTAAGGAGCTTCTGGATGTGGATGTCCCGCTTCCGATCCAGAGAATGACCTGGCAGGAGGCGATGGACCGTTTTGGCTCCGATAAGCCGGATCTGCGTTTCGGCATGGAGCTGGTGAACGTGTCCGATGTGGTAAAGGATGTGGACTTTATCGTATTTAAGAACGCGCTGGAGCAGGGCGGAACCGTCCGCGGCATCAACGCCAGCGGACAGGGCGGCATGCCGCGCAAGAAGATCGACGCCCTGGTAGAATTTGCGAAGGGTTACGGCGCGAAGGGTCTGGCCTGGCTGGCGATCCATGAGGACGGCCAGATCAAGTCCTCCTTTGCGAAGTTCATGACGCAGGAGCAGACGGACGCGCTGATTCGTGCGATGGATGGAAAGCCCGGGGATCTGTTGCTCTTTGCTGCCGATCGCAACAAGGTTGTCTGGGATGTGCTGGGCGCGCTCAGGCTGGAGATCGCCAGACAGCTCGACCTGCTTAAGAAGGATGAATTCCGCTTCCTGTGGGTGACAGAATTCCCGCTTCTGGAATATTCGGAGGAGCAGGGGCGTTTTGTCGCGATGCACCATCCGTTCACGATGCCGATGGACGAAGACTGGCATATGATCGATACGAATCCCGGCGCGGTTCGCGCGAAGGCTTATGATATCGTGCTGAACGGCACGGAGCTGGGAGGCGGTTCTGTGCGAATCCATCAGTCCGACATCCAGTCAAAGATGTTTGAAGTTCTTGGCTTCACGCCGGAAAAGGCGCAGGATCAGTTCGGCTTCCTGCTCGAGGCCTTCAAGTACGGCGTCCCGCCGCATGCCGGCCTCGCCTATGGCCTTGACCGCGTCGCCATGCTTATGGCCGGATGCGACAGCATCCGCGAGGTGATCGCCTTCCCGAAGGTCAAGGATGCTTCCTGCCTGATGACGGAGGCGCCCACGCCCGTCGACGCAAAGCAGCTGGAGGAGCTGGGAATTGCGGTCGCGGTCGCAGAGGAAGAGGAATAAAAAAGACAGACAGAAAGAAGAAAACCAGCCGTGGCAATGGGAGACCATTCTCGGCTGGTTTTTTAACGTAGCATATGGAAGGAGCTGCCGACGGCAGGTCCTGCGGTTATTATTTTTTCCGGTGCCTGAGTAAATGCCAGGGGAAGATAAAAATGAGCATGAGAGCCAGGGTGGCGACGGCCAGAGCCAGGCTGATAAGGTTGCTCGGCATTACATCCATGGGGTGGAGAAGGACGCCGGTGAGGCGTTCGATCCACTCGACGAGGAAGTAGATGGCGAAGGTCTGGCCGACAAACAGCGGCATGGAGTAACGGCCGCAGAATTGCCAGAAGCGCCAGATCGGGCGCAACCGGTCAAGCGGGCTTACGCACACGAGCCAGGCGGTAAGGAGCAGGGCGGCGATGCCGAGAAAGGCCGCCGTGTAATAGTAGGGGGCGGCGTTGTAGGCGCAGTCACAGATATTGACATAGCTGCTGAGCGTCGGCCCAAAGTAAAAGCTGAGCCAGATGCAGACTGGGATCAGGAAGGGAGCGAGGGGAAGCAGCCGCTTCGGAAGCCGGGCCTGTCCGGCATAGTAACCGGCAATGACAAAGACAGAAGCGGTCAGCGCGGTGTCAAGCTTCCAGGGAAGCCGGTGCCCGACGGGCAGATATGGGAAAATGTTTTTTATGTACACACCGGCGAGCGCGAGCGCGAGCAGAGAGAAGAGCCGGACCAGGACAGGCCGCTTCCCGAGGTGGGTGAGCCACAGGTAGGCGATCAGCTCTGCCATGAAGAGCGCGACGAGAAACCAGATCTGTCCGACGTAGAGATTTTGCGGCTGGGCGTACCAGAAAATCCATTTCAGCTGGTGACGCCACCCGTCGGCAAGGATGGGCAGCCGGTAGTCAGGCCGCGCCATACAGATCAGGAAGGCCACGAGGGTAATGGCGAAGTAGGGCAGAATCAGACGACGCCCCCGGGCCGTGATATAATCAGAGAGGCCGCGGTATTTTTCCGGGCGGAAGGTCATGCCGGACAGGAAGAAAAAGAGCGGCATATGAAAGGAAAAGATCCAGCGGAACAGGGTATGGTGCATCGTGACAATGTGGCCCAGGATGACAAGAAAAATCGCGAATCCCTTCGCGATGTCGATTTCAGGTATTCTCGCAGCTGACATGGCAATGTCCTCCTTGGCAGTTTATGTTTCATTATACCCCTGGAATTTGAAAATGTCCATAGCTTTACAAGCGGAGTGAAAACCTGTATAATAAAGGATGCATTTGAATGAAGAAGCAGGGAGATTGCGATATATGGAGAATGGAACCAGACCTCCGATGCCGGAGGGGAAGAGACAGCTGTTAGCCGGGCTTTCCAGGGCGGAATCCCTTTTTTATATTCTGATATCCGCCTGTACCAGGGAGCCGTATGTGCAGTGTGACGATGAGACGTATGACGATGAGGTGCTGCTGTTTTTCACAGAGGACGCGGCGAAGGAGAAGGCGAAGGAATTTGCGGCGCAGAAGATTCCGGTGACGCCGATGAAGATGACGAGCAGACAGATGCTTTTGTTTTTCACGACATTATATACGATGGGCGTCAACGCGATCCGCATCCACTATGCGGGAGGCGAGGAGTCTGTCCAGGTGGATGAGATTGTGAAGAAGCGGGATCGCAAGGAGATGCCGGACGGCTCCGTCTGGGTAGAGAATCCTCAGCTGCATCTGACGGCGGTATATTTTGCCCAGGAGCTTCGCCGACCGGCCGGGCAGGGGAGCCGGGAGCGGCTGACCGAGCTCCAGGAGGAGATGGCGGCAGATTTCAAGCGCGGCCGTTTCATATTTGCGCTTCAGAAGGAGGGCAAGGGGACGCCGATGATAAAGATGAAGAACGGCGAGAAATATCAGCCGATCTTTACCGATATTCTGGAATTTAAGAGATTCTGTAAGGACGACGCCTTCCGTCCGGTTGTGGTGGACGCGAATCAGCTGCCGAAGGTGCTGGATAAGGAAGCGAAGGGCGTTATCCTGAATATCCTGGGAGTCAATCTGCCTCTGATGGTGAGCCGTCCGCAGGCGCAGGCCGCCCAGAAGGATGCCGAGACAGCCGGGCAGGCCGATTCGCGGTCCGCGGTAGAGATGGTAAACGCGGCGATCGCCGAGGCGTCGGCCAGGGAAAGCAGGGAAGCGAACGCGGCGCTTGAGGCGGCAAATGCGGCCGCAGAGCGGGCGCTTGCGGCACACGGCGCAGAGGGAGCCGAGGAGTCCAAAGAGGAGCAGTAAAGCATCAGAATGACGGAAGGAAAACGAACAGGGAATGAGTATGGATCAGGAAAATGAGAAGAATGCCGAAACCGAAAAGGTTCGGGGTCGGAGCCGGAAGAAGGGAAGCGGGACGGCCATAAAGATAGCGGCGGCAGTGGCTGTGATTCTGGCGATTGGCGTGGTCGGATATATGGTTTGGGCACAGCGCTATCAGAATGTGTTTTTCCCGAATACGACGATCAACGGCCTGGACGCGTCCGGGCAGACGGTGGATCAGGTGAAGGAACAGATTGTTGCCGGGATCAACGGCTATGTGTTGACGCTGGAGGAGCGCGGCAGCGGCGAGGTATCCGCGGTAATTGAGGAGCGTATTCTGGGTGCGGATATCGATCTGCACCCGGAATTTGACGGAAGCTTGGAGACACTTCTTTATGCGCAGGAGCCGTATGCCTGGGGGACGCATCTGTGGAAGCGCCAGGAATATACGATTGAGACGATGGTGGTATACGACGGGGAGAAGCTGGATACCATAATCGGTGAGCTTGCCTGTATGGATCCGCAGCAGACAGAAGAGCCGGTCGACGCCTATGTCTCCGATTACATAGACGGGGTTGGATATGAGGTCGTGGATGAGGAATATGGCAATACCCCGGACCGGGAGCGGCTGACGGAGGCTGTGACCGCCGCGATCTGCAATCTTGCGGCGCGTCTTTCTCTTGACGAGAGCGACGTCTATACGAAGCCATCTGTCACGGCAGAGGACGAGACGCTGAAAGCGACGGCGGAGAAGTGGAACCGCGTGACGGCGACGGTGGTGACCTACCTCTTTGGAAGCACGGAGGAGGTGTTGGACGGGTCGACCACGCACGATTGGTTTGCCGAGGACGACCAGGGGATCCCTCAGCTGGATACGGCCTGCGTGGAGGAATATGTGAAAGCGCTGGCGGAGAAGTATGATACGGTCTACACAGAGCGGACGATCCAGACGACCTACGGCTCCGAGGCGACGGTCAACGGCCCTTACGGCTGGAAGATCGACCAGTCGGTCGAGGCGGCAGCGCTGGCGGAAATCCTTATTTCCGGTGAGAGCCAGGAGCGGGAGCCGGTCTATTCACAGACTGCGGCCAGCCATGACGGCTATGATTTCGGCGACACCTATGTCGAGATCAATCTCTCGGCGCAGCATCTGTATTATTATGTGGACGGAAGTCTTCTGCTTGAGTCTGATTTCGTGTCGGGCAATGAGTCGAGAAACATGGGGACGCCGACCGGCATTTATCCGCTGACCTACAAACAGAGAAACGCGACGCTCCGGGGGGAGGGATACGCGACTCCGGTGTCCTACTGGATGCCCTTTAACCGCGGCGTCGGGATGCACGACGCGAGCTGGCGAGGCAGCTTTGGCGGCAATATTTATAAAACGAACGGTTCGCACGGCTGTATCAACCTGCCGTCCTCTGTGGCGAAGACGATTTATGAAAATATCTCTGCCGGGACTCCGGTGCTTGTCTATAAGCTTTCCGGGACAGAGAGCACGGAGAGGACGACGGTCCCCGCATCATCCAGGACGACATCTGCGGCAGCGGAGACGACGGCAGCCGTGGTGGAGGAGACGACGGCAGAAGAGACATTGCCTGCGGAAACAGAAGAGGAGACAATCGCAGGTCCGGCCGGAGTATCGCCTGTGCAGGAGGTGGGAAGCCCGACCGTATCCGGAGGCCCCGGCGTGACACAGGCAGAGACTTCATCGCAGGAGAACGAAGGCCCCGGCGTGACGCAGGCGTCGGAAGAGACAGTGGCGGCGGCGCCGGAGGAGACAGCGGCGGCAGCGCCGGAAAATGTGGCGCCGGTGGAGGTACCCGCCGGGCCGGGGTCGGCGTCCACGCAGGAGGAGCCCGCATCCGTTGTCGGGCCGGGCGCCTGACGGCGGGGGGATAAAAACACCCGGTTTAAGGCGAAAGCGGAAGGAGGAATAGAAGCGTGACAGGTAACTGGGCCATTTACGGGGAGGATCAATCCCTGGCGAGAAAATATGTGGAAGCGGAGCAGCAGAAGGTCAATCTTCTGATCTGCGTCGGAGAGGGAGGCGCGTTCAGCCTGATCATTGAGGCGGGGATTGAATCCATCTCCGTGGTGCTCAAAGGCGGGACGCTGGAGGAAGCCTGTGAAGAGGCGGACAGCTTTGCCCGCGGATATTTCCGTGATAAGGCGAAGCTCTTCGAGGAAATTGCGGACAGACTGTAACCGGCGAGATGGCGCCCATCGGCTTTATGGCCGGGAGGGGAGCCGGATGGGATCGGGCTCTGGAAATGAAAAAGAAAAGAGGCAGATGGAATGAAATCATCAGACGGAAGATTCAAGTCCTCCTACAGCGGCCCGAAGAGAAAAGATCAGAGAGTAAAAAAGAAGAGGCGGGGACACGGCCTGGCAGTTTTTGCCGGCTGTGTGGCCGCCGTGCTCTTTGTGGCGATCGGCGCGACCGCATTGGGAGAAAAGAGCAGCAGAGCTCCGGAGCAGACACAGGAGCGATCGGGCAGCGACGCGACGGTGACGGCGGGGACGCTGGAATTAGAGGGAGTCGATATCAGCGGCCTGACGAGGGAAGAGGCCAGAGAGAAGCTTTTAGAGCAGGTATCCTTTCAGATTTCCGTGGAAAATGGGGGAGATGCGTATTCTCTTAACGACCTGGCGGAGTCCTGGATTGACGGCTGCCTGGAGCAGGTTTATGCGGACGGGGCGGACGGCACATATGAACTGGATGACGAGGTGCTGAGAGAGCAGCTTGTCGAGACGGCGGCCTGGCTTGCCGGACAGTGGAATGTGTTCCCGAAGGACGCCATGCTGGATTCCTATGACAGGACGGGCGGACGTTTTGTGTTCCGCGAAGGCTGTCCCGGCGTCACGCTGAATGAGGAAAAGCTGGTTTCGGATGTTCTCGCGGCGGTGCGCGACGGACAGACGAATGCGGTCATCCAGGCGGAGTTTGCTTCTTCGGAGCAGGAGCTGACTCTGGAACAGGCGCAGGAGAGATACCGGACGCTCGCAACCTTTACGGCGGAGACGACAGACGAGGCCGCGCGCAATGAAAATATCCGCCTGGCGGCAGAGACGCTGAACGGCGTCATTGTCCGCGCGGGGGAAGAGTTTTCCCTTAATGCGGTCCTGGGACAGCGAACGGAGGAAAAGGGCTATCAGCAGGCGGCAGATATGGCCGGCGCTGATGGGGAGACGACGGTCGGAGGCGGCGTCAGTCAGGTCGCGAGTAGCTTATATCAGGTGGCTTTTCGTTCCGGTATGGAGATTACCTTCCGGCGTCCTTATGACAGCGAGCCGAAGGATGTGACGCCGGGGCTGGAAGCCGCGGTCGACTGGGCGATGCCGGATTTCCGGTTCGTGAATCCGTCTTCCTGGCCGGTCGGGATCCGGGCCAGCTATTCAGACCGGAAGATTACTGTCGCTCTTTACGGAGTTCCGGTGTTAGAGGACGGCGTGACCTGGGAGCTTGAATCAGAAAAGACAGAGAGCTTTGACGGGCCGGATCCGGTCTATCTTGCGGACGCGAGCCTGGAACCGGGCGAGGAGCAGGTGCAGAGCGAGGGAACGGACGGCAGCCGCTGGGTGACGTATCAGGTGATCTATACGAACGGAGTGGAGACCGGGCGCGTGGAGGATCATGTGACGACATACCAGGGCCGTGCGGCGGTCATTCTGCGCGGCGGCACGGACGCCGATGAGATGACAGCGGACGCGTCGACGGAGACGGCTTCCGGGACGGCAGACACGCAGGAGACAACGCGTGCGGCCGGGACAGAGCGGACGACGGAGGCGGCAACCGTCACGGTGTCGGAAACGACGAGGGCGGCGGAAACCACAAAAGCAGCCGAAGAGACGACAAAGGCAGCAGAGGAGACCACAAGGGCAGCCGGGCCGTCGGTAGCAGAGACGGCGAAGACGGTCGAGACGCCGGGGGCAGCGGAGACATCCGCCACGCCGAAGGTCTCGGACGCGCCGACACAGACGACTCCTGCGGAGACATCCGCCACGCCACAGGCGGCGGAGACGCCACAGGTCTCAGACACGCCGTCCGCAGCGGAATCGGAGACAGCGGCATCTTCGGATGACGGCGTTCCGATTGTGCCTCCGCTGTCTTAGAAGGACACTTTTGGAGTTCGCCAACGCGTACGGAAAAAGCTGCCTGTGACAGCTTTTGGAGTT
>JAJQCO010000037.1:2431-9071 GCA_021202655.1 Clostridiales bacterium | reverse complement strand
GCGTACGGAAAAAGCTGCCTGTGACAGCTTTTGGAGTTGAAATAAAGGCGAAAAACCGATATAATAGAAGCAGTTTCGAGCTGTTTTAAAAGTGAGAATGAGGAGGATATGACAAGATGAAAAAGGTATTAGCGACATCTCAGGCTCCGGCGGCGATCGGACCCTATTCCCAGGCGATCCGCGCGGATCAGTTTGTTTTTGTGTCCGGCCAGATTCCGATCGATCCGGCTACGGGAGAATTTGCGGGAGACGATATCGTGTCGCAGACGAGGCAGTCCCTGACCAATATTAAGAACATTCTGGCGAGCGACGGGCTGACCATGGCAGATGTGGTGAAGACGACGGTTCTGCTCAAGAATATTGCCGATTTTGGCGCGATGAACGAGGTCTATGCCTCCTTCTTTGAGGGCGATTGCCCGGCGCGGGCGGCATTTGAGGTAGCTGCCATCCCGAAGGGCGCTCTGGTGGAGATTGAAGCCATCGCTTATAAGAACTGAGGGGAGAGGGAAAGAAAGGATTTGCACCGAAATGGCAGCTTATGACATGTTAAATCCGATGCAGCAGGAAGCGGTCTTCTACACAGAAGGACCGCTTCTTGTACTCGCGGGAGCCGGTTCCGGGAAGACCCGGGTGCTGACTCACCGCGTTGCTTATCTGATTGAGGAAAAACAGGTGAAGCCGTGGAATATTCTGGCGATCACCTTTACAAACAAGGCCGCGGGAGAGATGCGAGAGCGGGTGGATCGGCTGGTAGAGGCAGACGCGGCAAGCGTCTGGGTCAGCACCTTTCACTCCGCCTGCGTGCGGATCCTGCGTCGTTTTATTGACCGGCTGGGCTATGAAAACAGCTTCAGCATTTACGATGCGGATGACCAGAAGGTTTTGATGAAGCAGGTGTTAAAACGGCTTGATGTGGATCCGAAGCAGTTTCGCGAGCGGGCTGTACTCGCGGCTGTCTCGAAGGCCAAGAACGAGCTCATCAGCCCGCAGGAATTTATGCGGCAGGCAGAGGGAGATTATCACGAGCGCAAGATTGCCGAGGCCTATCAGATTTATCAGGAGGAGTTAAAAAGGAACAACGCGCTGGATTTCGACGACCTTCTTTTTAAGACGGTTGATCTGCTGCAGTGTGATAAGGATGTGCTGGAATATTATCAGGAGCGTTTCCACTATATCATGGTGGACGAGTATCAGGATACCAACACGGCGCAGTTCCGGCTGGTGTCCCTTCTGGCCGGAAAATACCGGAATCTCTGCGTAGTCGGCGACGACGACCAGTCGATTTATAAATTCCGCGGGGCGAATGTCGGCAATATTCTGGATTTCGAGGGCGCTTTTCCTGGCGCGAAGGTGATCCGCCTGGAACAGAATTATCGCTCTACCGGCCATATCCTGGATGTGGCGAACGCGGTCATCCGGAATAATGTGGGCCGTAAGGGGAAGACACTCTGGACGGAGAAGGGAGAAGGTCTCCCGGTGGTGTTCCGGCATTATGACCACGCCTATGCAGAGGCAGAAGGGATCACGCGAGATATCCTTGCCGACGGTCGGGATTATAAGGATTACGCGATCCTTTATCGCACAAACGCACAGTCCAGGCTGCTTGAGGAAAAGTGTGTCACACATAATATCCCATATCGTCTGGTCGGCGGCGTAAATTTCTACGCCAGGAAGGAGATCAAGGATATCCTGGCATACCTGAAGACGATCGCCAACGGCTGGGACGACATGGCGGCGCAGCGCATTATCAATGTGCCGAAGCGCGGGATCGGAGCCGCCTCGATTACCAGAGTCACGACGTGGGCGACAGAACAGGATATCAGTTTTTATGAGGCATGCCGGAGAGTCGGCGAGATACCCGGAATCGGCAAGGCCGCCGGAAAGATCGGAGCCTTTGTGGCGCAGATCGAGCATTTCCGAAAGGCGGTCGAGGGAAAGGCGGACGGAGAGGAATCGGATCAGGGATGCAGCGTCAACAGGTTGATTGAGGCGATTCTGGAAGACACCGGATACCGGAGCGACCTGGCCAATGAGGGTGAGATCGAGGCGCTTTCCAGACTGGAAAATATCAATGAGCTGATCAACAAGGCCGTTGCCTTTGGCGATGTCCATGAAGAGACCGGGCTTGCCGCGCTCCGGCTGTTCCTGGAGGAGGTAGCGCTGGTGGCTGATGTGGATTCTGTGGATGAATCCGAAAACCGTGTGACCCTGATGACTCTCCACAGTGCGAAGGGACTGGAGTTTCCGGTCGTGTACTTAAGCGGTATGGAAGACGGACTGTTTCCTGGCTCCATGGCTATCTTTTCGGACAACCGGGAGGATATGGAGGAGGAACGACGGCTCTGTTATGTGGGAATTACCCGGGCCAGAGAGCGGCTTGTCCTGACGGCGGCCCGTTCGCGGATGATCAAAGGGGAAACCCGCTATGCGAAAATCAGCCGGTTTATTGACGAGATTCCGGAGGAGATGCTGGAGCGCGATCACGGAAAGCAGGGACGCGAGGAGCGACAGCCCCGTGAGAGGAATGCTGCAGATCCGATGATGTGGAAGCAGCGTCAGAAGGATCTTGGCATCGGCAAGTTTGGCGTAAAGTCCAATTCCTATGCGTCTCCAACCGCCAGCTTTGGGACGGGCATGGCGACGGGAGCGTCTTCGCCCGGCTTTGGCAGGCCGTTCGCGGTGGAAAAGTCGTCCGCTCTGGATTATCAGGTGGGAGACCGGGTATGTCATATCAAATTTGGCGAGGGCGTGGTGCAGAACATCCAGAATGGCCCGAAGGATTTTGAGGTGACGGTCTGCTTTGACCGGGTCGGCGTCAAACGGATGTTTGCTTCCTTTGCCAGGCTGAAAAAACTGTGATAAAATTTTGAAAATTGAGTAAAATAGGATAGTAAAAAATCACAGAAAATGATATACTTGTCTAAATGGTATGGAAAGGAACGCCGATACGGCAGAAAGGATGAGAGATGATGAATTATCGTTTTGATAAGGACAGATTTGACAATATGAGCAAGGATGCGCGGGCCCGTGTGGAGGAGATCGTGAATTCGACCAAGCTGAATGAGTTCCTGCACAGGAAGGAAGAGGAAGAGAAGAAGAAGACCTGCATCCTCTGGATCCTGGCGATTGTCGGCGCAGTGGCGGCGGTTGCGCTGATCGCCTACGGCGTATATCGTTTCTTCACTCCGGATTACCTGGAGGATTTTGAAGACGACTTCGACGACGATTTCGACGATGATTTCTTCGAGGATGAAGACGAGGACGAGGAAGAGGATGAGACAGAAGAGACCGACGAGGAGAAGAACTGAGAGAGACGGAAAGGTTCTCTGTGATTTCTGTCATGGATCGTTTGGGGCGTGTCCCGCTTGCGGGACACGCATTTTTCTTTGCCATAAGGAGTTCAGATGATGAAAAAAGGTGATTTATGCGAGGCAGTGATTGAGCGGATCGAATTTCCGGACAAAGGGATTGCCCGGATCGGGGAGGATCAGGTGGTCGTGAAGCATGCCATCCCCGGACAGAGGGTTCGCTTTGTGATAAACAAAAAGCGGCACGGAAAGATGGAGAGCCGGCTCCTGGAAATCCTGGAGCGGTCGCCGCTCGAACAGATGGAGGGAGTCTGTCCTCATTTTGGACAGTGCGGGGGATGCCAGTATCAGAGCCTTCCGTATGAGGAGCAGCTGCGGATCAAGGAAGCGCAGGTAAAGGGGCTGATCGACGGCGTCTGCGATCCCTCCTCTTATGAATTTGAGGGGATTATGGGAAGCCCGCTTCATGAAGGATATCGAAACAAGATGGAATTTTCCTTTGGAGACGAGTATAAGGACGGCCCGCTGGCGCTCGGCATGCACAAGCGGGGAAGCTTCTACGACATCGTGACCACGACAGAATGTCGGATTGTCCATCCGGATTTCTGCCGGATCCTGGAGGCGACGCTTGCGTATTTCCAGGAAAAAGGAGTGAGCTATTACCGCAAGCTGCGCCATGAAGGCTATCTGCGGCATCTTCTGGTCCGCCGTGCGGTGAAGACCGGCGAGATTCTGGTCGCCCTGGTCACTTCCGGCCAGACCGGAGAGCTGGAAAAAACCGCAGGAGACAGGAGTCTGGACGAGACTGCTGTGACAGGCTGCTGTGACGCGGAGAAGGAGCTTCTCGCCGGATGGCTTGAAAAGCTCCTGGCTCTGTCCCTGGACGGCGCCTTTGCCGGAATTCTTCATATCCGCAATGACAGTCTGGCAGATGTGGTGCAGAGCGACGAGACGACCATCCTCTACGGGCAGGATTACTTTTATGAAGAATTATTAGGGCTGCGGTTTCGCATTACGCCATTTTCATTTTTCCAGACAAATTCAGCCGGGGCAGAGGTGCTCTATGAGACCGCGCGCAGTTATGTGGGAGATACCAAAGATAAGATCGTCTTTGATCTCTACTGCGGAACCGGTACGATCGCCCAGGTCATCGCGCCGGTAGCCGCAAAGGTCATCGGGGTCGAGATTGTCGAAGAGGCGGTGGAGGCCGCGAAGGAGAATGCGGCGGGGAACGGATTAGACAACTGCGAATTTATCGCCGGGGATGTGGGAAAGGTGATCGACGAAATCGCCGACAGACCGGATCTCATCATTCTCGACCCGCCCAGAGACGGAATCCATCCAAAGGCGCTGGATAAGATCATTCAATACGGCGCAGATCGGCTTGTCTATATTTCCTGTAAGCCCACCAGCCTGGCAAGAGACCTTATCACGCTGCAGGCAAAGGGGTATCGGGCAGAAAAGATACGCTGCGTGGACATGTTTCCATGCACGTCGGGGATCGAGACGATTGTCCAACTTTCCAAGGGAGAAATCAACTCCAAGAAAGTGCGGGTGGAGTTCTCTCTGGAGGATATGGATATGTCCGGATTCCAGAAAGGCGCTACCTACGGATAGATTAAGGAGTATGTGAAAGAGCATACTGGATTGTCGGTATCCTCTCTGTACATCGCGCAGATCAAGCAGAAGTACGGGATTATCGAGCGGGAGAATTACAATAAGCCGAAATCCGAAAATGCAAGGCAACCGCAGTGTCCGCCGGAAAAGAGGCGGCGATCACGGAAGCGCTGAAGCTCTTTGGGATGATTTAAAATTCATTCACTCCCGTAATACGGCAGATTAACTGTGCCAGTTCCTGCGCATTCAATGTAGGTTCGGGCGTCTCTTTTATCCATTGCTCTAACATTGCAACCATGCCACTCACCACAAAGGTAGTGGCATATTCTTTGTCCTGCTCAGAATGAACCCCATGTAATTCATAATGAATATATCGGCTGTCCCGCAAGTATTCCCGGCACTTGCGCTGTACGACGCAGCTTTTTCCGTTTTTGATGAAAAGAGCCAACGTATCCCTGTGTATATCAAAAAAGTTGAAGAAAAGACTGGCGGCATCGCATAGGCTTTCTATGGTCTTTTCTTTTGTGTGGGAAATGAAATCAGAGAAAAGCGTATCCAGGCAGTATTCTATAATTTCATCTTTGGAATCGAAAATCTGATAAAAAGTCTGCCTTGACAAATCGGTAGCGTCCATAATCTGTTTGATCGAAAGTGCTTCCAGGTCCGTATACTTGAGCTCCTCCAGAAAACACCGAACAATTTCTTTTCTTGACCGCAGGGCAGATGGATTATTTCCCTTATACATACGTTACCTCCACATCCACTGAAAAGTCAAACAAAAAAGAGGTTTTGTCAAACTTACATGACGCGTATTGACTTTTCATTGCTCTTTGCGTATACTGTATCATAAAATCAGACAGGTGTCAAACATAATACATCTGTCTGATGGAGGCATAGGATGTCACTTATTTATCTTGGAATTGTGTTTATTGTTATTATAGTGCTCTTGGCATTCCGCAGGCCATTATATCAGGCAATTTCAGGCGGGCTGCTGGCCATAGTTTTGCTTTATCATATGCCTCTGGCTGCAATCTTCACACAGACAGTCCATGTATTTACAGACTGGAGCCTCTTTTCCATTCTGGTATCGTTTTACCTCATAACCTTTTTGCAGCGGATGCTGGAGGCTCGCAGTCAAATCAAACTGGCACAGGAAGATTTGAACGGGCTGTTTCATAATCGCCGTATCAATGTATCGGGAGCGGCATTGTTTATAGGCCTTCTGCCTTCCGCGGCGGCTATGATTCTGTGCGGCGATATTGTGAAGGATGCTACCGACGGTTATCTGGAGCCGAAAGAGCAGGCGTTTGTGACAAGCTGGTTTCGGCACATTCCTGAAAGCTCCCTGCCAACATACTCCAGCGTACTTTTGATGGCGAGTCTTTCATCCGTGAGGTTGGGATCATTTATACCTGGAATGATTGTTCCTGTATTGACGCTCTTTGCGCTTGGATATTTTCCTTGCCTTGCGCATTTGCCAAAAGACCCCGGTACACCGCGCAGTCAAAATCGCTTACGCGATATGCGAAATCTGTTCCTGCATTTATGGACGCTTTTATTGATTCTCGTCTTGATTCTGGCATTTGGAATTTCTGTGGTTCCGGCTGTTGCGATTTCGATTGTCGCCGGGATTGTGGTTTATCGTTTTCGTGTTCCGGAACTTTTACCGATGTTCCGCAGTGCATTTGAAGTAAAGCTGTTGCTAAATACGTTTC
>JAJQCO010000037.1:0-2421 GCA_021202655.1 Clostridiales bacterium | reverse complement strand
TTATAGAATACTCCGGGGTCCTTGAGGAACTGCCGGACATACTTTCCTTACTGCCGATCCCGGCATATTTAATTTTTGGGATATTATTTCTTCTCGGAGGAATTATCAGTGGAGCCAGCGGAATCATCGCACTCGGTACGCCGATTGCATTCGCTGCCCTGGATGGTTGAATGCCTCTGATGGTATTTCTCATGTTCATGGCACACGCAGCCAGTCAGATATCGCCCACCCATGTATGCTTGGTAGTGGCGTCTGACTATTTTCATATCACACTGGGTGAACTGATCCGCAGGACAATCCCAGTAGCGCTTGCCTTTTGTATCCTGATGGTCGGATACTATAACTTATTGTTAATGCTTGGACTTTAATAAATTATGGAGGAAGGAGTACTCAGATGTCACAATCGTATATTATTCGGGAAACAGATCAATACTATCCGCTTTCTGTGCTGTTCCATGACAGCGGAATGGAAATCGAGGTCAGCGATACGCCACCTTCCGGTATGGTGAAAATGTGGCGTCTTGACGATGTCGAAAGCGGAGAACTGATTTCGGCAGCTACTCTGCAAATCAGAGATGGCGTATATACCCTCGGTGATATCGCCGTCAGAGAAGACCATCGCAACGAAGGCTTTGGCAGACAAATGCAGAAGGTCGTTTTTGATGAAGCAAGGAAGATGGGCGTGAAAGAAATCTGGGGCAGCGCAAAGGTTCCCGATTACTATTATCATCTGGGATGGGAGAAGATGGACTGGGATACCTCGCCCAAAGTAGGTGTAAACTGTTACACTTGCAGCAGACGGGGAATCTCCTGTTTCCCGGCTATCATAAAAATGGCTGTTCTGTAGGAATTGCAGGTTTTGATCAGGTTGGCCTGGATTATGCAGCCGCATTGGGAGCGTTGATTGCAAAACCGCAGGCCGGTCTGGAGATTATGAAATTCATCACGCCATCCATTGTCCAAAAGGCAAAGGAATTGGTTGGTGGTGGAAATGTGAAGGTAATGGTTGATGTGATGGCTTCCGGGGTCTATGCCCTTTGTACCGTTACAACTTCTGCAGGGTACGGAGAAAGCGTCATCGGTGGAGCGCATACTAACATCGTAAAGAGAACGGTGAATAGAAAAGTGTCAAAGTTTTCGTAACTGTCTTTCCCTTGCTTTATCTGTCTTGATAATTCTGGGTCATTCAATAGGGCGCAGAACGTCCAGTGGACGTTCGTTTTGCGCGAACCGGAGCGAAGCGGAGACCGAGAACATCCCTGTTGGCTGGGGATACAAGGGGATAGCGCCCCGTGACGGTGGAGTCCAGAGGAGGCAAAGCCTCCTTTGAAATGTGCAAAAACGGATTTGGAGGTTTGCACATTTGCACGCCTGCTGCGGCGTGCGTGGCTGGGGTTCCATAGGGGCAGAGCCCCTTGGCACACGATTTTCCGGCACGGAAAGTCTAGTGTGTTATACCTTTCTCGAACGGCGGCAA
The DNA here is from genome assembly GCA_021202655.1 of Clostridiales bacterium. Taxonomy (GTDB): domain Bacteria; phylum Bacillota; class Clostridia; order Lachnospirales; family Lachnospiraceae; genus Brotaphodocola. Next base: position 944 of record JAJQCO010000037.1, on the reverse strand, counting down.
AACTGCACAGAAAGCAGCCTGATTTATAGAATTTATGCGTTGCGTATTCACGTAGCATATGCTATGATAGATACGCAACGCATATTTTTTGCCGTGCATACGAAGGGAGTTGCCTGTGGCAAGTCCCGTAGTCGAGGTGAATGGAGATAAAGCTATGGAATTAAAAAATAGAATCAGGGAACTGCGAGAAAGTACAGGCATGAACCGAAAGGAGTTTTGTGAGTTCTTTCAAATTCCTTATAGAACGGTCACAGATTGGGAGTTGGGCAACAGGCACGCACCGGAGTATGTGATACGGTTGCTGGCCTATTATATTCAAACGGAAAACATTCACAAGGAGGCAAACGAACAATGAGCCAATCCAATATTATCATGTATACGACGGAAGATGGGCTGACGAAGATTGAGGCCACTTTTGACGAGGATACGGTCTGGCTGTCTATTGATCAGATGGCAGAATTGTTTCAACGAGACAAATCAACCATTTCCCGGCATATTAAAAATATTTTCACTGAGGGTGAACTGCGGCCAGATGCAACTGTTGCAAAATTTGCAACAGTTCAAATGGAGGGCGGTCGGCAGGTATCCAGAAATATCGAGTATTATAATCTCGATGTCATAATCTCTGTCGGTTATCGGGTGAAGTCTCTGCGAGGGACACAATTCCGCATATGGGCGAGTGGTATCCTAAAAGAGTATATGAAAAAAGGATTTGCGCTGGATGATGATCGGTTGAAGAGATTGGGCGGGGGCAATTACTTTGATGAGTTGCTGGCTCGCATACGTGACATTCGTTCTTCTGAAAAGGTATTCTGGCGCAAGGTTCTAGAGATTTATGCTACCAGCATTGATTATGACCCAAAGGCGGAGTCCTCTATCTTATTCTTTAAGCAGGTGCAGAACAAAATGCACTGGGCAGCGCATAAGCACACGGCGGCAGAAAT
>JAJQCO010000206.1:22273-23854 GCA_021202655.1 Clostridiales bacterium | reverse complement strand
CTTCATATAGAACCTGCTGTTAGACAATCTCCTGGTGGTTGATATCTATAACCGGGCGAAGAAGCTGCACATTGAGACTAATGTGAAGCGGGTCGTATATCTCATTGAGACCAGGCACGAGAAGGATGTGAACGCGCTGGAGACGGTGCGCTGCCTGTTTGCGGGCAAGACGAAGGATTTTATCACCGCGGTGGATGAGAAGAATATCATCCTGGTGAAGGAAATCAAGCCGGGCGAGACTTCAGAGGAGATGGACAAGACGGCAAACATGATCCTCGACATGCTGAACACCGAAGCCATGACGAGGGCGCATATCGCCTATGGCACCGTGGTGAACGACATCAAGGAGGTATCCCGCTCCTACAAGGAAGCGAAGATGGCTCTGGACGTGGGAAAGATCTTTTACAGCAATAAGAATGTCGTGGCCTACAGCAATCTCGGGATTGGCCGCCTGATTTATCAGCTGCCGCTGCCTCTGTGCCGGATGTTTATCAAGGAAATTTTTGAAGGAAAGTCGCCGGATGAGTTTGACGATGAGACATTGACGACGATCAATAAGTTTTTTGAGAACAATCTGAATGTCTCCGAGACCTCCAGGCAGCTTTACATCCATCGGAACACCCTGGTCTACCGCCTGGATAAGCTCCAGAAGAGCACCGGCCTGGACTTAAGGGTCTTTGAGGACGCGATCACGTTCAAGATCGCCCTGATGGTTGTGAAGTACATGAAATACATGGAGAGCCTGGATTACTGATCATGATAGAGATTTACAAGCTGAACAAGACCTATGAGGCCGGAAGGACGGGCAACCGGGCGCTGCAGGATATCAATCTGGTGATCGACGACGGAGAATTTGCCTTTATCATGGGGCGCAGCGGCTCCGGGAAGACGACGCTGTTGCGCCTCCTGCTCAAGGAATCGGAGCCAACCTCCGGCCGGATTCTGGTCAACGATATGGATTTGCAGAAGATGCCGCGCCGCTATGTGCCGAAGTATCGCAGGAAGCTGGGGTTCGTCTTTCAGGATTTCCGCCTTCTGCAGGATCGGAACGTATTCGAGAATGTGGCGTTCGCGCAGCGCGTCATCGGCGCTTCGCCGCGGAGCATCCGCGAATCGGTTCCCAGGATGTTAAAGCTGGTCGGCCTGTCGGCCAAATACAAGTCGCTGCCGGGTCAGCTCTCCGGAGGAGAGCAGCAGAGGGTCGCCATCGCGCGGGCGCTGATCAACCGCCCGGAGGTTCTGCTGGCGGATGAGCCGACGGGAAATCTTGACTATGAAAATGCGGTCGGGATTATGAAGCTTCTGGGTCAGATCAATCGGATGGGAACCACGGTGGTTGTGGTTACGCACAGCCAGGAGATCGTAGATCTGATGGGCGGCCGGGTGATCACGCTGGATCGGGGCCGCCTGGTTCGCGACGAGCAGGTGACAGGCCGTATTCTGACCGAATCGGGTAGCGGGCAGAAAGATGAGGTGGGCATGGATCGATGAGACTCAGTACATTTTTTTACTGCCTGCGGCAGGGACTCAAAAATATATGCAGAAATATCTGGTTTTCGCTGGCGTCGGTGGCCACGATTT
>JAJQCO010000206.1:0-22263 GCA_021202655.1 Clostridiales bacterium | reverse complement strand
TTTTGCCTGCTTTTTTCCATTCTGTCCAATGTGCAGCACATAGTGAGGAATGTGGAGGAGACGGTCGGCGTTACGGTCCTGTTTGACGAGGAGCTGACAGAGAATGAGATCCTGGCGATGGGCATTGAGATCGGAGCGAGGAGCGAGGTCCGCGATATGATTTATGTCTCCGCCGAGGAGGCATGGGAGAGCTTTCAGAAGGAATATTTTGCGGGGAGAGAGGAGCTGGCGGAGGGCTTTGCCGAAGACAATCCGCTGGCGGGCTCTGCCTCCTATGAGATCTATCTGAAGGACATTTCCGGCCAGGATGCTTTTGTGGCGTATCTGGAGGGACTGGACGGAGTCCGGCAGGTGAATTATTCCAATACGGCGGTTTCAGGTCTGACCAGCTTCAGCAAGGTGGTAAGCCTCTTGTCGCTTGTCATTATTGGCGTGCTGTTGGCGGTGTCGGTCTTCCTGATCAACAACACCATTTCGGTGGCCGCGGCGTTCCGGCGGCAGGAGAGTCAGATCATGCGTCTGATCGGCGCAACGAATTTTATGATCCGGGCGCCTTTTATCGTGGAGGGAGTGCTGATCGGGCTGGTCGGCGCGCTGATTCCGTTAGCTGCCATATACTTTCTCTATACAGAGGCAGTGAGCTATGTGGTGGAGCGGTTCCGTCTGCTGTCGGGCTCCTTTTATTTCATGCCGATTGCGGGCATTTACCCGGAGATGGTCACAGTGGCCTTAGCCCTGGGAGTCGGGATCGGTTTTTTAGGAAGCTTTTTTACCATTCGCAAATATCTGCGGGTGTGACCGGATGCTGGGAGGTCAGGTCAGATTGTTCAGGATAGACAAAAGAGGATGGGTCGGAGGGTTCGCGGCGCTTTTGTGTATGGTATTTATCGGTATATTTCCGGTATATGCGACAAAGCAGGAGGTGACGGACGCGAAGGATAAGGCGTCCGCCCTGGAGCAGGAGAAGGCGCGGGTAGAGGCTTCCCTTAAGAGCCTGGAAAGCCAGAAGAATGATACGGCCGCTTACGTCAGGCAGCTGGACGCCGAGATGGAAACGCTGGAAAACGAGCTGTCTGTTCTGGCGGATCAGATTGTCGCGAAGGAAGAGGAGATCGCGGCGACCGGCCGGGAGTTAGACGAGGCGAAGGAGACGGAGGCGAAGCAGTACGCGGACATGAAGCTCCGGATCAAATATATGTATGAACGGGGAGATACCAGTATTCTGGATCTTCTGCTGCAATCGACAGACATGATGCAGTTTTTAAATCATGTGGAGTATATCCGGAAAATTTCGGAATATGACAGAGAGAAGATGGATGAATATGAGGCGACCCGCCATACGATAGAGGAGAAGGAGGCGGCGCTCAATCTGGAGCATGAGGAGCTTCTGACCATGCAGGAGGAGACGGAGGCAAAGCAGCAGTCGGTGCAGACTCTGTTAACCCAGAAAACGACGGAACTGAAAAACGTCGAGAGCCAGATCAGTACGGCAGAGGGGCAGATCAGTCAGTACGAGGCAGATATCAAGGCGCAGGAGAATAAGATCGCCCAGCTGGAGGCTGAGATCAAACGCAGGGAAGAGGAAGAGAGAAAGGCGGCGGAGGCGGCGAACCGGTCGTATAAAACGGTAAACCTTGGAGATATTAGTTTTAAATGGCCCTGTCCGGCCAGCAGTACGATAAGCTCCGGTTTTGGAAGCCGCAGCTCACCGACAGAGGGCGCGTCCTCCTATCATCAGGGGATCGACATCAGCGCGGGTACCGGCTCGGCTATCGTAGCGGCGGCCTCCGGGACGGTCGTGGTATCTACATACAGCTATTCTGCCGGAAATTATGTGATGATCAACCACGGAGGCGGCGTATATACCGTATATATGCACTGTTCGTCCCTTCTGGTGTCGGAGGGCGCGACGGTGAAACAGGGACAGACGATCGCGAAGGTCGGATCGACGGGATACTCGACAGGGCCGCATCTGCACTTTGGGATACGCTCCGGCGGCAAGTATGTGAATCCGTCACAATATGTGAGTCCGTAGAGCCGCTTCCCATGCGTTTGGGGAATCCGTGAGAGAGGATATTTTTCAGAAAAGACAGGTGATGACAGTGGACAACGAGAGACAGCAGACAGAGGAAATCGAGAGCGGCGGGAAGAAGAAAAAGAACTCCGGGAAATTCTGGAAGGGAGTGCTGGTCGGCTTTCTGCTGACCGTATTTGTGGCGCTTGTCGTCGTAGGCGCGGCGAGCGGAATCTTTATGTTTGGAAGATCGGTGATCGGGAACCGGGCGCGGATTGCGGACAGTCCGGAGTATGCGGAGGAGACGATTCTTGATATGAACCGGATCGGCTCCAAGCTATCGCTTTTGCAGGCCATTGTGAACGAATATTTTCTGTTTGATGAGGATATGGATCAGGTCGAGGCCGGGATTTATAAGGGAATGATGGACGGCCTGGACGATCCGTATACCGTATATTACACGGCAGAGGAATACGAATCCCTTTCCGAGGAGACAGAGGGCGTCTATGTGGGAATCGGCGTGCTGGTAAGCCAGGACGCTTCGACCAAAACGGTGACGGCGCTGCGTGTCTTCTCTGGCTCTGGAGCGGAAGAGGCGGGAATGAAGAAGGGCGATATCTTCTATGCCGTCGGCGAGGTAGAAGCCTCCACGGTGGATCTGGATGTGCTGGTTAAGGATTATATCAAGGGAGAGGAAGGCACCTGGGTCGATATCACGGTGATTCGCGACGGCGAACCGGTGGAGCTTCATATTCAGCGCCGGATGGTCGAGACGACTACCGTGGAGTACCAGCTTCTGGATGACGGGACGGGATATATTCTCGTGACACAGTTTGATGTGGTGACGGGAGATCAGTTTGCGGCGGCGATCGACGAGCTGGAGGCGCAGGGGATGGAGCGGCTGGTCATCGACATGCGGGATAATCCGGGCGGCGTGCTGGATACCTGTGTTCAGATGGCGGCCTATGTCCTTCCGGAGGATAAATATGACGGGACGATTCTGACGACCGCGACGAAGGCGGGAGACTCGGACCGCTATTACTGTGAGGGTGGTAAGATCCGGCACGAAATATACGACGGCTCCGGCGAGGACAGGAGCTATCCGCGCGAGGATGGGCATGAGGTAGATGTGCCGATCGCGATCCTGCTGAACGGGAATTCCGCCAGCGCGGCGGAGGTTTTCTCCGGGGCGCTGCAGGATTACGGCGCGGCAGTTCTGGTGGGGACGACATCCTTTGGAAAGGGCATTGTGCAGAGCCTGCTTCCTCTCGACGACGGATCTGCGGTGAAGATTACCGTGGCGCATTATTATACGCCGTCCGGCTTTGACCTGCACGGGAAGGGACTTACGCCCGACATTGAGGTTGAGCTGGAGCTTGACGAGGATCTCATCGGCGCCTACGACGTGCCTTTGGAGCGCGACAATCAGGTGCAGGCCGCAATTGAGGCAATCCGGTAAAAAGTTATGAAATTGTAAATGTTTTGTCACACATCGGACGAAAATCTGTTATATACTGGTTGCATTCGGGGTGGGCGGTAAAAGCGACAACCGGAGGAAAGGCGGAGCGGAGAATGAAGCACGAAAGATGGAAGGCGGTCTTCCTGGCGGCGGCCATGAGTATACAGACAATGAGCGGGGCCTATGCGGCGACGCTGACCGTAGGGGCCGGGCAGACGGTAGACGGAAGCACCGTATCGACTTCTTCCGATACGGAAAGTGTGGCGGAGGGTTCCTATACACCGTGGACGATTGTATTCGTTTCTTACGTGGATTCGGATGGAAATGTGATGCAGGGAGTCGTCGCCAGGGGGATCAGCGTGTCCAAGTGGCAGGGAACGATCGACTGGAACAGCGTGGCGGCGGATGACGTGAGGTTTGTGTTTGCCCGTATGGTTTCTTATGGCTATGAGGGAGAGATCACGCCGGATGAATATTTTGACGCGAATATGACCGGAGCCATGGCGGCAGGACTGTATGCCGCACCATATGTCTATCTGCAGACAAAGACGACAGAGGAGGCGCGCGCGGCGGCCCAGTATGCGGTGGACACGTTGAAAAATTATAATACGTCGTCCGGGATTCTGATCGCGGCGGACGTGGAGTCGCAGTACATACTGGATCTGTCGGTGCAGGAGCTGACGGACGTGGTCAACGCGTTCTGTCAGGTGGTGGAGCAGAACGGATATACGCCGATCGTATACAGCGATTATTCCAAGTTTACCGGGGAGATGGACGTCAGTCAGATCCCGTATGACCTCTGGTATGCGCGCTACGGATCGGACGGGACGTTTGCGGGCCGGACGATCTGGCAGTCGACGGATTCCGGAAGTGTGAACGGGATCAGCGGGAATGTATGCCTGGAATTTGCATATAAGGATTATTTTGGCGGATCCGGGAGCGGAGTGTCCGGCCCAGGCGTGTCGGCGACGCCGGGCGGTTCTTCGGGAACGGTGACGTCTGGCTCCGGTTCTGCAGGCGGCCCGGGCGTGGGGACGTCGGCAACGGTGACAGCGGGTGGATCCGGGACGATAAGCGCCGGCGAGGCCGCTTTGCAGCCGGCGCCTGCGGGTGAAGCGCCGCAGGGAGCAACCTCACAGACCGTCACATCCGGCGCGGCGACATCTGATACGCCGTCTCAGATGGTGACAGGCGGGGAGACGGTATATGATCAGGCGCCACAGGCGACGTCGGATGTCGTGGTGGTTGGGGTCTCGCCCTCATAAATTCCGGCGACCCTGTCTGAGGAAAGGAGATTCCGCTTATGGTCAGGAGAATATGTCCCATCTGCGATCAGGTGATGAAGAGCGCTCATTACTGCACAAACTGCAGATGTCGGGTAAAAAAGCCATATGTGAGGGATGTAACGTACTATCTGAATGAGCGGCATCCGAGCTTTGAGACGGATTGTGAATATCACGACAGCAAGTCGCAGACCGGGCAGGCACAGAGAACAGAGAACGTGTGGAGAAGCGACGGGAAGGCGGCAGCCGGGACGGGGCAGGATCAGCCCCGGGATTCCGGCTGGGTGAGATCCGACCGTGGACGTGCGTCCTGTCCCTCTCTGGGTACGGAGCGCCGGGCAGCGCTGAAAACCGGCCAGGAGGCAGAGCGCTCCAGGCAGGAGAGGGAGAGAAACCGGAAGCAGAAGGGAGGCCTTCTGACGATAGGCTTTACCTTGATCCTGATCGTGGTCATCCTGAATATCGTCCGCGTGCTCCTTTCTCTCGGCTTGGATGTATTTCATGAGTTTGGCATGAAGCTTATGCCAGGTTATGAGACGGATGTGGATCTGGGCACGTTTTCCGGAGCGGAGAACACGCCAGTTTTCGATGCGGACGATGATTTTGGAAAATGGGACGATTATTACACGGAGCTGGAGGACTGGGAGGCGATCGCCGGTGGAGAGGCGTGTACGATGGAGGGGCATTTTGCCATAGCCGGGGCGGATGTGGCGGACTGGATGCGTCTGCTTCTGGACTCGCAGGGGCTTGCGGTCTGCGCAGAGAACAGCTATTCCTACAATGTCCGCTATCAGGATGAGGATACCTGGTTTTCCACCTGGCGCGGCTACGCTAGCGCGGCGGAGAGCGAGGACCGGTATCCGTATGTGGAGAGCAGCTGGGTTCCGGTGACGGGAGATCTCCATTCCATTGAGATGATGCTTGAGAACACGGAGCAGTTTGTGACGATGACCGATGAGATTCTGGATCACCTCGGAGAGAACGGGGCCATTACCGAGCGAGAGCAGGCGCTGTTTGACGAGACGGAATGGACAAAAGCCGTGAACGCACGGAAGGAATATGAGGTTTTGGATGGAACCTTTTCCATCTGGGGGACGGTTTACGGAGAGGACTATTCCCTGATGATTTCCCGGATGGCAGAATGAGAGGAGCGAGGAGCATATGAAAATTAAGGATATTCTGAACAGCGGGAAGCCGTCGTTTTCCATCGAGGTATTTCCGCCGAAGACAGAGGATAAGTTTGATTCCGTCGAGCGGGCTGCCATGGAGATTACGAAGCTGGCGCCGTCGTTTATGAGTGTGACATATGGGGCAGGCGGAGGAACCAGCCAGTATACGGCGGATATCGCTGAGCGGATCCTGGCGCAGGGCGTCACTCCATTAGCGCATATCACCTGCGTATCGTCGACGCGGGAAAAGGTTCATACGGTGCTGGACAACCTGAAGGCAAAGGGCATCGAGAATGTACTGGCGCTGCGGGGCGATATCCCGAAGGATGGAAGAGTGGAGCATGACTACCGCTATGCGTCCGAGCTGATTGCCGAGATCAAGGCGTCCGGGGATTTCTGCATCGGCGCGGCGTGCTATCCGGAAGGTCACCCGGAGTCTTTACATAAGGAGGACGACATCGGCCACCTGAAGGAGAAGGTAGAGGCAGGCGCGGATTTTGTGACAACGCAGATGTTTTTTGACAATCACATCATGTACAACTTCCTTTACCGGGTGCGGGAGAGAGGCATTACCGTGCCGGTGATCGCCGGAATCATGCCGATTACGGCGGCGTCCCAGGTGGGGAGAAGCGTGAACATGTCCGGAAGCAGCGTGCCGCAGCGTTTTAAGGCGATGGTGGACAAGTTTGGAGACAATCCGGCGGCGATGAAGCAGGCCGGAATCGCCTATGCGACGGAACAGATTGTCGATCTGCTGGCGAATCATGTGAATGGCATTCACATTTATTCGATGAATAAACCGGATGTCGCGGCGGCCATTCTGGCGAATGTGTCGGAGCTTTTGAAGGTGGATCGCTAGAAGGCGGTTGGCACGGAGATCGGACAAATCTATGGAATGGAATGACAGAGAGATCCTGCGCTATATGGGATATCGCGGGCAGGAGCCGCCGGAGGAGATCCGGGAGCTGATCGGGGAATGCAAGCGCGAATTGGAGCAGGCGGCGACGCCGCGGGCGATCTGGAGGGAATACCCTCTCTTCATCCGTGATCATGAGATCGACATGGGATGTCTTAAGACGCAAAGCCGGAGTCTGGAGCGAAATCTGAGGGATTGTGAGAGGGTGCTTCTCTTTGCGGCGACGCTGGGAAGCCAGGTGGATGTGCTGCTGCATCGCTATACGATCCTGCAGGTCAGCAAGGCCGTCGTCATGCAGGCGGCATCGGTAGCCATGCTGGAGGATTTCTGCGATCGGAAGAATGAGGAGACCCGGGAGAGCTGCCGGGCGGAGGGCTGGCATCTGCGTCCGCGTTTCAGCCCGGGATACGGGGATTTTCCCCTGGACTGCCAGCGAGGGATCGCGTCTGCGCTGGAGCTGAACAAACGAATCGGAATTACGCTTACGGACAGTCTGCTGATGGCGCCGTCCAAGTCGGTGACGGCGGTGATCGGGGTAAGCCGGGTGGCGCAGGGCTGCAGCATACAGGGCTGCGAGGTCTGTGCGAAGACGGACTGCGCATATCGAAGATAGACAAAGGCAGGAATGCGAGATGGGAATTTTACAGGAAATCGAAAAGCGGATCGTGTTTTTTGACGGGGGGATGGGCAGCCTTCTGCAGGCGGAAGGCCTGGGACCCGGCGAGCTGCCGGGCACATGGAATCTTCTGCACCCGGAGGTACTGGTGAAGATTCACCGCGCCTATCTGGACGCGGGAGCCGACATCGTGCTCACGAATACCTTTGGCGTCGATTCGTTAAAATACCATGCAGATTCCTCCTTCCCGCTGGAGACGGTGATCCGCGCGGCGGTTCGGAATGCGAAGGAGGCAATCCGCCTGAGCGGAAAACAGGCCTATATCGGGCTGGATCTGGGACCGACGGGCAAGCTGTTAAAGCCGCTCGGCGATCTGGTGTTTGAGGATTGCTATGCGCTCTATCGGGAGGTCGTGGAAATCGGCGTCAGCGAGGGCGTGGATCTGATTCTCATTGAGACCATGAGCGACAGCTATGAGACGAAGGCGGCTGTGCTGGCTGCGAAGGAGGCCTGCGAGCTGCCGGTTTTTGTCACGGTGACCTTTGACGAGCGCGGGAAGCTTCTGACCGGAGGCAGCCCGGCTTCGATTGTGGCGATGTTAGAGGGGCTTGGCGTCGACGCGCTGGGGATGAACTGCGGCCTGGGGCCGGTGCAGATGAAGGGGATCTTAAAGGAGATTCTCGCGGTGAGCTCCATCCCGGTGATTGTCAATCCGAACGCGGGTCTGCCCCGCAGCGAAAACGGCGTCACGGTGTATGACATCGACGCGGATGAGTTCGCGGCCACCGTGGCCGAGATCGTCGATATGGGCGCGCGTCTGGTCGGCGGCTGCTGCGGCACGACGCCGGATCATATCCGCAAGGTCGTGGAGCTTTGCCGGGATAAGACGCCGAAGCCGGTCACGAAGAAGCACCGGACGGTCATATCCTCCTTTGCCCAGGCGGTGGAGATCGAAAAAAGTCCGATTCTGATCGGCGAACGGATCAATCCGACCGGCAAGTCAAAATTCAAACAGGCGCTGCGCGATCACAATCTCGAATATATTCTGCGCGAGGGCGTGACTCAGCAGGATCACGGCGCGCATGTGCTGGACGTAAACGTCGGTTTGCCGGAGATCGACGAGCCTTCGATGATGGTGGAGGTCGTGAGGGAGCTTCAGAGCATCATCGATCTGCCGCTGCAGATTGACACCTCTGATCCGGCGGCAATGGAGCAGGCGCTGCGCGTATACAACGGCAAGGCGCTGATCAATTCGGTCAACGGCAAGGAGGAATCCATGCGGACCGTCTTCCCGCTGGTAAAAAAATACGGCGGCGTGGTGGTAGCGCTGGCCCTCGACGAGGGCGGCATCCCGGAGACGGCAGAGGGACGGATCGAGGTGGCAAGGAAGATTTACCGGACGGCGGCAGAATATGAGATCGCGCCGGAGGATATTCTGATCGACTGCCTGTGCCTGACGGTCAGCTCTGACAGCAAGGGCGCGCTGACGACCCTGGAGGCGCTGCGGCGCGTGCGCGACGAGCTTCACGGGAAGACGATTCTCGGGGTTTCGAACATTTCCTTCGGGCTGCCGCAGAGGGAGATCATCAATGCGGCGTTTTTTACCATGGCCATGCAGAGCGGTCTTTCTGCGGCGATCATCAATCCGAATTCCGAGGCGATGATGCGGGCATATTACAGCTTCCGGGCGCTGATGGATCTGGATCCGCAGTGCGGCGAGTATATCAGTGTCTACGGCGGGCAAAAGACGGCTTCTCTCGGGCAGAGCGCGGTGCGCACCGGCGGTTCCGGTGCGGCCGGCATACCTGCACCGGCGGGAGGCTCCGGGGCAGCGGGGGCTTCCGGCATGTCCGGCGCGACGGTTTTTGATGGCAGAGACGTGGGGGCGCTTGGCGTCAGCGTGATTAAGGGCCTGAAGGAAGAGGCGGCGGCGATCGTCGCGGAGCTTTTAAAGACCAGGGATGCGCTGGAGATTATCAACGGACAGATGATTCCGGCTCTGGATGTGGTGGGCAGGGGCTTTGAAAAGGGAACCATGTTCCTGCCACAGCTTCTCATGAGCGCCGAGGCGGCCAAGGCCGCGTTTGAGGTCATCAAGGATGATATGGCGGCGAGCGGCCAGGCACAGGAGAAAAAGGGCGTGGTTATCCTGGCTACGGTGAAGGGCGATATTCATGACATCGGGAAGAATATTGTGAAGGTTCTTCTGGAAAATTACAGCTATGATGTGATGGATCTTGGAAAGGACGTGCCGCCGGAGACGATCGTCGAGATGGCGGTTGAGAATCACGTGGAGCTTGTCGGGCTCTCTGCCCTGATGACGACCACCGTGCCGAGCATGGAGGAAACCATCCGCCAGCTGCGCCTGAGCGCGCCCTGGGCGAAGGTCATGGTCGGGGGAGCGGTCCTGACCCAGGACTACGCCGATACGATGGGCGCTGACCGCTACTGCAAGGACGCGATGGCGTCGGTCAACTATGCGGAGCAAGTGTTTACTATGAAAGTCCCGGACGGCGGCGGTATGGACTGCGCGCTTGCACGCAAGGACATACCGACATCGGACGGGCTAGGGAGTATGAGCAAGTAGCACGATAGTGCGGATTGCGAATGCTCCCGGCGATTGCGGGAGCGCGAAAGCGCAAAGCAATCGACTTTCAGGAAGGGCGGAGTGCATCTTGCACTCCGCCCGTATGCTTACGTCTGAGAATTTTTTCTGATCCAGGGAATGACGTCGGCCAGAGAAGGAAGCAGCGCCTCCGTCATGGCCTGGTATTTCTCGTCCGGCGTTTTCAGATCGGGAATGCAGATGACCGGGATCCCGGCGGAGTAAGCCGCCTGGATGCCGGCCTCGCTGTCCTCCAGAACCAGACAGTCTGACGGGGCTTCCTTTAGCTTCTCGCTCGCTTTCAGAAAGATTTCGGGATCCGGTTTTCCCTTTGTGATTTCGGGGCCAAATACCGTGCTGTCGAAATACTGGAGGACATGGTTTCGCGCCAGAATCCCTTCCGCCCGCTCCCTCGTGCTGGAGGACGCCATCCCGATCGGATAGCCGTTTTCGCCTAAGAACCGCAGCAGCTCTTCTGCGCCCGGCTTTAAGAAAACGCCTTTCCTGAAATATTCCTTTTCCCTGGACAAGACGTAGGTCAGTCCTTCTTCCACAGAAATCGGAAGCCGGTAATGATTGACCATGTATGAGACATTCTCTACCAGCGTTTTTCCACTGTTGTTGTGCGCGTACTCTTCCAGAGTGATCGTATCGCCATATTTTTTCAGAAAATCTACTTCAATCTCATAATAAATCATTTCACTGTCAATCAGCAGACCGTCCAGATCAAAAATAACTGCTTTTGTCATAGGGGAGCCTCCTTATCTGGTTTCTTCTAAATGAATGGCTTTCGTGGATATTTTGATCCGTATGTCCCTGATTATACCACAAACAAGGCCTTGATGCATCTGAAAATGAGAGGTATACTATAAAGAATGGCAAATACTTTTGGCGTTGTCGTTTCCTATATACGATGAGACAGATGGCCATTGGCAAAAGACAGAAAGGTGAATGATGATGAAGATCATAAGGGCAAAGGATTACAAGGACATGAGCCGTAAGGCGGCCAACATCATTTCCGCACAGGTGATTATGAAACCGGATTGCGTGCTGGGACTGGCGACGGGATCCTCGCCGGTCGGGACATACCGGCAGCTGATTGAATGGTATGAGAAGGGCGATCTGGATTTTGGCGATGTGACGACGGTGAATCTGGACGAGTATCGCGGGCTTTCGGCTGAGAATGAACAGAGCTATGCCTGGTTTATGCATCACAATTTCTTCGATTACGTGAACATCAATCCGGATCGCACATATCTGCCGGACGGCATGAACCCGGATGCAAAGAGGGAGTGTACACGTTATGAAGAGGTCATCCGCGAAGTCGGCGGGGTAGATCTTCAGCTTCTCGGCCTGGGACACAATGGACACATCGGTTTTAACGAGCCGGGGGAGGAATTCGGGACGCTGACGCACTGCGTGGATCTGCAGGAAAGCACCATCGAGGCAAACAAACGATTTTTTGATTCCGCGGACGAGGTGCCAAGACAGGCCTATACCATGGGAATTCAGACCATTATGATGGCGAGAAAGATTCTGCTGATTGTCAGCGGAGAGGGAAAAGCGGATATCGTGAAGCGGGCATTTTTCGGCCCTGTCGTTCCGCAGGTTCCGGCTTCCATTCTGCAGATGCATCCGGATGTCACGATCGTGGCGGATGAGGCGGCGCTGTCGAAGTGCGACTGTCAGGAATGATTTCCGTTGAATGGAGGCGGAGAATGAAAATTATTCATGCGAAGGTATATACAGAAGATGGAGTTTTTGTACAAAAAGACGTATATACGGACGGAGAGAAGATTGCGGAGAAGAGCGGGGACGGGGAGGTCCTGGACGGGACGGGCTGTTATCTGATTCCCGGTCTGACAGATATTCATTTTCATGGCTGTGTGGGGCATGATTTCTGTGACGGTACGCATGAGTCGATTGAGACGATGGCCGTATATGAGGCGTCGCAGGGGATCACGACAATCGTCCCTGCGACCATGACGCTGGGACGGGAGGCGCTTCTTAAGGTCTGCCGGGCGGCGGCTTCCTATCGCGGGGAGCAGGGAGCCATCCTCTGCGGCATTCACATGGAGGGACCCTTCCTTTCCCGGGACAGACTGGGCGCTCAGAATGGGGAGTATGTCATCGATCCGGATGTGGAAATGTTCCGGGAATGGGACAGGGCTTCCGGTCATATGGTAAAGCTCCTTTCCATTGCGCCGGAGCTACCGGGAATGGACGAGCTGATCCGGGAGTTAAAGGACGAGGTTGTGTTGTCCGTGGCGCATACCACTGCGGATTATGAGCTGGCGGCAAAAGCCTTTGCGGACGGCGTCCATCATGTGACGCATCTCTACAATGCGATGACCGGGCTTTCTCACCGGGCTCCGGGCGTGGTGGGAGCCGCGGCGGACAATCCGGATGTGGAGGCCGAGCTGATCTGCGACGGGATTCACATCCATCCGGCGATGGTGCGCCAGACATTTAAAATGTTTGGAGACGACCGGATCATCCTGATCAGCGATTCGATGGAGGCCACGGGAATGCCGGACGGCGAGTATGGGCTTGGCGGACTTAAGGTCAGGAAGCATGGCCGCCGGGCCACTCTGGCCGACGGAACCATCGCCGGTTCGGTGACCAATCTGATGGATGGCCTGCGGACAGCCGTGAGGGAGATGGGCATTCCGCTTGAGAGCGCGGTGAAATGTGCGGCGGTCAATCCGGCAAAATCGGTTGGGATCTACGACCGCTACGGAAGCATTTCCGTCGGAAAGATTGCCAATCTGGTGCTTTTGCGAGAAGAAGATCTTGGCACGGCGCAGGTGATCCTGAAGGGGAAAAGGATGGATCAGGCATCGTCTTTTTAACTACAGGACCTGCCACCGGCAGCTCCTTCCGTATGTTATGGCACACAACAGAAGCAGGGAATGCCCCTGCTTTTGTTGTGTGCAGCTTTAAGAAAAATTTACTTGTATTTGATATGGGATTTCGGTAGAATAGAGGCAGGCTGAATTGGGATTCTCTCAGAGAGGAGAGAAGCACATGAAGACGAGGTTTTCCGGTATCCTGAAATGGCTGGCTCTGGCAGTATTTCTGCTGGCAGCCGGTTTTTTCTACAGCTGCGGAGGATCCGATCCGGGAGAGACGGAGCTTGCACGCGCGCAGGGACAGGAGGAAGCTGCCTCACAGGAGGAGACGGTTGCTTTGGGCAGCCAGAGGGCGTCAGCCGGGGAAGATACGAAGGAAGAGACGACGTCAGACGGCGTTGCCGGGGAGGAAGCAGGTTCTGGCGTGGAGACGGCGGCCGCCGAAGAGTATGCGGCTGCGGCGCAGGAGCAGGAGATATATGTCTATGTCTGCGGCGAGGTGCTTTGTCCGGGGGTATACCGGATGACAGATGGTCAGCGGATTTTTGAGGCGATCGAGATGGCCGGCGGATTTACGGAAGCGGCAGCGGCGAGCTGGCTCAACCTGGCGGAGCCGGTGTATGATGGGATGAAGCTCGAGGCGCCGACGGTAAGCCAGACTCAGGATCCTGCTTGGATTACGGCATACGAGGCCGGGGCAGGGCAGACCGCGGCCGGGCGATCGGCGACATCCGCAGGCGAGACGTCGAATACCGGTTTTTCGAAGGTGAACATCAACACAGCGACGAAGGAGCAGCTGATGACGCTCTCCGGCATCGGTGAGGTAAAGGCAGCGGATATTATCCGCTACCGGGAGGAAAACGGAGCGTTTGGACGGATTGAGGACATTATGAACGTGCCCGGGATTAAGGACGCGGCATTTCAGAAGATAAAAGAGAGTATTACGGTATAAGACCGCGACGCGATGGGAATACATGCAGAGGAAGGGGCGCAGCCGGGCAGAATTCCGGCGTGGCGTATGGTCAAAGGAGAGAAGAATATGGCGAAGATCCTTGTAGTGGATGATGAAAAGCTGATTGTGAAGGGCATCCGTTTCAGTCTGGAGCAGGACGGGATGCAGGTAGACTGCGCCTATGACGGGGAGGAAGCAATCCGTCTGGCGAAGGAGACGGAATATGACGTAGTGCTTCTGGATGTGATGCTTCCGAAATATGACGGCTTTGAGGTGTGTCAGGCCATCCGCGAATTTTCAGAGATGCCGATCATCATGCTGACGGCGAAGGGCGGCGACATGGATAAGATCCTGGGGCTGGAGTATGCGGACGATTATATCACAAAGCCGTTTAATATTCTGGAGGTGAAGGCAAGAATCAAGGCGATCATGCGCCGCAACGCCAGAAAATCAAAGCAGGAAAAGAAGGAGGACGACCGGATCATTACGGCGGGAGATTTGAAGCTTGACCGCGACGGACGGCGGGTCTTTATCGGCGCGCGGGAGATCAACCTGACGGCGAAGGAATTCGATCTGCTTGAGCTTCTTGCCTGCAATCCGAATAAGGTATACAGCAGAGAAAATCTGCTCACACTGGTATGGGGAAATAAGGTTTCGGAGTCCGGCGATGTGCGCACGGTGGACGTCCATGTCCGGCGTCTGCGCGAAAAGATTGAGCCGAGCCCGAGCGATCCGAAGTATGTCCACACCAAATGGGGCGTGGGGTATTATTTTCGGGTATAGGCGTCGGTTCCCGGCGAAAGCGTCCTGCCTGTGACAGATTCCTGCGGATTTTGCGCAGTGCGGGATGCGGCAGGAGAATGAAATGGAAAGAGAAAAACGAAAAAAGAGCTGGTGGCGGCGGCTGGACAATACGGCGAAGATTTTCCCGGTGATTGCCAATGAGAATATGAGTCAGGTGTTTCGAACCTCGGTGACCTTGAAGGAGGAGATCAGGCCCGAGCTTCTCAAGCAGGCGTTAGAGGAGATTCTGCCGGAGATCGACCAGCTCCGCGTGAAGCTGAAAAGAGGCTTTTTCTGGTATTATTTTGAGGAAAATCCAGAGATCCCGCAGGTGAGCCAGGAGAATACTTATCCGTGCCGGTACATCGACCCGCACGGGAACCGGAAATTTCTGTTCCGCGTCACCTATTACGGGAAGCGGATCAACCTGGAAATGTTTCACGGACTGACGGACGGTCTTGGCTCGATTCTTTTCCTGAAACGTCTGACGGCACACTATCTGCGGCTGGCGCATGGAGATCCGGACAGCGGGGTGAAGGAGGATGAGAAGCCGCCGCAGGAGCAGGCGTTAAAAGCGGTAGACAGCTACCTTGAAAATTACAGGGAGATCCCGCATCACAGCTACAGCTCTCGACCGGCGTATCGGATCCGGGGAACCTTCATGCATCTGGGCAATATGCAGGTGCTGCACGGCTATCTGCCTCTCGCCAAGACGAAGGCGGCGTGCAGCTGTTATGGCGTGACGGTCACCAGATATCTGGCCGCGGCCCTGATCTGGTCGATCTGGCAGGAATATCTGAACGGGAAAAGCTGTCGGGAGCCGGTCGTCCTGAATGTGCCGATCAATCTGCGTTCCTTCTTCGGCTCGGACACCGTGTCGAATTTTTTTGCCGTGACCATGATCGGTTATCTGTTCCGCAATCCGGAGATGACATTTGATAAGCTGGTGGGCATACTCAGCCGCCAGATGGACCGCAAGATTGATAAGGACAGGCTTGCGGAAAGCATTTCCTATAATGTTTCCAATGAGAAAAAATGGTATCTGCGCATGATCCCGCTCTTTTTGAAGGCGCCGGTGCTGGCATTTCTGTTTCGTCTGAAGGATCGGGCGTATTCCATGACCCTTTCCAATCTGGGGCTGATCCAGATGGACGAGGAGTATGCGGACGAGATTGAGCGCTTTCATATTTTCATTGGCGTTTCCCGCCGTCAGCCGATCAAGTGTACGGTCTGCACATATGGCGACGAGATTGTGGTGACGTTTGCTTCGGTGCTGAGGGACAGCCGTCTGCAGAAGAGATTTTTTCAGAAGCTAAAGAGCGACGGAATTCCGGTTACCCTGGAGGGCAATGAGCTTTGCGGAGCGAGAAAGAAGGATATGTATCCGCGTGTCCGTTTAATCCGTATCATGAGGCCGGGCGGGGAGGAGAAGGCGGCGCGGATGGCAAAAAAGACCGGAGAAACCTTAACGGCGGCAATCGGAAGGCTCTCGGATTATCTGAGCGGCAGGGCGAGCTTTCGAGCGGAATTGCAGCGAAGGCTTCATATTTAAATATACAGTAGGGGGAAAACTCGCGTCAGGTTGAATGACAATCAGGTGAGTGTGATGGGCAGACTCGTGCGGGATGTGATGAGAAATATGATGGATTCTGCCGTGGGACACAAGTTTCAGACCGGAGAATACCGGATGGATCCGAGGGAGCCTGCCTGGCTCTGCCCATCGGGATTTGAGTATGAGATAGTCGGGATGGAGCACTTTAAGATGGAATATCTGCGTCCGGTCGGGGTATGTACCGGGCGCGTGGTATTGCAGCTTCACGGCGGCGGTTATATCGGGCCGATGAAGAATATCTACCGGGACTTTGCCGTGCAGTATTCCCTGCGCAGCAAGGCGGCCGACGTGCTGACGCCGGACTACCGGGTCGCGCCGGAGCATCCCTTTCCGGCGGCTCTTGAGGACGCGGTGGCGGCATATCGGTGGCTGCTGGAGGAAAAGTCATATGAACCGGAGCGGATTGTCGTGGCAGGCGATTCCGCGGGCGGCGGTCTTTCGCTGGGACTGATTCATTATCTGAAGGATCACGGGATCCCGCTTCCCGCGGGCGTCATCGTCATGTCCCCGTGGACGGATGTGACCTGCAGCGGCGCGTCCTATCAGACAAATTTTGTCCGGGATCCGCAGTTTGGCGGGACGACGGAGAGTATGCTCTATCACAATCCCTATATCGGAGATGCAAATCCGCGTGATCCTTACCTGTCGCCTTTATTCGGAGATTTCACGGGATTTCCGCCGGTTTTAATCCAGGTGGGTTCAGAGGAAATGCTGTTGGATGATTCCCTGCAGGTGGCCGGGAAGCTGCGCCGGGGGCATGTCAGACTGCGGCTGTCTGTCTATGAGGGAATGTTCCATGTGTTTCAGATGGCATATCGTCTGATCCCGGAGAGCAGGGACGCCTGGGAGGAAGTGAGTCGTTTTATGGAGATCATTTACGGGATTCGATTCCGGAAGTCCGGGCGGCCGGTGCGCCGGGTGAAGTCCGGGCGAAAGAGGAGCGAGCAGCCATGAAGATCACGCTGGTTGTGGTGGGAAAGCTGAAGGAGAGGTTTTATGCCGAGGCCGTAGCGGAATATGAGAAGCGTCTCAGCCGCTATTGCAGGCTTGAAATCATTCAGGTGGCGGATGAAAAGACGCCGGACGGGGCGGGCGCGGCGCTCGAACGCCAGATCAGAGAGAAGGAGGGCGCGAGGATTCTGTCGCAGATCCGGGATGACGCTTATGTCATTGCCCTGGCGATTGAAGGAGAGATGCTCGATTCCGTACAGCTCTCCGAGCGGATCGGAAGGCTTGGCGTTTCCGGCCGCAGTCATCTTGTGTTTGTGATCGGGGGTTCGCTCGGACTTTCCGAGGTGGTGATGAAGCGTGCGGATTATGCGTTGAGCTTTTCCCGCATGACCTTTCCCCATCCGCTGATGCGAGTCATCCTTCTCGAACAGATCTATCGAAGCTTTCGGATCCTTGCCGGAGAGCCCTATCACAAGTAGCCGGATGCTGCCTTCGATAAAAACATTTAGAAAAAAGAAAGAAACTGATCACATTTTACAGCAGCTTTTATGTTATAATCAAAACAAATGTGCCGGTGCGGACGTGCCCCGGCCAGGAAGGAGGAACATGTAAATTGAAATCTGTGAAGAAGATGGTTATCTTGTTGATTGGGGGGATTCTGTCAGTGTCTGGATCTGTGACGTCGGCAGCGGCTACGAAGACGAGGCTGGCGACCGTGCAGGATGCATACTGGGACGACGACGACATTACGATCGCCAGATGGGAAGAGGTGGAGGACGCATATCAGTACGAGATCTACCTGTACCGGGACGACAGCAAGGTTGCCAGCCCCAAGACGAAGAAGGAGTACATCAACCTGAAGAGCTACATGAAGGTGGCGGGAGATTACTACTTTAAGGTTCGCGCGCTGGCGAAGAGCAGCGGTTCTTACAAGGATGGCTACTGGTCGGAGGAATCCGACGAATGTTACATCAGCGAGACCCGCGCGGAGTTCAACGCGAACGGAGGTCAGTACAATACGCAGGGACCGGGTACGGAGACACAGGCAGCGGACGAAGCTGTGACGGAGGAGACGACGGCGGAGACGGCGACAGACGAGACGACTGCGGAAGCAGCGACGGAAGAGACGGCAGCGGAAGCTGCGGCTGCTGAGACAGAGGCGGGTACGGAAACCGCAGCTGTGGAGACAGAGGCCGCCGCAACCGGCTGGAAGCAGGCGGAAGACGGCCGGTGGTGGTATCAGAATGAGGATGGCAGCTGGCCGGTGAGTACCTGGTGGCAGGATTCATCCACCGGGAAATGGTATTGCTTCGATGAGGCAGGCTATGTGAGGACGGGCTGGATTGATTCGGGCGATGTCCATTATTACTGCGACGCGGACGGCGCGATGGTGACCGGCTCCTGCGTCATAGACGGTGTTTCCTATATGTTTGATCCTTCCGGCGCTCTGCAAGGAGACCGGGTAGAGGCAGACGCTGCAGAAGAAGCTGCGGCGGAGGAGACGACATCAGAGGAGACGGCAGCGGAAGAGACTGCGGAGACAGAGGACGAGGAGATGTCGGAGGAAGCCGTGGAAGAGACGACGGCGGCCGCGAAGGATCCGGATTATGATCCGTATATCGGATACTCCAGCAGTGACGAAGACGATGATGACTGATCATCAAAAAGAGAATAAGCATTGAGAAGCAGAGGCATGATCCGGAGACGATTCACTGGATGATGCCTCCTTTTTTGCCCAAGCATGCGGAAGAAGCTGCCGGTGGCAGGTTCTGTAGCTACCAAAGTTCTAATCTTTTCATTGTCCTCATATATATCTGGTGTGAGGGGAGTGGATGGGGTGGACAGGAGAGAGGAAGTGATCCGGATTTTTCCGGGAGGGATCCGGGCCATGCTTAAGAAGCTTGACGTGGATTTCGGACAAGTCCGGGAGATTCGGCTGCGCGCGGGGGAGCCGCTTCTGCTGATTACAGGCAATCGGGAGGTTTGTCTTACCTCCGACGGGAGGATCGCGCGGGATATGGCCGGAGCCTATCAGGTTTCGGCGCGGGACATCAGGGAGACGCTGGAGTATATGAGCAGCTATTCTCTCTACGCGTTTGAGGAAGAGATCCGGCAGGGATTTCTGACCATTCCGGGAGGACATCGGGTCGGGCTGTCCGGAAAAACTGTGATGGAAGGAGACGGAATCCGCACCATGAAATTCATTTCCTCGCTCAATGTGCGCCTTGCGCATCAGGTTCCGGGCTGTGCGGACGAGGTTCTGCCATATCTGTATGAGGACAGGCGGCTTCTGGATACGCTGATTCTCTCGCCGCCCAGATGTGGAAAAACTACGCTGCTGCGGGATCTGATCCGTCAGATTTCGGATGGGACAAAATGGCATCGGGGAATGACGGTCGGCGTGGTGGATGAGCGGTCGGAAATCGGAGCCTGTTATCAGGGAATGCTGCAGAATGATCTGGGGACGCGGACGGATGTGCTGGATTGTTGTCCGAAAGCGTTGGGCATGATGATGCTGGTGCGCTCCATGGCGCCGGAGGTCATCGCGGTGGACGAGATTGGCGGGACAGAGGAGATGAAGGCGGTGGCATATGCCATGAACTGCGGATGCACGATGCTCGCCACCGTTCACGGAGCGTCGTGGGAGGAGATCGAAAAAAAGCCGGGTTTTGCTGAAATGGCCGCGCAGCGCCGCTTCCGGCGTTATGTGACGCTGGACGCAAGGGGAGGCGCCGGGCATGTGAGAAGTATTTGCGACAGAGATGGAAAACCGGTCGCCGCAACATGGAAGTGATAAAAGGGGAGGAGGGGCGTCGGTGGCAATGCTGCAGGTCGGGATGAGATGGTCAGGGGCGCTTCTGGTCGTAGCGGGAGCGACCGGATTTGGCAGCTGGATGGCGGGGCGATATCGCAGGCGTCTGGGAGAGCTGGAGCAGCTACGCCAGATGATTTATCTGCTGAAGGGGCAGATTGTCTATGCGCAGGCCCCTCTTTCCGAGGCGCTGGAAGCGGTGGGGGAGCGGACGGACGGTCCGCTTGCCGAACTGTTTTCGCGTGTCGCGCAGCGGATCTATGATCAGAAGGGAGAATCCTTTGACCAGATCTGGCAGGAGGAGACAAAACGGCTGGACGGCAGGGATTGCGCGCTGGCAGGAGCCGATCGGAAGAGCCTGGCGTCGCTGGGCAGACATCTCGGTTTCCTTGACCGGGATATGCAGGAGCGCAATCTGCTTCTCTATCTGGAGCAGCTGGATCTTGAAATCGGAAGGCTGAGAGCGCAGAAACAGGAAACATGCAGAATGTATACCAGCCTCGGAGTCATGGGAGGCCTGTTCCTCGCAGTTTTGCTGGTATAGAGATAAGAAAGGAGTCCGGATGAATGTCAATCTGATCTTTCGGATTGCGGCGGTGGGCATTCTGGTATCGGTGATCTGCCAGGTGCTGAAGCACAGCGGACGGGAGGAGCAGGCCTTTCTGACGAGTCTTGCGGGGCTGATTCTGGTTTTATTCTGGATGGTGCCGTATATCTATGAGCTGTTCGAGACAATCCGGGTTCTGTTTGCGCTGTGAATAAACCCAGGCGGGCGAATGAGAAGGGCTTAAGAAGGCGGGGGAAATGGGATGACGATCATGACAGCCGGAATTGTGGGGATAACGGCGGTGCTGTTGGCGGTTTCACTGAAAGGAATGCGCGGGGAATATGGGACTTATCTGGTGCTGGCGGCGGGATGCCTGATCGCCTGGTATGGCGTGTCCAGGCTGAAAACCGTCATGGACGCGATGCGCAAGCTGCAGGAGGTGATCCGGATTCATCCGCTGTATCTGAAAACGCTGGTAAAGATGACGGGGATTACCTATATCGCGGAGTTTTCAGCCGGAATCTGCCGGGATGCCGGATACAGCGCGGTCGGCAGCCAGATTGAGATCTTTGCGAAGCTCTCGATTCTGGCAGTCAGCATGCCGGTTCTGCTGGCGCTGCTGGAAACCATGCAGAGGTTTCTTGCATGAGACAGGGGCTTTGGCGTGTATGGTTCCTTCTTTCTTTTAGCTGCGCGATGCTTCTGATGATCTGCGGGCGGGCAGAGGCGGCGATGGGAACGGACCGGCAGGAAGAAGAAACGGTGACGCTGGACGCCTCTCTGGAGGAGAGTCTCCGGGATGTGGATGCCTTTTTGCGGGAAAATCTCCCGCAGATGGGCAAAGCGCTTTCCTTTTCCGATCTGATGAAAACACTCGCCGCGGGAGAGGGACGGCGTGCGGGGCGGATGCTCCTGGACGCGTTGCGGGACGGCCTGTTTGTGGAAATCCAGTCCGGCTGGAGCATGATGACGCAGGTGTTCGCCATCGGAATCTGCGGCGCCGTTTTCACGGGATTTTCCGAAATCTTTTCGGAGAGCGGGATCTCGGAGACCGGCTTTTTTATGACCTGTCTGATGGCGTTCACCGTATTATCGGCTTCCTTTTTTCAGAGTGTCCGGGTGGCCGGCGCGGTGCTTGGACAACAGATGGAATTCATGAGGATGATTCTGCCCGCCTGCCTGCTCAGCGTGGCGTGGGCGGGCGCCTCCATGACGGCGGCGGCCTGGTATGGGACAGCCTTTTTCCTGATCGGAGCCTGCGAGTGGCTTTATGTCCGGGTTCTTCTTCCGGCCGCGCAGGTGTTTGCCGTCCTGGCTATGGCGGGAAATATGGCGAAGGAAGAGATGTTTTCCAGACTGACCGGATTTTTAAAGGCTGCGGTCCGCTGGGGAATGTGGTCGCTGTTCGGACTGACGGCAGGCTTCCAGTTGATTCAGGGGATGGTTCTGCCCAGCGCGGATGCCGTGAAATCTGCCGGGATCCGGAAGCTTCTGGCGGCGATTCCGGGAATCGGGCAGAGCGTGGAGACGGTGACCGGCCTGGTACTCGGCTCCGGTGTGCTGATCAAAAACTGTGTCGGCGCCGCGGCGAGCGTCGTTCTGGCCATGCTCAGTCTGATTCCGCTCGTGAAGCTGGCGGTGCTGCTCATTCTGTATCGACTGACGGCGGCCTTTCTGGAGCCGACCGCCGAC
>JAJQCO010000076.1 GCA_021202655.1 Clostridiales bacterium | reverse complement strand
TGCGAACAACGATTGATATCTAGGAAGTGTAGCGAGGGAATGAGGGGAGGCGGCGAGCTGTGCTACGAGTACACACAGATTGGCAGCATGTCAGAGGAAAAGCCCCGGATGATTCCGACGGTGATCTGCAAATGTAAGGATGAAGATACCTGGTATATCGGAGAAGAGGCCTATGCGCATAATCTGGCGGGCGACGGAATCCTGGTAGACCAGCTGGTGAGTCAGCTTCTGAAGGACGGGACGGCGACGCTCGGCGGAATCCGCTACGAGGGACGCGACCTGTTAAAACGCTTTCTCCGGGAGGCGGTGACGCAGGCTCTGCGGGAACGGGGAGAGACTCGTCTGACAGGAATGGTATATGCGGTTCGCAAGCTGACTCCGAAGCTTGTCGAAATTCTGATGGAATGCGCCGGAGAGCTGGGGGTGGAGGAGCAGCATGTTCGCGTGATCTCCCACGCCGAGAGCTTTGTCTATTATATTATGAGTCAGAAGAAGGAAATCTGGTGCGGGACAGTGGGGATGTTTGATCTTTCGGAGGAACGTCTTCGTTATTACGAGCTGAAGGTGCAGAGAGGAAGCAGGCAGCCGACCGTCCGATGTGAGTACGAGAATTTGGAGGAGGGGAGCATCAGCCTGGATATCCTGGATACGCCCTCCGGCGCGAAGCTGGCAGATAAGATTCTCTGTGCCTGCGGAGAGCGGATGATGCAGAAAAAGCTCTATTCCTCCGTATTTCTGACCGGGAGAGGATTTGAAAACAGAGACTGGGCAGAAGGCTTTATGAAGCTGCTCTGCGTCAAGCGGAGAGTCTATCTGGAGACGGCGGTCTTTGCCAAGGGAGCGTTTTACCGGGCGCAGGATCTGTTCCGCGATCAGACGGCTTATCCCTATACGATTCTCTGTGACGGGCGGCTTCAGTCGACGGTTTCGATGAGCGTTCTGCGCAGAGGTCAGGAGACCTCGATCATTCTGGCTGCCGCGGGAGACGACTGGTATGGCAGGGAAACGGTGCTCGACGTCATCCCGGATCATCAGGATACCGTGGACCTTGTCGTCACAGCGGACACGAAGAATAAGCGGACCGTTTCCATTCCGCTGACCGGCTTTCCGAAACGCGAGGAGCGGACGGTGAAGGTGCGGATCCGTCTTTCTTTTGCGTATGAACTGACTATGAAGTTGGATTTGAAGGATCAGGGATTTGGGGAGCTGTTTCCGGCGACCGGAGCCCAGGTAAAACAAGAGGTTATGATATGAGCTTACTTTTGTGCAGACAGGAACATGTGACGCGGCCGTTTTACGCGGAGGAGCTGGGAATCCGGCTGTATTCCTCCCAGGAGCTCTGTTATGTGAGCTGTCATTATCCGCTTCTGGTGATGGACGGCTTTCTCAGCGAGTCGCTGTTAGACTTTCTGCGCGAGGAGCTGAATCACGGCTTCCTCGCGTTAAAGATCGAGCGCTGGCTTAAGAGCGGGGAAAATCCCGACGAGGCCCTGGTCATGATCCTACAGGAGAGCGATTACTGCACCGGAGGACAGATCAACCGCTTTCGTCAGACGGCAGCCGGTATGCGCAAGAAGCATCCGGCGGAATACAAAAAGCTTCGGGCGGATGAATTTTTTCAGATCCGTCAGTATGGGAGAGCGGAGAAGCTGTATCGGGAGCTGGCGGACTGGAAGACGGACGCGGTTGTGGATGACCGTTTCCGGGCCGATGTGCTGTATAATCTTGGCTCCTGCTATGCCAGAATGTTCCGGCTTGAAAAGGCATTTGACGCCTATCGCAGGTCCTTTGCCGTTTCAGGCAGGCAGGACACGCTTTCGCGCCTGTATATGCTGTCAAAGCTGAATCCGGAGCTTGCGCCGGGCGAACGGCTGAAGACGATGATGACTGAAGAGCTGCGGCAGAAGTGGGACGCGGATATGGAGACCGCCCGCCGACGTGCGGCCGCTTCCGAGCAGGTCGGACAGCTGGAAACGCTCTTTCGGAGAGATCCGATCCGCCGCCGGGAGGGAGAAGAGAAGCTGGTGGCGAGATGGAAGCAGGAATATCGGATGATGGTGTAAGCAAGCTTGAACTTCCATTGTAAACCGACATGCGCCGCTGATGCGGAGCACCACCACGCATGAAAGTCGATTGCTTCGCGCTTACGCGCTCCCGCAATCGCCGTGAGTATTCGCAATCCGCACTATCGTGCTACTTGCTCATACTCCCTAGCCCGTCCGATGTCGGTATGTCCTCGCGTGCAAGCACGCAGTCCATACCGTCGCCGTCCGGGATTTTCATTGTAAAAAAAGCTTGTATTTTCAGGCTGGATATGGTAGAATACCACTGTTTGAGTAGTAGGAGGTATCATTTCGATGTTAAAGATTATCCTGTGCGTGATTTTCGTTCTTATATGCGTTTTCCTGACGGTGGTAGTCCTGATGCAGGAAGGCAAGCAGACGGGTCTTGGCGCGATCGGCGGTATGGCGGATTCTTACTGGGGAAAGAATAAGGGGCGCTCTCTGGAGGGCAACCTGACAAAGCTTACGACAGTCGCCGCTGTTTTATTTATTGTGCTGGCGCTGGTACTGAATCTGATATGGTAAAGATTATGTAAGAAGGAAGACAAAGCACTCTTGTGAATCAGAAGCAAGGGTGCTTTTTTTCCGTAGCATACGAAGGGAACCGCCGGTGGCAGGTCCTGTAGTTTTGAGGAGTGTATGACAGACGAATTATTATTAAAGGACAGAAAAGAAAGGCTTCTGGCGGTGATCTCCGATCCGGCTTACCGTCCGATGAAGCGAAAGGAGCTGTCCGTTTTGCTGAGTGTCCCGCAGGAGAAGCGGGACGAGTTTCAGGAGGTGCTGGACGCGCTTGTGGCAGAGGGAAGGATCAGTCTCTCGAAGCGCGGAAAATATGGAAAGCCGGAGAGCCTGGTCTATACGGGAACCTTTATCGGGAATGAGAAGGGCTTTGGTTTTGTCACGGTGGACGGGATGGAAGGCAACGTCCATATCGCGGCGGAGCATACGAAGGGCGCGATGCATGGCGACCAGGTGGAGATTGTCGTGCAGTCCGGCAGTCATGGGAAACGGACGGAGGGCAGAGTCACGAAGGTTCTTGTGCGGGCCAATCCGACGCTGGTCGGCTATTATCAGAAGCATAAGAATTTCGGCTTCGTGGTTCCGGATCATCCGCGGATCGGCACGGATATCTTCATCCCGCAGGGAAAGGATATGGGAGCGGTAACCGGACATAAGGTTGTCGCGACGATCACCGATTATGGACAGGAGCACCGGGCGCCGGAAGGAATGATCACGGAGATCATCGGACATGTGAATGATCCGGGAACGGATATTCTTTCGATTGTGCGGGCTTATGGGATTCCGGATGAGTACCCGCCGGAGGTGATGGAGCAGGCGATGACGATGCCGGAGGGGATCTGTCCGTCTGAGCTTGTCGGTCGAAGAGATCTGCGGGACTGGCAGACGGTGACCATTGACGGCGAGGACGCAAAGGATCTGGACGACGCGGTGACAATCAGCCGGGAAGACTTTGGATATCGGCTCGGCGTACACATTGCGGATGTCAGCCATTATGTGACAGAGGGAAGTCCGCTGGACAAGGAGGCGCTGTCGCGCGGCACGTCGGTTTATCTGGTGGACCGGGTGCTGCCGATGCTGCCGCACCGGCTCTCGAACGGGATCTGTTCGCTGAATCAGGGAGAAGACCGCCTGGCCTTAAGCTGCATCATGGATATCGACGGGCAGGGGCGCGTTCTGGGTCATGAGATCGCGGAGACGGTGATCCGGGTGGACCGACGTATGACCTACACGGCGGTCCGCGCGATCGTGGAGGATCGGGATGAGCAGACGATGTGCGAGTACGCGGACTTTGTGGAAATGTTTGACCTCATGAAGGAGCTGGCAGATATTCTGCGGAAGAAACGAAAGGCGCGGGGATCCATTGATTTTGATTTTCCGGAAACGAAGGTGATTCTTGACGCGAAGGGACGTCCGACAGAGATCCGGGCCTATGAGCGCAATGTGGCGACTCGTATTATTGAGGATTTCATGCTGGTTGCCAATGAGACGGTGGCGGAGGATTCCTTCTGGCAGGAGCTTCCGTTTCTCTATCGTGTTCATGATAATCCGGACCCGCAGAGAATGAGAAAGCTGGGCGTCTTTATCAATAATTTTGGCTACTCCATCCGCATGTCAAACGGCGGGGTGCATCCCAAGGAGCTGCAGAAGCTGCTCACACGCATTGAGGGCAGTGAGGAGGAGGCGTTGATCAGCCGTCTGACGCTGCGTTCCATGAAGCAGGCGAATTACATGCCAACGTGTGGAGGACATTTTGGCCTGGCAGCACAGTATTACACGCATTTCACTTCTCCGATCCGGCGCTATCCGGATCTGCAGATCCACCGCATTCTGAAGGAAAACCTGCATGGCGGACTCACGGAGACCAGGGCTTCCCATTATCACGGGATTCTGGCACAGGTGGCAAACCAGTGTTCCAGAACAGAACGCCGGGCAGACGAGGCGGAGAGGGAAACCATCCGCATGAAGAAATGCGAGTATATGTCCGGACGAATCGGAGAGGAGTTTACGGGCGTGATCTCCGGCGTGACAGGCTGGGGATTTTATGTCGAGCTTCCGAACACAGTGGAGGGGCTTGTGCATGTGAACGAGCTGGATGACGATTATTATGTGTTTAGCGAGGAGCGGATGGAGCTTCGGGGAGAGAGAAGCGGCAGGACATTCCGGCTGGGACAAAAGCTGCGCGTCGTGGTGAGCGGCGCAGACCGGCTGATGCGCACGGTCGATTTCCGCCCGGTTGCCGTCCGATGGCAGGAGGAATAAGGATTGAAGGATTCGGTGAAGCTGGTCGCCAACAACAAGAAGGCGTATCATGATTATTTTATTGACGAAAAGTTTGAGTGCGGGATTGAGCTCTTCGGGACGGAAGTAAAATCCATCCGGATGGGACATTGCAGCATCAAGGAGGCGTTTGTCCGGATAGAAAAGGGAGAGGTCTATGTCTACGGGATGCACATCAATCCCTATGAGAAGGGAAATATATTCAACAAGGATCCGCTGCGCGCGCGCAGGCTTTTGATGCACCGGCGTGAGATCGACAAGCTGGAGGGTAAGATCCGGGAGAAGGGTCTGACGCTGGTGCCGCTGCAGGTGTATTTTAAGGGCAGCCTGGTAAAGGTCGAGATCGGCCTTGCCCGGGGCAAGAAGCTCTATGACAAGCGCGCCGATATGGCGAAGAAGGATATGAAGCGCGAGGTCGAGCGGGATTACAAGGAAAAGCTGCGGTAACTCCTATTTATGAAAGAAAGCGTCGCGAAAATCAAAAAGAAAGATTGATTTTGACGGACAATGGCGGTATAATCGGTTTCATTAGGAGCGGAATATGCAGGCAGCGGTCAGGCGGATCAGCCGGGAAGGAACGCTGTCCGTGCCGCGGGATGAAATTACAGATGGAGGGAAAATCATGGAAAAGAAGAATCTGGATTGGGCAAACCTGTCGTTCGGCTATATGACGACGGATTACCGCTATGTGTCGGTTTACAGGGACGGAGCCTGGGATGAGGGCTGCCTCACGACGGATCCGAATGTGACGATGAACGAGTGTGCGGGTATCCTGCATTACTGCCAGGAGGTTTTTGAAGGGCTGAAGGCCTATACGACGGAGGATGGCCACATTGTGACCTTCCGTCCTGACCTGAACGCAGAGCGGATGATGAATTCTGCGGCCCGTCTGGAGATGCCGGCGTTCCCGAGGGAGCGTTTCCTGGATGCGGTGGAGCAGGTTGTGAAGGCGAATGCCGCCTGGGTTCCTCCGTATGGAAGCGGCGCGACTCTGTATGTCCGTCCTTATATGTTTGCCACCGGCCCGGTGATCGGCGTAAAGCCGTCCGACGAGTATCAGTTCCGCATCCTGGTGACGCCGGTCGGCCCGTATTTCAAGGGCGGCGCAAAGCCGATCAGCATCTGTGTGTCTGATTTTGACCGTGCGGCTCCTCACGGAACCGGCGATATCAAGGCCGGCCTGAATTATGCGATGAGCCTGCATCCGTATGTGCTTGCCCATGAGAATGGCTATGACGAGAATATGTATCTGGATTCCGCGACCAGAACCTATGTGGAGGAGACCGGCGGCGCGAACTTCCTGTTTGTGACGAAGGATGGCGAGATTGTCATTCCGAAGTCCGGCTCGATCCTGCCGTCCATCACAAGACGCTCTCTGGTCTATGTGGCAGAGCATTATCTTGGGCTGAAGGTTACCCAGAGGCCGGTTGCGTTTGCCGAGGTGGGCGAGTTTGCCGAGTGCGGTCTGTGCGGCACGGCGGCGGTCATCTCCCCGGTTGGCAGAGTTGTGGATCACGGAAAAGAGATCTGCTTTGCCAGCGGAATGGATGAGATGGGACCGACGATTAAGAAGCTCTATGAAACGCTTACGGGGATTCAGATGGGCACCGTCGAGGCGCCGGAAGGCTGGATTCACAGAATTATGTAACAGAAAATGTGATAACTACAGGACCTGCCACCGGCAGCTCCTTTCGTATGCTATGGCAAAAGAAAGAGGGGCTGTGAAAAAAGCTCCCTAAAATAAAAGAAGGCTCCTGATACGCATTTG